>JAQTXL010000202.1 GCA_028688835.1 Candidatus Nanopelagicales bacterium | reverse complement strand
GTGCCCGTCGTGCCGCTGCTCATGCAGCCGCTCGTCTCGACCGTGCCGCTGCAGGTGTTCGCCTGCGAGATGGCCACGGCCAAGGGCCACGACGTCGACCAGCCGCGCAACCTCGCCAAGTCCGTCACCGTCGAATAGCGATGATCACGCTGCACGAGGCCGCGGCGATCCGTCAGGCGGAGCACGACCACCCAGATGAGCTCGCCTCCGGCGTGCTCATGGCGCGTGCAGCCCACGGTGTCGCTGCGTCCGTGATCGACCTGCTGACCCAGGCCCGCGGCGGCATCGTCGGGGCCCGCATCGTGGTGCTGGCCGGTGCGGGCAGCAATGGCGGCGATGCCCTGCACGCGGGAGCGATCCTCGCCCGCCGGGGTGCGTTCGTCGTGGCGATCGCGGCCACCGCGACCCCACATGCGGGTGGGCTGTCGGCGCTGCTCGACGCCCACGGGCGCTGCATTCCCTGGGACGATGCCGAGTCCGCTGCGCAGCTGGCCGCCGCCGATCTCGTGCTTGACGGGCTCCTGGGCATCGGCGCGTCGGGTGCGCTGCGCGAACCGATCGCCTCGATCGTCCATGCCACGCACGGGCTCGATGCGCTCGTCGTCGCCGTCGACCTGCCCACCGGCGTCGACGCCGACACCGGTGTCGTCGAGGGCGATGCGGTCGATGCCGATCTGACCGTCACCTTCGCCGGCCTCAAGCCCGGGCTGGTGACGATGCCGGGCAAGGCGCGCGCAGGCGGCGTGCGCATCATCGACATCGGGATCAATGACGTGCTCGCCGACTGCGGCGGCGTGCTCGAGGAGGCGGACATCGCCGATCTGGTGCCCGAGCCGCTGATGACCGACCACAAGTACCGCCGCGGGGTCGTCGGCATCTGCGCTGGCAGCCCGCAGTACCCGGGGGCCGCGCTGCTCTCCGCGAGTGCCGCCTGTGCCGCAGACATCGGCATGGTCGAGTACCTCGACCGCGGCGATGCCCTTGCCTCGCGCGTCGTCGACCGGCATCCGACGGTGGTGGCGACCACGGGCGACCCGTCGGCGAACACGCGTGTCAGCGCCTGGGTCGTCGGCCCGGGCTTCTCCGGCACGCCTGCCGATCGCGACGCGATCGGGGTGCTGCTGCGCTGCAACGTCCCGGTCGTGCTCGATGCAGGTGCGCTCACGGCCATCGCCCACGATGAGCAGCTGCGCCAGGCAGTGCGTGCGCGCACGAGTCCCACGGTGATGACGCCGCATGACGGTGAGTTCGCGCGGCTGAGCGACGTGCCGGTCGGCCAGGGCCGCATCGCGGCGGCGCGGGCGCTAGCCGCCGATCTGCGCGTCACCGTCGTCCTCAAGGGCGCAGGCACCGTGATCGCCGCTCCCGACGGCACGCTCCTCGTCGACATGCTCGGCTCACCGGCCCTCAGCACAGCTGGCAGCGGCGATGTGCTGGCCGGCCTGCTCGGCGCCCTGCTCGCCAGCGCGCAGGCGCGTGCCGCAGCGTCACTCGATCATCCGGAGGTCGCACGAGTCGCAGCGGCCGCCTGCTGGATCCACGGCGCGGCGGGGCGCCTCGCGGCCACGGGCGCCCGTCCGGTGACGGCATCGGATCTCGCGGGCGCGCTGCCCTCGGCGATCGCGCATGTGCGGCGTCCGGGAGGATTGCCGTCATGATGCGCGCGGTGGCCGAGATCGACCTCGATGCCCTCGAGCACAACCTGCGCGTGGTGCGCGAGGCAGCGCCAGGCTCGATGCTCCTGGCGGTGGTCAAGGCCGACGCCTACGGCCACGGCCTGGTGCCGATCGCCCAGGCGGCCCGGGCCGCGGGCGCCGACTGGCTCGGTGTCGCACTGCTGAGCGAGGCCGTCGCCCTGCGCGAGTCGGGCGACGACGGACCGCTGCTCGCCTGGCTGTGGACCCCAGGCGATCCAGACCTGTTGGCCTGCGTCACGGCACGAGTGCAGATCTCCGTCTCGTCGCTGTGGGCGCTCATCGCGGTGGTCGAGGCAGCCGCTGAGGCAGGCGTCGTCGCGCGCGTGCACCTCAAGCTCGACACGGGCCTGTCGCGCAACGGCTCCGACATCGAGGCGTGGCACGAGCTGGTGACTGCCGCTGCGGCGCTCAAGGCGCGCGGGCGCATCGAGGTCGTCGGCATCTGGTCGCACCTGGCCGATGCGGCCTCCGGCGATGCCGCGTCAGTGGCCCAGCAGCGCACGCTGTTCCTCCAGGGCGTCGCGCAGGCCCGCGAGGCGGGCATCGAGCCGCAGCTGCTGCACCTGGCCAACAGCGCCGCCGCGCTCACCTGGCCCGACACCCGGTTCGATCTCGTGCGCATCGGCATCGCGATGTACGGCGTCTCGCCGATGGAGCCCGCCAGCGCCCAGCGCTTCGGCCTGCGCGCAGTGATGACCCTGCGCGCGCGCCTGGCGCTCGTGAAGACCATTCCCGCTGGCCAGTCGGTGTCCTATGGAGGACTGTGGACCGCTGTCGAGCCGACGCGCGTGGGGCTGGTGCCGCTCGGCTATGCCGACGGCATCCCGCGCATCGGGCGCGGTGCGCACGTGCTCGTCGGCGGCGTTCGCTGCGCGGTGCTCGGGCAGATCGCCATGGACCAGTTCGTGATCGAGCTGCCCGCCGAGCTGGAGTCGGTGGAGGCGGGCGATGAGGTCATCGTGTTCGGCGATGCCGCCACCGGAGCCCCGACCGCCGACGACTGGGGCACCTGGAGCGGCTCGATCGGATACGAGATCGTCACCCGCCTCGGCGCCCGGGTGCCGCGAGCCTACGAGCGACGCGCATGAGCCCGTCCGTCCCGAACGCCGTGAAGATCGCCGGGGCCGGGCTGCTGGCGGCGGGCACCGTGGCGGCCGGCACCGCGATCGGCATCGCCGTGCAGCGACGCCTGGTCGCGCGGGCGATCCACGACGATGCCGACTGGG
>JAQTXL010000201.1 GCA_028688835.1 Candidatus Nanopelagicales bacterium | reverse complement strand
GCTGCACCGCGAGTTCCGCGGCGTGACGGTGCGCGAGGGCATGCTCATCGAGGGGCCGTCGGGCTGGGGCGAGTTCGCGCCCTTCCACGACTACGACGACGAGGCCGCCGGCCGCTGGCTCGCGGCTGCGCTCGAGGCCGCCTTCGGCACCTGGCCGAGCGGGGCGCGCACGTCGATCAAGTGCAACGCGATCATCCCTGCCGTCACGCCCGAGGTCGCCGGCGTGCTCGCGGCCCAGGCCGCCGGCCGCGACGGCTGCAGCACCATCAAGGTCAAGGTCACGGGCGACCTGGCGACCGATGAGGCTCGCGTCGCGGCCATCCGCGACGCGCTCGATGCCTCGCTCGGCGCCGGTGCCGGGCTCATCCGCATCGACGCGAACGGCTGCTGGTCGCGCGAGGCGGCCATCGAGGCCATCACCGTCCTGTCCCGCTACGGGCTCGAGTACGTCGAGCAGCCCGTGGAGTCGCGCGACGACCTGCGCGCGGTGCACGCTGCAGTCGACGTGCCGATCGCCGTCGACGAGTCGATCCGCACCGATCGCGCGCTGACGACTGCGTCACTGCGCGACCTGGTGGAGATCGCCGATGTCGCCATCATCAAGCCGGCGCCGGTCGGCGGGGTCAGCGCCGGTGTGCGCATCGCCGAGGCCGTCGGCCTGCCGGTGGTGATCAGCAGCTCGATGGACTCCTCGATCGGCATGTGCGCCTCGCTCGCACTCGCTTCAGCCCTCGATGTCGATCGCGCCTGCGGGCTCGGGACCGGCGCCCTGCTCGCCACCGATCTCACCGTGCCCACGCTGGTGCCCATCGATGGTGCGATGGATGTCTGCCGGCTCGCGCCCGACCGCGACGCCCTTGACGCGGCACGCGGCCTGGTCACCGACGAGCGCGCGATCTTCTGGGAGCGCCGCCTGGCCGGAGCCTGGGATTCGCAGGCGGTGGCGCCCTGGCGAGCCCTGCTCACCTCAAGTGCGTGATCGTCGTCAGGCATGGCAGGGTGAGCGCGTGAATCCTTCGACGGCCATGGCCCGCGTCATCATCGACGAGCTCGTGCGCTGCGGGATCACCGATGTCGTGCTTGCGCCGGGCTCGCGCTCGGCGGCTCTGGCGCTCGAGCTCGCCGCCGCTGAGGGTCGCGGTGAGCTCACCCTGCATGTGCGCGTCGACGAGCGGTCGGCCGCGTTCCTGGCCCTGGGCCTGGGCAAGGTGAGCGGCGTGCCGGCTGTGGTCGTGACCACGTCGGGCACGGCTGCCGTCAACCTGCATCCCGCGGTCGTCGAGGCCGACCTCGCCAGCGTGCCGCTCATCGCACTGACCGCCGACCGGCCCGCAGCCCTGCGCGGTGTCGGTGCGAACCAGACGATCGAGCAGGTGGGCCTGTTCGGCCCGAGCGTCCGCGCGAGCGTCGATCTGGCGCCGGCGGTCGCACCGGCTGAAGGCGAGTCCTTCAGCGCCCAGTCCCGCGTGTGGCGCTCGACGGTCGCGCGAGCAGTCGCGGCGACCACCGATGTCATGCGCTCCGGTCCCGTGCACCTCAATGTGCAGTTCGTCGAGCCGCTGGTGCCCGCAGCCGACGACGCCGATCCGCAGGTGCAGCGCGAGGCGCTGGCCAGCGGTCCGCTCGCAGGTCGCCCCGACGGACGGCCCTGGACGGCGGATGCGCGCCTCATGGCCGGTATGGGGCTGCCCATCGACGAGATCCTCGAGATGCTGCTCGACGACGCATCGATCCCCGAGCGTGGCCTCATCGTCGTGGGCGACCATGCCGACGGCGAGGCGGCCGAGCTCGTCGACGAGCTCGGCGATGCCCTCGGCTGGCCGATCATCGGAGAGCCGAGCGGCAACGTCTCGGCCTGCGACACCTCACTCGCGCATGGCGCGCTGCTGCTCGGCATCCCTGGCTTCGCCGACGCGCATGTGCCCGATGTCGTGATCACGGTCGGCCGCGTCGGCCTCAGCCGTGCGGTGCAGCGTCACATCCTGCGTGCGCGCGTCCACATCGCCGTCGATGCGCAGCCGCAGTGGAGCGATCCGACGCGCTCAGCCGATGTCGTCGTCGCTGCGTGTCCGCTGCCGCCGGCCGAGGGCGAGATCGGCAGCGAGTGGCTCGAGTCATGGCAGCGCGCCGACCTGCTGGCGGCTGCAGCCATCGAGACCGTGCTGGCCGGCGGCGAGGTGCCCGAGCTCACGGGCATGCACGTTGCGCGCGCATGCGGCCAGGCGGTCCCTGAGGAGGGGCTGTTCTTCGTCGGCCCTTCGTGGCCGGTGCGCCACGTCTACAACTTCGCGGCCAATGCCACCGGCAGCGCCGTGACGCTGTGCAACCGCGGCACATCCGGCATCGACGGCTGCGTCTCGACCGCCTGGGGCTCTGCAGTCGCCGCGCAGCGCGACAGCGAGGCTGCCTGCATCGCTCTGCTGGGCGACCTGACGTTCCTCTATGACCTCAATGGGCTTCGCGTGCCCACGGGCGAGGAGCTGCCCGACCTCGTCTACGTCGTGAGCGACAACAACGGCGGCGGCATCTTCTCCCAGCTCGAGCAGGGCGGCGAGCAGTTCGCGCCGGTGTTCGATCGTGTCTTCGGCACACCGCTCGAGGCCGACATCCCGGCAGCGGTCAGCGCCCTGGGCTTCCCGTGCGCGACGGCCAGCACGTCTGCCGAGCTCGATGCTGCGCTGCGCGACGCACTGCAGGCCGGGGGTGTGCAGGTGGTGGTCGCGCGCACCTGCACGCGCACCCGTGAGTCCGAGATCCTTGGCCTGGTCAATCAGGCGGTCGACCAGGCGCTCGCAACCGCCTAGCGCTCCTCGAGCGCGTGCCGCATCGGCAGCAGCTTGGCATTGGACTCGGCGAGCTCCTGGTGGGCGTTCGAGCCCGCCACGATCCCGCAGCCGGCGAAGGCGCGCACGGTGCCGGCCTCCT
>JAQTXL010000059.1 GCA_028688835.1 Candidatus Nanopelagicales bacterium | reverse complement strand
CTGCTGGGCTGGGCCATCGCCTTCGTGCTCTACGGCTTCATCGCCGGCAACCTGGTGTCCAGCGTCGACTCGTTCGCGAGCAGCGAGCAGTTCCGCAGGCTCATCGAGACCCTCGGCGGCACCGACCAGCTCACCGACGCCTACCTCGCCTACATGTTCAGCATCGCCGCACTGCTCACTGCGGCCTACGGCGTGGCCGTCACGCTCCGGCTGCGGACGGAGGAGGAGTCCGGGCATGCAGAGCTCGTGCTGGCCGCGTCGGTGTCACGCACGCGCTGGCTTGCGAGCCACCTCCTCGTGGCGCTGGCGGGCACGGCTGCGCTGAGCGTCATCATCGGCGTCACTGCGGGCCTGGCCAGTGCGCAGCAGGCGGGCAGCATCGACAGCGCGCTGCCGATCCTCGGTGCAGCGCTGGCCTTCCTGCCGGCCATCTGGGTCTTCACCGGCTTCGTGGTGCTGATGTTCGGGTTCGCCCCACGGCTCACGGTGCTCGCGTGGGGCCTGCTCGTGGGCCTGGCGCTCGTGGCCGAGCTCGGCCCGGCCGTCAACCTGCCGGCGTGGACCCTCGACCTCAGCCCCTTCGCCCACATCCCGCGCCTGCCCGGTGCGGCGATGAAGTGGAACCCACTCGTGGTGCTCATGGTCATCGCTGCAGCACTCGTGGCCCTGGGCGTCGTGCGGTTCCGGCAGCGCGACATCGTGTCGGCCTAGCGATCGACGTGTGCTCGGACCGGCGCAGTGGCCCGGCCCTGATGGAGCTCAGCGCTCGTTGCGCACGACGCGGTAGCTGGCCAGTGTCGGATCCGAGGCATAGGCGATGCGCACACCCGCATCCTTCGAGGTCGTCAGTCCCTCGACGATCTCGTCGGTGAGCACCTCGCCGGGAGCCACCACAGCGACGCCCGGCGGGTACGGGGCGATGAGGTCAGCGGAGATGCGACCCACGGCATCGGCGCGGCAGACCATCTCGGTGTTCGCGAAGTAGGCATCGCGCATGGAGATCGCCACCTGCGGCACGACCGACCAGCTCAGTGCGGTGTCGCTCGGTCGGGCATCGCCCTGCACGGCCTTGAGGATCGGGATGAGCGCCGAGGCCAGGAGATCGAAGTCGGCGGCCGTGTCGGTGATCGTGGCCATGAAGATGATGGTGTCGTGGTCGGCCATCTCGATGCGGATGCTGTGCTCGAGCAGGGCGCGCTCGATCTCGACGCCTGAGGCGCCCAGCTGGTTCACGCGCAGGACGAGCTTGGTCGGGTCGAAGCGGCCGGCTGGGAAGTCGGATGCCTCCAGGAAGACCGGAACGTCGAACTGCGACTGCACACGCTGCCGGAACGCCGTGACGTTGGCGAGCAGGGTGCCGATCAGGTCCTCGCCGCGCGACTGGAGCAGCGCGCGGCAGCCGTCGATCGACGCGAGCGGCGCACCGGGCGGCGAGGTGGTGTGCGTCGTCTCGAACCCGTGCTCGAGCCGGTCGATGCTCAGCAGCTCGGTGCGTGCCAGGAGCATCGCCGATGCGCTGTAGCCGGGCAGCGACTTGTGGATGCTCGTCACCAGGGCGTCGGCGCCCAGCTGCATCGCATGCTGCGGGATCTGCGCGTGGAAGCCGAAGTGCGCGCCCCAGGCGGTATCGATGATCACCGGGATGCCGGCCGCGTGCGCGCGTGCGATGAGCGGCGGCAGGTCGGACAGTGTGCCGAGGTAGCCGGGCTCGGTGAGCAGCAGCGCGATCGGGTCATGCTCGAGTGCCCGCTCGAACTCGGCAGGGGAGATGCCCATCGGAACGCCGGTGGGCTCGTCGATGTCGGGCGTCATCCAGATCGGCTCGAGCCCGGCGAGCACCAGGGCGCTGAGCACGGAGCGGTGGGCGGTGCGACTGACGGCGATGCGGTCGCCCGGACGCCCGAGCGCGAAGATCACCGCCTGGTTGGCATGCGTCGAGCCGCCGGTGGAGAAGCGCGCCCAGTCGGCGCCCCAGCACTCGGCTGCGATCTGCTCGGCATGGCGCAGCAGCTGCCGCGTCAGCTTCACCTCGTCGAGGCCTCCGTACAGCGGTGCGTCGACGTCGACGACCTGGCCGAGCCCCGCGTCGATGCGTCCGGCCTGCTGCTTGTGACCCGGGATCGTGAAGGGAGTGCTGGGCGTCTCGAAGTACGACAGATACGCGTCCAGGAGCGGAGCGGTCGCGCGCAGTTCGATCACGGGGATGAGCGTATCCAGTGGGCACATCGGGCACGTGAGCCCACTCCGGGCAAGGCTTACAATCTCGCCATGACGATTGACGCTTCCCTCGTGCAAGAGCGCCGGCTGGTCACGGCCATCCCGGGACCGAAGTCGATCGAGGCCCTCAAACGCCGCAGTGAAGCAACTTCAGCCGGACTCGGCATCGCGATCCCGGTGATGATCGAGCGCGCGCACGACGCGATCCTGCAGGACATCGACGGCAACTGCATCATCGATCTCGGCTCCGGCATCGGCGTCACGAACGTGGGCAACTCCGCTGCCCGTGTCGTCGACCGCGTGATCGAGCAGGTGCAGGCCTTCACGCACACGTGCTTCACCGTCGCCCCGTACCTCGGCTACATCGAGGTCTGTGAGGCGCTCAACCGCATCACGCCCGGCGACTTCCCCAAGAAGTCGCTCCTGGTGAACTCCGGCGCCGAGGCGGTCGAGAATGCCGTGAAGATCGCGCGCCACTACACGAAGCGCCCTGCAGTCGTGGTGTTCGAGCACGCGTATCACGGACGCACGAACCTCACCATGGCGCTGACGGCCAAGAACCTGCCGTACAAGGAGGGCTTCGGGCCCTTCGCGAACGAGGTCTACCGCATGCCGCTGCCGTACCCCTTCCGCTGGCACGGCAATCCCGCGACCATCACGCAGGACTCGCTCACGGAGATCGCCCTGAAGATCGAGAAGGAGATCGGCGCGCACAACGTCGCCGCGATCCTGATCGAGCCGATCCTCGGTGAGGGCGGCTTCATCGTGCCGCCGCGCGGCTTCCTGCCCGGGCTGGCGCGCTACGCCCGCGAGAACGGCATCGTCTTCATCGCCGACGAGGTGCAGTCGGGCTTCGCACGCACGGGCGACCTGTTCGCGGTCGAGGACGAGGAGGTCGTCCCCGACCTCATCACCATGGCCAAGGGCATCGCCGGCGGCCTCCCGCTGGCCGCCGTCACCGGACGCGCGGAGATCATGGACTCGGTGCATGCCGGTGGGCTGGGCGGCACCTACGGCGGCAACCCCGTGGCCTGCGCGGCAGCGCTCGGGGCGATCGAGACCATCGAGCAGGACGATCTCGTCGCCCGGGCGCGGCACATCGGCGCGGTCATCAGCACATCGCTGCAGGAGCTCGCTGGCACGTACGACATCGTCGGCGAGGTCCGCGGCCGCGGCGCGATGCAGGCCATCGAGTTCGTGCTGCCCGGCACCAAGGAGCCCAATGCCGCAGCAGTGCAGGCCGTCGTGCAGCACTGCCAGAGCAACGGCGTGCTCGTGCTCACGGCGGGCACCTACAACAATGTGATCCGCCTGCTGCCGCCGCTGGTCATCACCGATGCGCTGCTCGCCGATGCGCTCAGCGTGCTGCGCGACGCTGTGGCCTCAGCCAGCAGCTGACACGCGGCGACTGCCTCAGCTCGCAGGCGCGGGCTGGTCGTCCTCGCGGTCGGGCCAGATCGACAGCGCGACGATCGCGATCACACCGGCCACGACAGTCTCGCCCAGGCGCTGCCACATGGTCGTGCCGAGTGGATCGCCGTCCATGAACAGCAGCGTGAGCACGAGCACGGTCACGCCCATCACGGCGTAGATGTAGTTGGCGGTGATGTACGCCACGGCGATGCCGCCGCAGATCGCGCAGATGACACTGAGCCACTGGCCCTGCGCCTGGAGCACCTCGAGCAGCAGGTAGACCGCCACCAGGCCCCCGGCGGTGCCGAGCACCCGGGCGATGACGCGACGTGTGGTGCCCAGCCGCCCCGACTGCGTCACCCATGCGACCGTCATCGGCAGCCAGTACTGGTGCTTGAGGTTCGTCGAGTCGGCCAGCGCGGTGGCGAAGGTCACCGCGAGGGTCAGGCGCACGGCGTGGTTGACGAACGGGTCGGGCCAGCGCAGGTGCTCGCGCACGCGCGGCCACATCGGCGGCTGCCGTTCGGCTGCGATGCGCAGTGCTCCGGGATTGGTGACCAGGTACGGCACGATCATGGCCAGCGACTGCAGCAGCCCGCCGGCCGTGATGAGCAGCGCCGCCTGCAGTGGCGTCGTGGCCGAGTCCGGAGCGCCGAGGTAGACGGTGAAGATGACCAGCCCCAGCAGGCCGATGAGGCCTGCACGTGGGCCGGCACTGCCCGCGATCCCGGCGATGGCGGCCACCAGGGCGGTGGCGACCAGCCCGGCCCAGAAGCTGTCCGTGAGCAGGCCGCCGACGAAGGCGCTCAGGGTCAGCCAGAAGGTGGCCCAGAGCATCGTGCGCCATCGATGTCCCGTGGCCTCGCCGGCCTCGGCCATGCCGGTGAACATCGACCCAGACGCCAGCGGCAGTGCATAGGCCTGGTGATCGGTGGCCACGCAGATGGCCACGAGGGCCCCGGTGATGATCGCCACGCGCAGGCCTCCCCAGCCGTTCACGGATGCCTGCATCCGGAAGATGTTGAGGGAGGGGCTCGGCACGCGTGCATTCTGCCCTGCGCAGCGATGCCTGCGGGGCCTCAGCACGAGCGTCGGTAGGCTTCGACGTCGGGCAGGGGCGGTGCAGGCACCCGCCGACGAGGCGAAGGGACATCGTGACCGAGGGCGTTGCAGAGCAGGGCGTGTACGACTTCGAGGAGATCCAGGAGCGCTGGCTCCCGGTCTGGGACGAGCTTGTGCCCTTCCGCTCCGGTCGCGCCGATGACCCGCGCCCCAAGAAGTACGTGCTCGACATGTTCCCCTACCCCTCGGGCGACCTGCACATGGGTCACGCGGAGGCGTACGCCCTGGGCGATGTCGTCGCCCGCTACTGGGTGCAGCAGGGCTACAACGTCATGCACCCCATCGGCTGGGACGCCTTCGGCCTGCCGGCCGAGAACGCAGCCATCAAGCGCGGTTCCGACCCGATCGAGTGGACCTACGAGAACATCGAGCAGCAGAAGACTTCGATGCGACGCTACGCCTGCTCCTTCGACTGGGACCGCGTGTTCAACACGTGCGATCCCGAGTACTACAGGTGGACGCAGTGGTTCTTCCTGCAGATGTACGAGCGCGGCCTGGCCTACCGCAAGGACAGCGCGGTCAACTGGTGCCCGAACGACCAGACGGTGCTGGCCAATGAGCAGGTCGTCGGCGGCCTCTGCGAGCGCTGCGATGCCGTCGTCACCAAGAAGAAGCTGACGCAGTGGTACCTGCGCATCACCGACTACGCCGATCGCCTGCTCGACGACATGAGCCAGCTCGAGGGCGGATGGCCCGAGAAGGTGCTGCTCATGCAGCGCAACTGGATCGGCAAGTCGACCGGCGCCGAGGTGCTCTTCGAGATCGAGGGCCGCGCCGAGCCCGTCACCGTCTACACCACCCGCCCCGACACGCTCTTCGGCGCGACCTTCTTCGTCGTCGCCGCCGACTCCGAGCTCGCCGCAGAGCTCGCAGCCGGCACCACCGCCGAGCCGGCCTTCCAGGCCTATCTCGACGAGGTCAAGAAGAGCACCGACATGGACCGACTCGACTCGACGCGCGCCAAGAGCGGCGTGTTCCTCGAGCGGCACGCGATCAACCCGGTCAACGGCGAGCGCATCCCGGTCTGGGCCTCCGACTACGTGCTGGCCGACTACGGCACCGGCGCCATCATGGCGGTGCCCGCGCACGACCAGCGCGACCTCGACTTCGCTCGCGCCTTCGACCTGCCGGTGCGCGTGGTCGTCGCTGCCGATGAGGATCCGTCGGTCACCGGCATCGCCACCGCCGACGACGGCGCACACGTGAACTCCGGCCCCCTCGACGGCCTGGGCAAGGACGAGGCGATCGCGGCGATGAACGCGCTGCTCGTCGAGCGTGGCACGGGCCGGCCCGCCACCAACTACCGACTGCGCGACTGGCTCATCTCGCGACAGCGCTACTGGGGCGCGCCCATCCCGATCATCCACTGCGACGACTGCGGCGAGGTGCCGGTGCCTGCCGACCAGCTGCCGGTGCGACTGCCGTCGGCCGAGGGCCTGGACCTCAAGCCGAAGGGCTCGTCCCCGCTCGGCGCGGCGCACGAGTGGGCCAATGTGCCCTGCCCGAACTGCGGCAAGCCCGCGGTGCGCGACACCGACACGATGGACACCTTCGTCGACTCGTCCTGGTACTACCTGCGCTACCTCGATCCCTCGAACGACACCGCCGCCTTCGACCCCGAGCTCGCGCGCGAGTGGCTGCCCGTCGACCAGTACGTCGGCGGCGTGACCCACGCGATCCTGCACCTGCTCTACAGCCGCTTCTTCACCAAGGTGCTGCACGACATGGGGCTGCTCGACTTCGACGAGCCCTTCACCCGGCTGCTCAACCAGGGCATGGTCGTGATGGACGGCTCGGCGATGAGCAAGAGCCGCGGGAATCTCGTGCGACTGTCCGACGAGCTCAACGACCACGGTGTCGACGCCATCCGCCTGACCATGGTCTTCGCGGGTCCTCCCGAGGACGACGTCGACTGGGCCGATGTCTCGCCCGGCGGCTCGAAGCGGTTCCTGGCACGCGCGTGGCGCCTCTCCGGCGATGTCACGAGCGCACCCGGGGCTGATGTGAGCACTGGCGATCTCGCCCTGCGCAAGGTCACGCACAAGGCGGTGCACGACGCAGCGCAGGCACTGGAGACCTTCCGGTTCAACGTCGCCGTCGCGCGCACGATGGAGCTCGTGAACGCCACGCGCAAGGCCATCGACAGCGGCCCCGGCAGCGCCGACCCGGCAGTGCGCGAGGCCACGGAGGCGGTGGCGATCATGCTGTCGCTCGTGGCTCCCTACACGGCCGAGGACATGTGGAGCCGGCTCGGGCATGAGCCTGCGGTCGCCCTGGCCGGCTGGCCGACGGTCGACCCGGCCCTGCTCGTCGAGGACTCCGTCACCTGCGTCGTGCAGGTCGCGGGCAAGGTGCGCGGCCGCCTCGAGGTGTCGCCTGACATCAGTGAGGACGACCTGCGCGAGCGGGCGCTCGCGGCAGTCGCCGACGCGATCGGCGGACGCGAGCTGCGCACGGTGATCGTGCGGGCGCCCAAGCTCGTGAACATCGTTCCCGTCTAGCGCTCCACAGCTGCGCGCGCTGGCCGTGCGCATCCACAGGCGCGGCGCTCACGATCGCTGGGCCGCGTGGCCTGCCTAGCGTGGCCGGGTGCCGAGGAACCCGTCGATGCAGGAGCGACTCGACCGAGTCGCGCAGCAGTGGCTGCCCCCTGCCGCGGCACCGTCGCTCGTCGACGATCACGCCCCCGCTGAACCTCCGACGTCCAGCCGTGGGCGCTGGCGCGTTCCCGCCCTCGACGCACGGTCATGGCGCCTGGTCGCAGTGCTGGTCGCGACCTCGCTCGTGGTGGTCGGCTGCATCGCGCTGCGTGGCCGCCCCTTCGAGGTGGGCGCAGTCGCCGATGCGCCTGCGGCCACGTCCAGCGCATCGCCGGCGCCCACCCTCGCCGCTGGGGGAGTGGTCGTGCACGTCACCGGGGCCGTGCGGCGCCCTGGCCTGGTCCGGCTGCCCTCGGGCGCTCGCGTCGCCGATGCGGTGGCAGCGGCGGGCGGCGCCACGACAGCCAAGGCCGAAGGATCGGTGAACCTGGCGCGCGTGCTCGTCGACGGCGAGCAGGTGGTGCTCGCTGCGGCCGGCGTCACGGCGGCCTCCGGCGCGGGCGCTCGTGTCAGCATCAATGCAGCCACGGCCCAGCAGCTCGAGGATCTCCCGGGCGTCGGGCCAGTGCTCGCCGGGCGCATCGTCGAGTTCCGCACCGAGCACGGGCCGTTCGGCTCGGTCGATGAGCTGAGCGCCGTGACCGGCATCGGCGAGGCGATGCTGGGCAGGCTGCGGCCGCACGTGCAGGTGTGACGATCTCGCAGCTGCTCGCCCCTGCAGTGGCGATGTGGGCGGGGGCGCTCGCCGTGGGCGTCGCGGCCGGCACGCATGCCCGCAGCATCGGCGCAGCGCTGGTGATCATCGCCGGTGCCTGCCTCGCCGTGATCGCAGGGGCCGGGTGCGCCGCATGGCTCAGGCGCGACCAGGGCACGTCATGGGTCCCAGCCGCCGTCGCGGGAGCGGCCGTGGGGGTGCTCGCTGCGTCGGTGCACGTGGGCGCGCTTGCCGCTGAGCCGCTGCAGGCCTGGGTGGAGCAGCGACGAGCGGTCGAGATCACCGGCGTGGTCACAGGGGCGCCGCGGGTGCAGCGTTCGGCCCAGGCCCGCGTCTGGCAGCAGCAGCCGCTGCTGCAGTGGTCGCTGGCGACCACGACGGTGAGCACGGGCGGGCGGGCCTGGCGGATCGAGGTGCCGATCCAGGTGCTGGGCCCGGGCACGCCTGCGCCGATCGGCACGGTGGTCGCGGTCACGGGCCGGCTCGCCCCCGGCCGGCTCCCCATCGAGGCCGCCCGGCTGCAGGCGCGCGGCCCGATCCGGGTGCTGGGCCCCCCAGGCGTGATCGACGAGGCCGCCAGCACGATGCGTGCAGCGCTGCGTGCCGCCCTCGCCGGCCGGCCGGCCGATGCGGCCTCGCTCGTCACCGGCCTGGCGATCGGCGACCAGGGGGAGCAGTCGCCCGAACTGGCCGAGGCCTTGCGGATCGCCGGGCTGTCGCACCTGACGGCGGTGTCCGGCGGCAATGTCGCCATCGTCGTGGTGCTCGTGATCGGCCTGGCCCGACTGGCGCGCATCAGGCTCGCCGGCCAGGTCGTCGTCGCCCTCGTGGCCCTGGCAGGGTTCGTCGTGCTCGTACGTCCGCAGCCCAGCGTGCTGCGCGCCGCAGTGATGGGCGCGGTGGTCCTCGTCGGCCTGCTGACCGGCGGCCAGCGCCGCGGCACGGGCGTGCTGGCCGTGGCGATCGCGGTGCTCATGGTCGTTGCGCCCGAGCTTGCGATCTCGTGGGGCTTCGCCCTGTCGGTCGTCGCGACGCTCGGGCTCATCGTGCTGGCGCCGCACCTGCAGGACCACCTCGACCGTGCGCTGCCGCGGTGGCCGTCGGGGCTGCGCGAGGCGCTCGCCGTCACGGTCACCGCGCAGCTGGCCACGCTCCCTGTGCTCATCGCGATGGGCAGCACGGTCGGGCTCGCGGGGGTCCCGGCCAACCTGCTGGCGATGCCCGTCGTGCCAGTGGTGACCGTCCTCGGGCTGGCGGCTGCTGCACTGGGCCCGTTCGTGCCGGCTGTGGCCGCACTGCTCGGTCTTGTCGCATCGTGGTTCGCGTCCTGGATCGCGAAGGTTGCGTACGCAGCCCAGGATCTTCCGCTCGCGGTGGTGCCATGGCCGTCCGGTGCTGCGGGCCTGGCCCTGGGGTGCGTGTGCGCCGCGGCAGCAGTCCTCGCGTGGCGATGGCACCGGTCGCAGTTCCCGGCGGGCCTGCCGAGAGCGGTGCGCCTGCTCGCACTCGCGATCGCGGCAGGCGCCGCGGTCCTCGCCCTGCTGCTGCCCGGCCATCGCGGCTGGCCGCCGGACGGCTGGCAGCTCGTCGCCTGCGATGTGGATCAGGGCGATGGACTGGTCGTGCGCACCGGTGATCGCGCGGCGCTGGTCGTGGACACCGGGCTCGAGCC
The DNA here is from genome assembly GCA_028688835.1 of Candidatus Nanopelagicales bacterium. Classification (GTDB taxonomy): domain Bacteria; phylum Actinomycetota; class Actinomycetes; order S36-B12; family S36-B12; genus UBA11398. The sequence goes on along the minus strand of JAQTXL010000059.1, from coordinate 2,139 downwards.
CGGCCCCATCGACCAGTGCCTGACCGACCTCGGCATCACGACGATCGACGCGCTGGTGGTCACGCACTTCCATGCCGACCATGCCGGCGGTCTCGCAGGTGCGCTGCGGGGCCGCGAGGTGCGCGCCGCCTACGCGACGCTCATCGACGAGCCGCCCGGCGAGGCCGCGCAGGCGCGGGCCCTGCTGGCCGATCGTGGTCTCGCGTTCACGACTCTGCGCGCGGGCCAGGTCGGCAGCGCTGGAGATGCCCGGTGGGAGGTGCTGTGGCCGGCCCGCGTCATCGACGCCGGCTCACGGCCGAACAACGCGAGCGTCGTGCTGCTCATGCACGTGGGATCCCTCGACCTCCTGCTGTCCGGCGATGTCGAGCCGGAGGCGCAGGCGGCGATCATGGCCGCGCATCGACCGGTCGACGTCGACGTCGCCAAGGTGCCGCATCACGGCAGCCGCTACCAGGATCCGGGGTTCGCGGCGTGGACGGGCGCGCGCATCGCGCTCATCAGCGTCGGGCAGGGCAACGACTATGGCCATCCGGCGTCGTCGACGGTGGCGGCATGGCAGGCGGCGGGTGCGCGGGTGCTGCGCACCGACGAGCTCGGCGCGATCGCCGTCGTGCAGGCGCCTGATGGTGCCGCGACGGCCATCGCGCAGGGTCGCGACTGACCAGTGGGGCCTGCGGGGCGCTGCGGTGCGTACTACGCTCGCCGCCATCCGTCCACGCCGAGGAGGCTTGCCATGACCGCACTGCAGGAGATCAAGGTCGACACGATCACAGGGGAGCCGGCAGCGCTCGGCGACTATGCGGGATCTGTCCTGCTCGTGGTCAACGTCGCATCGAAGTGCGGGCTGACCCCGCAGTACGAGGGCCTCGAGGCGATCTACCGTCAGTTCAAGGACCAGGGACTCGTCGTGGTCGGGTTCCCCGCCAATGACTTCCGCGGCCAGGAGCCCGGTGACAACGCCGAGATCGCCGAGTTCTGCAGCCTGACCTACGACGTCACCTTCCCGCTGTTCGCCAAGATCAGCGTGGTGGGCGAGGAGAAGCACCCGCTCTACGAGGTGCTCACCGAGGAGGCGCCCGACGCGATCGGCGACAAGGAGGCGCACCGCGCCCGGCTGCGCGACTATGGCATCGAGACCACGGAGGATCCCGAGGTCGTGTGGAACTTCGAGAAGTTCCTGGTGTCGCGCGACGGCAACGTCGTCGCACGCTTCGCGCCGCAGCTGTCGCCGGATGACCCGGCGATCGTCGAGCTGATCGAGGCCGAGCTCGGCAAGTAGTGCCGGTGCCTGACCTTCTGGGAGCGCCATGCCCTACGTGCTGATCGTGCACGAGGTCGACGACTACGAAGCATGGAAGCGTGTCTTCGACGATGCGGCGGCGATGCGCAAGGCCGCCGGCGAGATCGACTTCCAGCTGCTGCGCGAGCAGTCGAGCGCCACGCACCTCGTGCACTTCTCGCAGTGGAGCGATCTCGATGCTGCGCGCGCGTTCTTCGAGTCCGATGCGCTGGTCAGGATCCGGCGCGAGGCCGGCGTCCATCCGCCGACCTTCCTGTACCTCGAGCAGCTCGAGGCGGGAACGCTGTAGCGGGCGATCGCCGAAGCGCGCTCACCGACGCGACTGCCGCAGCGGTGCGCCTCAGGAGACGGGGGTGAGCCCCTTGGCCATCGTCACGAGCTGCCCGTAGGTCAGGCCGGTGGTCGTGATCCACACGACGCTGCGGCTCTTGGCCTTGGTGCTCGCGGTCTGGGTCAGGTGGATGAGCCCGCCGGTGCTCTGCACGCTGGCCGGGCTGCAGGTGCTCGTCGCCGTGAAGCCGGCAACGGGCCTGTTCTTGGCGGCGTTCCAGCCGCACTGCGCCGAGATCTCGATCGTCGCCTTGTCGATCGTGAAGGACTTCACCGGCCCGTACCAGGTGTAGCCGGTATCGGCGCAGGACTTCGCCGGCTGCTCGTTCACGCTGACCTCCTTCGTGGCCCGCTGCCCATAGAGCGCGGTCACGATGAAGCCGGGCTGGCCCTGGCAGGCCTCGGCCTCGATGCCGGTCGTCGAGTGCAGGCCCAGGCCGGCGGTCTTCGTCAGTGCCCACACCGTCTGCTCGTGCGTCACCGACGGCACCACCTCGGCCCAGGTC
>JAQTXL010000200.1 GCA_028688835.1 Candidatus Nanopelagicales bacterium | reverse complement strand
CGCGCTGGTCGCCGGACAGGAGGTCATGCTCAGCGACGCCATGACGGTCATCGGCGTGCGCGAGTTCGAGGACGTCGGCGAGATCGTCATGTTCAAGGAGCTGCTCGAGCACGGCACTCGCGCGCTGGTCGTCGGTCGCTCCGATGATGAGCGCGTGGTGCGCATCGCCGACCCGCTGCAGGCGCAGAAGCTGCGTGCCGGCGACTCGCTGCTGTTCGACACGCGCTCGGGCTATGTGACCGAGAAGGTGCCCAAGTCCGAGGTCGAGGAGCTCGTGCTCGAGGAGGTTCCCGACATCCGCTACGAGGACATCGGCGGACTCGGCGACCAGATCGAGTCGATCCGTGATGCGGTCGAGCTGCCATTCCTGCACAAGGACCTCTACACCGAGCACCAGCTGCTCGCCCCCAAGGGCATCCTGCTCTACGGGCCGCCCGGGTGCGGCAAGACGCTGATCGCCAAGGCAGTGGCCAACTCGCTGGCCAAGAAGGTGGCCGAGATCAACGGCACCGAGGAGGGGCGCTCGTTCTTCCTGAACATCAAGGGCCCCGAGCTGCTGAACAAGTACGTGGGTGAGACCGAGCGGCACATCCGGCTGGTGTTCCAGCGCGCACGCGAGAAGGCGTCCGAGGGACTGCCGGTCATCGTGTTCTTCGACGAGATGGACTCGCTGTTCCGCACGCGCGGCTCCGGAGTCTCCAGTGATGTCGAGAACACGATCGTGCCCCAGCTCCTGAGCGAGATCGACGGTGTCGAGCGCCTGGAGAATGTCATCGTCATCGGCGCATCGAACCGCGAGGACATGATCGATCCGGCCATCCTGCGCCCGGGACGTCTCGACGTGAAGATCAAGATCGCCCGACCCGACGCTGAGGCGGCCCGCGAGATCTTCAGCAAGTACCTCGTGCCCGAGCTGCCGATCCACCCAGAAGACATCGAGGCGCACGGCGGCGATCGTGCCGCGGCCTGCGCCGCGATGATCCAGGTGGCCGTCGAGTCCATCTACGCCGAGTCCGATGAGAACCGCTTCCTCGAGGTGACGTATGCGGGCGGAGACAAGGAGATCCTGTACTTCAAGGACTTCAACTCCGGTGCCATGATCGAGAACATCGTTGCCCGAGCGAAGAAGTCATCGATCAAGAGCTTCCTCGACCACGGGGAGAAGGGCATTCGCGTGCAGCACCTCCTCGATGCCTGCCTCGAGGAGTTCCGTGAGAACGAGGACCTGCCCAACACGACCAATCCCGATGACTGGGCCCGCATCTCCGGCAAGAAGGGTGAGCGCATCGTGTTCATCCGCACCCTGGTCCAGGGCAAGAAGGGCAACGAGGCGGGTCGATCCATCGCCACAGTCGCCAACACCGGCCAGTACCTGTAGCCACTGCATGCGAATCGCGCGCGCATGACCGTCCATCGGATCATGGGGATCGAGACCGAGTACGGCATCACCGTGCCGGGCGTGCGCATCATGAACGCCATGGCCTCCTCGACCCGCCTCGTGAACGCCTATGCGCGCCACGATGTGCGCGGACGGCAGCGCAACCCGAAGTGGGACTACTCGGAGGAGGCGCCACTGCGCGATGCGCGCGGCTTCGACATGACACGTGCCGAGGCGGATCCGTCGCAGCTGACCGATGACGACATGGGCATGGCCAATGTCATCCTCACGAACGGTTCGCGCTTCTACGTCGACCACGCTCACCCTGAGTACTCCTCGCCGGAGGTGACCAACCCGCGCGACGCACTGCTCTGGGACCGCGCAGGTGTGTCGATCATGGCCCGGGCAGCCGAGTACACGCTGTCCGACGGCGTCGACCTGCCGATCGTGCTCTACAAGAACAACACCGACAACAAGGGTGCGTCCTACGGCTGCCACGAGAACTACCTCATGAACCGGCAGACACTGTTCACCTCGATCGTGGCCTGGATGACGCCGTTCTTCATCTCCCGGCAGGTGTTCACGGGCGCCGGGCGCCTGGGCGTCGGCCAGGAGACGAAGAGGCTCGAGTTCCAGATCAGCCAGCGCGCCGACTTCTTCGAGGCCGAGGTCGGCCTGGAGACGACCTTCAAGCGACCCATCATCAACACCCGCGATGAGCCGCACTGCGATCCTGAGCGCTTCCGGCGCCTGCATGTCATCGTCGGCGATGCGAACATGAGCGACACCGCGACCTTCCTCAAGATGGGCACGACCGCACTCGTGCTGAGCATGCTGGAGTCCGGCTACCTCGACGACCATGACATGACCGTGGTCGAGCCGGTGCGCGCCATGAGCCGCGTCAGCCACGACATCTCGCTCACCCAGCGGCTCGCGCTGGCGGGCGGGCGCAACTGGACAGCTCTGGAGATGCAGCGGGAGTTCTGGCGACTGGCCCAGGAGTTCTGCGCGCGCGAGTACGGCACCGACATCGACGTGGAGACCGCTGAAGTGCTGCGCGAGTGGGGGAGCGTGCTCGACCGGCTCGAGGCCGACCCCCTGGAGTGCGCGGACATCCTCGACTGGGTGGCCAAGTACCGGCTCATGGACGCCTACCGGCGCCGCGACGGTCTTCCGTGGAACGCGCCGGCGCTCCAGGCCATCGATCTCCAGTACGCCGACATCCGGCCCGAGCGCGGGCTTGCCCTGCGGCTCGAGGCCCGAGGGCAGCTGCGCCGGCGCGTGACCGACGATGCGGTTGAGCACGCACGCCTGCACCCGCCCACGGACACCCGGGCCTTCTTCCGGGGCGAGTGCCTGCGCAGGTTTCCCGACGACATCGCTGCGGCATCGTGGGACTCACTCGTCTTCGACCTCCCCGGGAGGGAGTCACTCATCCGGGTGCCCACGATCGAGCCGAGTCGCGGCACGCAGGCGCACGTCGGCGCGCTGCTCGACCGGGCCACGAGCGCAGCGCATCTCATCGACTTGCTCGGATCCTGAGCCGAGCAGCAGGTAG
>JAQTXL010000058.1 GCA_028688835.1 Candidatus Nanopelagicales bacterium | reverse complement strand
GTGACGGCACCGTCGAGCACGCGCAGCGAACGCTCGACCTCGACCGTGAAGTCGACGTGGCCCGGGGTGTCGATGATGTTGATGGTGTGGTCTTTCCAGACGCACGTGGTCGCAGCAGAGGTGATCGTGATGCCACGCTCCTGCTCCTGCTCCATCCAGTCCATGGTGGCTGCACCCTCGTGCACCTCACCGATCTTGTAGTTGATGCCCGTGTAGAACAGGATGCGCTCGGTGGTCGTGGTCTTGCCCGCGTCGATATGAGCCATGATGCCGATGTTGCGCACCTTGGCCAGATCGAGACTGGTCTGCGTTGACACGAATGCTCTCCGTTGCTTGTGACGTGTGGAAGTTGGGGGTTACCAGCGGTAGTGCGCGAAGGCCTTGTTGGACTCGGCCATCTTGTGCGTGTCCTCACGCTTCTTGACGCTGGCGCCGAGGCCATTGGAGGCATCGAGGATCTCGTTCATGAGGCGCTCGGTCATGGTCTTCTCGCGACGCTGGCGCGAGTAGCCGATGAGCCAGCGCAGGGCCAGCGTGGTGCTGCGGCCGGCCTTGACCTCGACGGGCACCTGGTAGGTGGCGCCGCCGACGCGGCGTGAGCGCACCTCGAGGGTCGGGCGGATGTTGTCGAGCGCGCGCTTGAGCGTCTGCACGGGATCGGTGCCGGTCTTCTCGCGGCAGCCTTCGAGGGCGCCGTAGACGATGCGCTCAGCGGTCGAGCGCTTGCCGTCGAGCAGGACCTTGTTGATGAGCTGGGTGACCAGGGGTGCCTGGTACACCGGGTCGATGATGATCGGCCGCTTGGCGGCGGGACCCTTGCGAGGCATTAGGCCTTCTCCTTCTTCGCGCCGTACTTGCTGCGGGCCTGCTTGCGGTTCTTCACGCCCTGCGTGTCGAGGGCGCCGCGGATGACCTTGTAGCGCACGCCGGGCAGGTCGCGGACGCGGCCGCCGCGCACGAGCACGATCGAGTGCTCCTGCAGGTTGTGGCCGACGCCGGGGATGTAGGCGGTGATTTCGATGCCAGAGGTCAGACGCACACGGGCCACCTTGCGAAGCGCGGAGTTCGGCTTCTTGGGCGTGGTCGTGTACACGCGGGTGCACACCCCACGGCGCTGGGGGCTGCCCTTGAGTGCGGGGGCCTTGGTCTTGGAGACCTTGTCCTGCCGACCCTTACGGACCAGCTGCTGGATCGTTGGCACGCGTTGCCTTTCTCGTTGTTGAGCTTGTCGTTCCGGTCCCTCAGTCTCCGACCCACGCGGTCGGGCGTGTCGCACGCCTTGCGGCCGCGACGATCACCAGATCGTGGGTGGATCCCAGACGCGAGACTCGCGTCGGTGCGTGCTTCGGGGGAAGTTCGCACGACGGGATGTGCCTGAGGGGCCAGACACGAAGGGGAAGATTACCGGTCTAGGCCTCGCAGAGTCAAAACGGGGTCGGCTGCCGCCGTGAAGGTCGCGGGATCCCTCACGGCTGGGGTGGCGTGGAGCCGGCGCCGGCCAGGAGCAGCACGACCGTGATGAAGCCGCCGATGAGGATCAGGGCCAGCCAGAAGCCCAGATTGATCCAGGCGAGGAGCTTGGCGGCGAGGTTGAGCCCCCCGCCGGAGACCTGCCCGCCCGACGCGGTGATGGTGCGATCGGCCTTGAAGGCGAAGACCAGGGCGACGATGGCGAACACGATGGGGCAGGCGGCCCAGGAGACCAGCGCCAGGACGAAGGCCGCGATGGCGTCACCTGAGGTGTGCGGGACGACTGCGGGGGCCGCAGGGGGCACCAGGGCGCCCTCGGCGGGGATGGGCGCGGGCTGGCTCGGCCACGACTGCTCGAACTGCGGCTGCCCCTCATCGCTCATGGGGACACCCTAGGCGATGCCGGTCGCGCCCACCTCCTGGTGGCCGCCACGACCGCGACGGCTGCGCGCGCTGCCGCGATCAGCGCAGGGCCCACATGGCCACGGCCGAGGCGGCCGCGACATTGAGGGAGTCCAGGCCGTGCGCCATGGGGATGGTGACCACGGCATCGGCCTGCGCCAGGGCCGCAGCGCTCAGCCCGTCGCCCTCCGAGCCCAGGACGATCGCGAGCCGCTCGGGAGCCCGGGCGGCGAAGTCGTCGAGGCCGACGGCTCCGGGGGCAAGGGCCATCGCCGCCACGGTGAAGCCGCGCGCCCTGAGTTCGTCCAGGCCGCCTGGCCAGTCGGCCAGGCGGGTCCACGGGATCTGGAACACGGCGCCCATCGACACTCGGACGCTGCGCCGGTAGAGCGGATCGGCGCACTGGCCGCTCAGGAGCACGGCGTTGGCGCCGATGCCGGCCACGGAGCGGAAGATCGCGCCGATGTTCGTGTGGTCGACGATGCCGTCAAGCACCACGATGCGCTGGCGACCTGCGCCGAGCACCTCGTCGAGGGCCGGCAGGGCCGGCCGCTCCATGGATGCGAGGACCCCGCGGTGCACGTGGAACCCGGCGATGTCCTCGACCAGGGCGCTGTCGCCGACGAACACCGGCACGTCGGCGCCGGCAGCCTGGACCTCATCGATCAGGTCGGCCATGCGCTCGCGCCACTGGGAGGACATGAGCAGCGAGCGAGGTCGGTGGCCGGCCTGCAGGGCCCGGCGCACCACCTTGGCGCTCTCGGCGATGTAGAGGCCGTGCTCGGCCTCGAAGCTGGTGCGCAGCGCCACGTCGGTGAGGCTCGTGTAGTCGCCCAGCCGCGGATCGCTGCGATCAGTGATCAGGTCGACGGGCATGACGGCATTGTCCCCGGGCAGCACGAAGGGGAGGGGCTGCGCCCCTCCCCTTCGTGCACTGCTGCGGTGCTACGCGTTGTAGCCGCGGAAGTCGAACTCCTCCAGCGGGACCGCTGCACCAGAGGTGGTCGCGAAGCCGCTGTAGTCGAGATCGTCGTAGTTGGCGAAGGTGGCGTACATCGCGTTCTTCGCCTCCTCGGTGGGCTCCACCCGGATGTTGCGGTACTGGGGCATGCCAGTGCCGGCCGGGATGAGCTTGCCCAGGATGACGTTCTCCTTCAGGCCCAGGAGCGGATCGCTCTTGGCATGGATGGCTGCATCGGTGAGCACGCGGGTGGTCTCCTGGAAGGAGGCCGCCGAGAGCCACGACTCGGTCGCGAGCGAGGCCTTCGTGATGCCCATGAGCTCGGGGCGACCGGCAGCCGGTGCTCCGCCCTCGGACACGACGCGACGGTTGGCCGTCTCGAAGGTGGTGCGCTCGACGACATCGCCGGTCAGGAAGCCCGAGTCGCCGTCGTCGATGATCGTGACGCGCTTGAGCATCTGGCGCACGATGACCTCGATGTGCTTGTCGTGGATCGACACGCCCTGCGAGCGGTAGACCTCCTGCACCTGGTCGACCAGGTACAGCTGCACGGCACGCTGGCCCAGGATCCGCAGCACCTGCTTGGGATCGACGGCGCCCACGGTCAGCTGGTGGCCGACCTGCACGTGCTGGCCGTCCTCGACCAGCAGGCGGGTGCGCTTGGAGACCGGCTGTGCGATCTCCTCGCTGCCGTCGTCGGGCACGACGACGATCTTGCGCGTCTTGTCGGTGTCGTCGATGCGGACGCGACCGGTGACCTCGCTGATCGGGGCCACACCCTTGGGGGTGCGTGCCTCGAACAGCTCGACGATGCGCGGGAGGCCGTGCGTGATGTCCTCGCCTGCCACACCGCCGGTGTGGAAGGTGCGCATGGTGAGCTGGGTTCCGGGCTCGCCGATCGACTGCGCCGCGACGATGCCGATGGCCTCGCCCACGTCGACGAGCTTGCCCGTCGCCATCGACTTGCCGTAGCACATCGCGCAGGTGCCGACCTTGCTCTCGCAGGTGAGCACCGAACGCGTGCGGACCTCGGTGGCACCCAGGCTGACGAGCTCCTCGAGACGCGCCGTGGTGAGCTCCTCGCCGGCCAGTGCGATCACCGTGCCGTCGACCTCGACGTCGCGGCCGAGCACGCGGGTGCTCACCGAGGTGTCGATGTTCTCCAGCGCGACCACGACGCCGTCACGGACCTCGCCGATCTGGATCGCCGTGCTGCGGTCGGTGAAGCAGTCGACCTCGCGCACGATGACGTCCTGCGACACGTCGACGAGTCGACGGGTCAGGTAGCCGGAGTCGGCGGTGCGCAGGGCGGTGTCGGCCAGTCCCTTGCGGGCGCCGTGGGTCGAGATGAAGTACTCGAGGACCGACAGGCCTTCACGGAAGTTCGACTTGATCGGGCGCGGGATGATCTCGCCCTTGGGGTTGGCCACCAGGCCACGCATGCCCGCGATCTGGCGGACCTGCATGAAGTTACCGCGAGCACCCGAGTCGACCATCATGTGGACGGGGTTGTTGCGCGGGAAGTTCTCCTGCATGGCCTTGGCGACCTCGTCGGTCGCGCGGGTCCAGATCTCGATGAGCTCCTGGCGACGCTCCGAGTCGGTGATGAGACCGCGCTCGTACTGCTGCTGCACCTTGTCGGCGAAGCCCTCGGCCACGGCCAGCAGCGCTGCCTTGCCCGGAGGCGTGACGACATCGGAGATCGAGATCGTGACGCCCGAGCGGGTGGCCCAGTAGAAGCCGAGGGCCTTGAGCTTGTCGAGGGTCTCGGCGACATCGACCTTGGCGTAGCGCTCGGCCAGGCTGTTGACGACCGCGCCGAGCATGCGCTTGTCGATCTGCGCATTCACGAACGGGTAGTCGGCAGGCAGGGCCTCGTTGAAGATCGCGCGACCGAAGGTCGTCTTGATCAGGAACGGCTCGCCAGGGGTCCAGCCCTCGGGAGCCTCGAAGTCCTCGGGAGGCAGGCCGTCGGTCAGGCGGATGGTGATGTCGGCCTGGCGCGAGAGCGAGCCGGCATCGAAGGCCATGAACGCCTCGGCCATCGAGGAGAAGGCACGGCCCTCGCCCGGTGCGCCCGGCTCGTTCATGGTCAGCGAGTAGATGCCCAGCACCATGTCCTGGGTCGGGGTCGTGATGGCACGCCCGTTCGCCGGGGACAGGATGTTGTTGCTCGAGAGCATGAGGATGCGCGCCTCGGCCTGGGCCTCAGCGGACAGCGGCAGGTGCACGGCCATCTGGTCGCCGTCGAAGTCGGCGTTGAACGCCGTGCAGACGAGCGGATGGATCTGGATGGCCTTGCCCTCGATCAGCTGTGGCTCGAAGGCCTGGATGCCCAGACGGTGCAGGGTCGGTGCGCGGTTGAGCAGCACCGGATGCTCGGTGATGACCTCCTCGAGCACGTCCCACACGACCGAGCGCGAGCGCTCGACCATGCGCTTGGCGCTCTTGATGTTCTGCGCGTGGTTGAGATCGACCAGGCGCTTCATCACGAACGGCTTGAACAGCTCGAGTGCCATCTGCTTGGGCAGGCCGCACTGGTGCAGCTTGAGCTGCGGGCCGACGACGATGACCGATCGGCCCGAGTAGTCGACGCGCTTGCCGAGCAGGTTCTGGCGGAAGCGGCCCTGCTTGCCCTTGAGCATGTCGGACAGCGACTTGAGCGCACGGTTGCCCGGCCCGGTGACGGGACGGCCACGGCGGCCGTTGTCGAACAGTGCGTCGACGGCCTCCTGGAGCATGCGCTTCTCGTTGTTCACGATGATCTCGGGAGCACCGAGATCGAGCAGGCGCTTGAGGCGGTTGTTGCGGTTGATGACGCGACGGTAGAGATCATTGAGATCCGAGGTCGCGAAGCGCCCGCCGTCGAGCTGCACCATCGGGCGCAGGTCCGGTGGGATGACCGGCACAGCGTCGAGCACCATGCCCGTGGGCGAGTTGGTGGTCGTCAGGAAGGCGTTGACCACCTTGAGGCGCTTGAGCGCACGCGTCTTCTTCTGGCCCTTGCCGTTGATGACGATGTCGCGCAGGAGCGCGTTCTCGGCCTCGAGGTCGAAGGTCTCCAGGCGCTTCTGGATCGCTGCTGCGCCCATGCTGCCGTCGAACCAGCGGCCGTAGCGGTCGCGCATCTCGCGGAACAGCATCTCGTCGCCCTCGAGGTCCTGGACCTTGAGCGTGCGGAAGCGGTCGAAGATGCGATCGAGGCGCTCGATCTCGTTGTCGGCGCGACGGCGCACTGCGGCCATCTCGCGCTCGCCGGACTCGCGCACCTTGCGGCGCACATCGGCCTTGGCACCCTCGGCCTCGAGCTCGGCCAGGTCGGACTCGAGCTTCTTGGCGCGGGCGTCGATGTCGGAGTCGCGACGGTTGGCGATCTGCTTCTTCTCGACACCGAGCTGGTTCTCCAGCGACGGCAGCGCCTCGTGGCGACCGTCGTCGTCGACCCACGTGATCATGTAGGCCGCGAAGTAGATGACCTTCTCGAGGTCCTTCGGTGCGAGGTCGAGCAGGTAGCCCAGGCGGCTGGGCACACCCTTGAAGTACCAGATGTGGGTCACGGGAGCGGCGAGCTCGATGTGGCCCATGCGCTCACGACGCACCTTGGCTCGCGTGACCTCGACGCCGCAGCGCTCGCAGATGATGCCCTTGAAGCGCACGCGCTTGTACTTGCCGCAGTAGCACTCCCAGTCACGGGTCGGCCCGAAGATCTTCTCGCAGAACAGGCCGTCCTTCTCAGGCTTGAGCGTGCGGTAGTTGATCGTCTCGGGCTTCTTCACCTCGCCGTAGGACCACGTGCGGATGTCGTCCGCCGTGGCCAGGCCGATGCGAAGTTCGTCGAAGAAGTTGACGTCTAGCACTGATGTGTCCTTCGTTCGTGTGCGGGAAGTTGGCTAGTGATCGCTCTCAACGGTCTAGAGCTCGTCGACACTGCTGGGCTCGCGGCGGGACAGGTCGATGCCGAGCTCCTCCGCAGTGCGGAAGACGTCGTCATCGGTGTCGCGCAGCTCGATGGCCTGGCCATTGCTGGACAGCACCTCGACATTGAGACACAGGGACTGCATCTCCTTGACGAGAACCTTGAACGACTCCGGGATGCCCGGCTCGGGAACGTTCTCGCCCTTGACGATGGCCTCGTAGACCTTCACGCGACCGAGCACGTCGTCGGACTTGATGGTCAGGAGCTCCTGCAGCGCGTAGGCGGCGCCATAGGCCTCCAGGGCCCACACCTCCATCTCGCCGAACCGCTGGCCGCCGAACTGGGCCTTGCCGCCCAGTGGCTGCTGGGTGATCATGCTGTACGGGCCGGTCGAGCGAGCGTGGATCTTGTCGTCGACCAGGTGCAGCAGCTTCAGGATGTAGATGTAGCCCACCGTGACCCGACCCGGGTACGGCTCGCCACTGCGTCCGTCGAACAGCTGGGCCTTGCCGTCGGCGCCGACGAGCGTGAACCCGTCGTCGGTCGGCAGGGTCGACTCGAGCACGAGCGCGAGCTCGTCCTCGCGGGCACCGTCGAACACCGGGGTGGCGACCTTGGTGCGGCGGCTGGCCTCATGCACGACTGCAGGCAGGTTGGCGGCACGCGGATCCTTGGGATCGACCTTCCAGCCGGCTGCGGCAGCCCAGCCCAGGTGCGTCTCGAGGATCTGGCCGACGTTCATGCGGCCCGGGACGCCCAGCGGGTTGAGGACCACATCGACCGGGGTCCCGTCCTCGAGGAACGGCATGTCCTCGGCGGGCAGGATCTTGGCGATGACGCCCTTGTTGCCATGGCGGCCGGCGAGCTTGTCGCCCTCGGTGATCTTGCGCTTCTGGGCGATGTAGACGCGCACCAGGCGGTTGACGCCCGGCGGCAGCTCGTCGCCCTCATCGCGGTCGAAGACACGGATGTCGATGACCTTGCCGGACTCGCCGTGCGGGACCTTGAGCGAGGTGTCGCGCACCTCGCGCGCCTTCTCGCCGAAGATGGCGCGCAGGAGGCGCTCCTCCGGGGTGAGCTCGGTCTCGCCCTTGGGCGTGACCTTGCCGACCAGGATGTCACCGGGCACGACGTCGGCACCGATGCGGATGATGCCGCGATCGTCGAGATCGGCGAGCACCTCCTCGGCGACGTTGGGGATGTCGCGGGTGATCTCCTCAGGGCCGAGCTTGGTGTCGCGCGCATCGACCTCGTGCTCCTCGATGTGGATCGACGAGAGGACGTCGTCCTGCACGAGGCGCTGGTTGAGGATGATGGCGTCCTCGTAGTTGTGGCCCTCCCATGGCATGAAGGCCACGAGCAGGTTCTTGCCCAGGGCCATCTCGCCCAGATCGGTGGAGGGGCCGTCGGCCAGGATCTGGCCGACCTCGACACGCGCGTTCGCGCTGACGATCGGGCGCTGGTTGTAGCAGGTGCCCTGGTTGGAGCGGTGGAACTTCTCCATGCGGTACGTCATGTACTCGCCGTTGTCCTGCATGACCGTGACGGCGTCTGCGGAGACCTCGGTGACCACGCCGGCTGCCTGTGCGGTGACGATGTCGCCCGCGTCGTAGGCGGCGCGGAACTCCATGCCGGTGCCGACGAGCGGCGCCTCGGCACGCAGCAGCGGCACTGCCTGGCGCTGCATGTTGGAGCCCATGAGCGCGCGGTTGGCGTCGTCATGCTCCAGGAACGGGATCATCGCCGTGGCCACTGACCACAGCTGGCGGGGCGAGACGTCCATGTAGTCGACGTCGCCGGGCAGGATGTAGTCGACCTCGCCGCCCTTGCGGCGCACGAGCACGCGGTCGTCGAGCATCTTGCCGTTGCCGTCGATGGTCGTGTTGGCCTGCGCCACCACGTGGAGGTCCTCCTCGTCGGCGGTCAGGTAGTCGACCTCGTCGAGCACGCGGCCGTTGACGACCTTGCGGTACGGGGTCTCGATGAACCCGAACTCGTTGACGCGCCCGTAGGTGGCCAGCGAGCCGATGAGGCCGATGTTCGGGCCTTCAGGGGTCTCGATGGGGCACATGCGGCCGTAGTGCGAGGGGTGCACGTCGCGGACCTCGAAGCCGGCACGCTCGCGCGAGAGGCCACCGGGGCCCAGCGCGGACAGTCGGCGCTTGTGGGTCAGACCGGCGAGCGGGTTGGTCTGGTCCATGAACTGCGACAGCTGCGAGGTGCCGAAGAACTCCTTGATGGAGGCCACGACGGGTCGGATGTTGATGAGCGTCTGGGGCGTGATGGCCTCGACGTCCTGCGTGGTCATGCGCTCGCGCACGACGCGTTCCATGCGCGACAGGCCGGTGCGGATCTGGTTCTGGATCAGCTCACCGACCGTGCGCAGGCGGCGGTTGCCGAAGTGGTCGATGTCGTCGGTCTCGACGCGCACCTCGCCGCGGGGGCCCTCGATGGTGGCCTCGCCCGCATGCAGGCACACGAGGTACTCGATGGTCTGGACGACGTCCTCGAGCGTGAGCACGTTCTGCGTCAGCGGCAGGTCGAGCCCGAGCTTCTTGTTGATCTTGTAGCGGCCGACCTTGGCCAGGTCGTAGCGCTTGGGATTGAAGTAGAAGTTGTCGAGCAGGTTGCGCGCGTTCTCCAGCGTCGGCGGCTCGCCAGGGCGCAGCTTGCGGTAGATGTCGAGGAGGGCGTCCTCCTGCGTGGCGATGTGGTCCTTCTCGAGGGTCGCCATGAACGTCTCGTACTTGCCGAAGCGCTCGGTGATCTCCTCGGTCGTCATGCCCAGGGCCTTGAGCAGCACGGTGACCGGCTGCTTGCGCTTGCGGTCGACGCGGACGGCGACGAGATCCTTCTTGTCGATCTCGAACTCGAGCCAGGCGCCGCGGCTCGGGATGATCTTGGTGGCGAAGACGTCCTTGTCGGTGGCCTTGTCAACCGAGCGGTCGAAGTAGACGCCGGGCGAGCGGACGATCTGCGAGACGACGACACGCTCGGTGCCGTTGATGATGAAGGTGCCCTTGTTGGTCATGAGCGGGAAGTCGCCCATGAACACCGTCTGCGACTTGATCTCGCCGGTCTCGTTGTTCATGAACTCGGCCGTGACGAACAGCGGGGCGGAGTAGGTGAAGTCCTTCTCCTTGCACTGGTCGACCGTGTACTTCGGCGGCTCGAACCTGTGGTCGCGGAACGACAGCGACATGGCACCTGCGAAGTCCTCGATCGGGCTGATCTCCTCGAAGATCTCGGTCAGGCCCGAGGCCTGCGGGATCTCGGAGTTGCCCGCGGCGACCGCCTCGGCGATGCGATCCAGCCAGGCCTGGCTGCCCAGGAGCCAGTCGAAACTGGCGGTCTGGAGGGTCAGCAGATCAGGCGCAGCCAACGGCTCGCGGATCTTGGCAAACGAGGAGCGATGCAACTCGGGGGACAGCGGCGTGACGTTGGACGTACGCGTGGGTGCCAAAGCAGTTCCTTCCACAAGGCGCGATACCAGCTTGCGCGAGCCTGAATCATTGCCAGCAGTCCGGAACGTCAAGAAGCGGACTTCTCCGACACCCGGTTGTGTGTGCAATGAAATGGCAGCGCAAAGCGGCAGCATACCCGAGGGGCAAGCCGCTGTCGACCCCGCCCCCAGGGGCGGTCACCCTCGTTTCCAGTCCCGTCGGGCGATGTTCGACAGCTCACGGCTCATCGACCTGCACGGGCTGGTCCTCGGTAACCACATGGGCGCACGGGACTGCGCTGCTGAATATGGACCCACCGGGGCCAAAGGTCAAGCACAACGGTGGTTTTTCTTCCGATCCTGTGGACGGCACCGCGCCCGGACAGCACTGCGGGGGGCGGGCCGTCTGGCCCACCCCCCGCAGTTGCGTGCTGGGACTACTTGACGCTGACGGTCGCGCCGGCGGCCTCGAGCTGGGCCTTGGCCTTCTCGGCGGTCTCCTTGTTGACCTTCTCCAGGACAGCCTTGGGGGCTGCCTCGACGAGGTCCTTGGCCTCCTTGAGACCCAGGCTCGTGAGGGCACGAACCTCCTTGATCACGGGGATCTTGTTGTCGCCGCCTGCTTCGAGCACGACATCGAACTCGTCCTGCTCGGCTGCTGCGCCGGCGTCGCCGCCGCCTGCTGCGGGGGCTGCTGCCGCAACGGCGACCGGAGCGGCTGCAGTCACGTCAAAGGTCTCTTCAAACAGCTTCACGAACTCGGAGAGCTCGAGAAGGGTCATCTCCTTGAATGCTTCAAGCAGATCATCGGTGCTCAACTTCGCCATGGTGGCGTCCTTTCAGGTAGAACCGGCCGAGGGCCGGGAATGGTGGGCTTTAGCCCTCGGTGGTTTCCTCAACAGCTGCCTCAGCGGCGTCGGTCTCGGTGGGTGCGACTTCTTCAACTGCTGCCTCGACGGCCTCATCGGCTGCCGGGGCGGCGGGTGCCTCCTCGGCGACGGGCGCCGGGGCTGCGGCCTGAGCGGACGGATCCGACTCGAGCTTGGTCTGCAGCGCGCCGAGGGCGCGTGCGGTCTTGGCCAGCGGAGCGGCGAAGAGGGCGGCAGCCTGCGACTGCTTGGCCTTCATCGCGCCTGCGAGCTTGGACAGCAGCACCTCGCGGGACTCAAGGTCGGCGATCTTCTGGACGTCAGCGGCAGAGAGCACCTTGCCGTCCATGAATCCGCCCTTGACCACGAGGGCTGCGTTCTCCTTGGCGAAGCCGCGGATGCTCTTGGCCGCGTCGACTGCATCGCCCTTGACGAACGCGATCGCGCTCGGTCCGGCGAGCAGGTCGTCGAGGCCGGTGACGCCGGCATCCTTGGCTGCGATCTTCGTCAGGGTGTTCTTGACGACGGTGAAGGTGACCGTCGGTCCCAGTGCACGACGCAGCTCCTTGAGCTGCGCGACAGAGAGGCCACGGTATTCCGTCAGCACTGCCGCACTCGAGGTGCGGAAGTGCTCTGCGAGCTCGGTGACAGCTGTCACCTTGGTCGCCTTAGCCATGGGGCTCCTTTCCAGTGGCCCCACCATGCAAAACGCCCCGGCGCAGGCGCACGGGGCTCGACCGCTCTCGGCGGTCGCTACTCATGTCCTGCGCGGGTCGCTCACGTGGTGTGAGCCTTCGACGAGCCTTGCGGCTCGTGACCAGCGGTCTTCGGTCGAGGGG
>JAQTXL010000199.1 GCA_028688835.1 Candidatus Nanopelagicales bacterium | reverse complement strand
GCGAGGAGCTCGTGCAGCGCGGGCACCACTTCGCCGTGGTCGACGAGGTCGACTCCATCCTCATCGACGAGGCCCGCACCCCGCTCATCATCAGCGGCCCGGCCGACCAGGCCACGACCTGGTACGCAGAGTTCGCGCGCATCGCCAATCTGCTGCGCCTCGATGAGGACTACGAGGTCGACGAGAAGAAGCGCACGGTCGGCGTGCTCGAGTCCGCGATCGACAAGGTCGAGGATCAGATCGGCATCGACAACCTCTATGACACGGTCAACACCCCGCTCGTGGGCTTCCTCAACAACGCGATCCGGGCCAAGGAGCTGTTCAAGCGCGACCGCGACTACGTGCTCATGGACGGCGAGGTGCTCATCGTCGACGAGCACACCGGACGCATCCTGAGCGGACGCCGCTACAACGAGGGACTCCACCAGGCCATCGAGGCCAAGGAGGGTGTGGAGATCAAGGCCGAGAACCAGACGCTGGCCACCGTCACCCTCCAGAACTTCTTCCGTCTCTACGGCCGGCTCTCGGGCATGACGGGCACGGCGATGACCGAGGCCAACGAGTTCTCGCAGATCTACAACCTCGGCGTGGTGCCCATCCCGACCAACCGCGACATGATCCGCATCGATCACGCCGATGTCATCTACCGCACGTCCGACGCCAAGCTCGAGGCCGTCGTCGAGGACATCGTCGGCCGCCATGCCAAGGGCCAGCCGGTGCTGGTGGGCACCACGTCGGTCGAGAAGTCCGAGCACTTGAGCAAGCTGCTCAAGCAGAACGGCGTCCCGCACGAGGTCCTCAACGCCAAGTACCACGACCGCGAGGCGCAGATCATCGCGCAGGCCGGGCGCAAGGGCGCGGTCACCGTGTCGACCAACATGGCCGGCCGCGGCACCGACATCATGCTCGGCGGCAACCCGGAGACGATGGCTGCCGCCGCGCTGGCGCAGCGCGGGCTCTCGTTGGCCGAGGATCCCGATGCCTACAACGCCGCCTGGGGCGGCGCCCTCGAGCAGGCCACCGCAGCAGTCGCGACGGAGCACGCCGAGGTCATCGACATCGGCGGCCTCTACGTGCTCGGCACCGAGCGCCACGAGTCGCGCCGCATCGACAACCAGCTGCGCGGCCGCTCGGGCCGCCAGGGCGATCCGGGAGCCTCGCAGTTCTACCTGTCGCTCGAGGACGACCTCATGCGCCTGTTCAAGGCCGACATGGTCGACTCGTTCCTGCGGCGGTTCAACGTGCCTGACGACGTGCCGATCGAGGCCAAGATGGTCTCGAACGCCATCCGGTCGGCGCAGTCCCAGGTCGAGGCGCGCAACTTCGAGATCCGCAAGGACGTGCTCAAGTACGACGACGTGCTCAACCGCCAGCGCCTGGTCGTCTACGCCGAGCGCCGCCGCGTGCTCGAGGGCGAGGACATCGAGGCGCAGGTGCGCTCGTTCATCAACGACACGGTCGAGAGCTACGTGCGCGGGGCGACGGCAGTCGGCTTCCCCGAGGACTGGGATCTCGACCAGCTCTGGACCGCGCTGCGCACGCTGTACCCGATCACCGTCACCGTCGACGAGCTCATCCAGGCCAGTGGCGGCGACCGCGCCGGGCTCACGAGCGACTTCCTGGTGCGCGAGCTGCTCGACGATGCCCAGGCCGCGTACGACGAGCGCGAGGAGAACCTCGGCGACGAGGTCACCCGCGAGCTCGAGCGTCGCGTGATCCTGTCGGTGCTCGACCGCAAGTGGCGTGAGCACCTGTACGAGATGGACTACCTGCGTGACGGCATCGGCCTGCGCGCGATGGCGCAGCGCGACCCGCTCATCGAGTACCAGCGCGAGGGCTTCGACCTGTTCAACGCGATGATGGACGGGATCAAGGAGGAGACCGTCGGCTACCTGTTCAATGTCGAGGTCGAGGTGCAGGAGGCGACCGAGGCAGTGATCGAGCTGCTGCCCGATGGCACCGAGGTCGTCGAGGCGGAGGCCCAGGCTGCGGTGATCGCGCCCGGACTCACGCCGACGCGCCCCGCGCACCTGGAGTACAGCGCCCCCGACGAGTCGGGCGGCGTCGTGCACGAGTCGGTCGATGTCGACGTGGCCGTGGATCCCAATGCCAGCCGCGCCGAGCGCCGACGCGCCGAGCGCGCCAACCGCAAGCGTCGCTGAGGCCTACCCCAGGGCGATCGCGGTGACCTGCCACGCGTCGTTGACCGCCTCGAACCGCATCGCCACGGCCCGCCCCCGGCCCTCGCCGACGAGCACGGCCGAGGTCTCGACCACGCCCGGAGCGACCGGGCACAGGCGGATCGCGCGCACCTGCTGTAGTGAGCGCATGGCCGCCCGCGCATTGCGCCCGTGGATCGCGCTCGGATGCCGCTGCGCGGCCTTGCCGCGTGCGGCCAGCATGAGCAGCTGACGCTTCTCGACCCACCGGGTGAGCTGCTGCGGAGGGCGATCACCCGAGGCGACCTCGGCGATCGCGCGCGCCATCCGCGCGACCCACATCGGCGGCGGCACTGCGGGCCCGCCGGGCACCACGGCCGGGCCGGCTGGGGTCGTCGGCGGCTCCTGGCCGCCCACCAGGCGCAGGTGCCGGGGCAGCGGCGGAACCGCGGGCACCCCGGGCGCCACCTCCCAGACCAGGGGCAGCGGCAGCTGCGCATCAGGCTCGTTCACCGGTGCCAGTGCCGGTACCGGCAGGCGATCCAGAAGCGTGGACACGGCGGCCTCCTTGCCGCTCGGCCGCGTTCGGGGGGTCGCGGGGTGGGGATGCATGCGTTCACGTGCGTTTGCTGATGGTTGCAGTTCCGGGGCATCGGGCACAGTGCTGTCGTCAGGCTGTGGATGAGCGATGCTGCCTGTGGACGGCGCACTTGCCAGACGCCCCTGCTGTTCATGAGTGTTCATGACTGTGGTGTTCCCCTGGCCGACAGCGCCCAAAC
>JAQTXL010000198.1 GCA_028688835.1 Candidatus Nanopelagicales bacterium | reverse complement strand
AAGCCGGAGAAGATCCGGTTGTTGACCCGGCTCGCGTTGGCCTGGTCGTACAGGTCGACCTGCAGGGCGGCGTTCACACTGGTCATCACCGCCTGTCGAGTGATCTCACCCGGGTCGTTCACGCGCTCGGTGCGCATCATGCGGATCGATCGGTTCATGTGCACCCAGTCGTAGAGCTCGCGTGAGCCGAAGATGAAGGTCGACGTCAGCGGGATCAGCGGATCCAGGGCACCGGCCTTGAACAGGTTCAGGACGCCGTCGCTGAACATCTCGGTCCAGATGCGCAGGCCGCGATGCCCGGTCAGCCCGGCCAGCACTGCGTCGGGCACCGAGCCGATGCCCAGCTGCATGGTCGAGCCGTTGTTCACCACGGCCGCGATCCGGTCGCCAATCACCTTGGACACCCCGGAGACCTCGCCGCTCTCGTGCGTGGGCAGCGGGACGTCGACCTCGACGAGGTAGTCGATCTCGTTCTCATAGACCTGCGCATCGCCGTAGGTGTACGGCATCTGCGGATTGGCCTGCGCGATCACGATGCCGCCATGGGCGCGGGCTGCCTCGATGGCCGCCGGCAGGACGTTGACCTCGGTGCCCAGGCTCACGGTGTCGAAGCGGCGCGCGGACGTGTGCAGCAGGACGACATCGGGACGGAAGTGGTCACGGAAGAGCACCGGCACCAGGCTCAGTCGGCACGGCACGTAGTCGAGGTTCTCGGCGTCGCGCATGCCGGGCCCGACGAACGCGGTCTCGTACGTGACCCCCGGGCGCGACGGGAGTCCCTTCTGGGCATTGAGGATGTGCAGGCGGTACTCCGGGATCTGCGCATCGAGCACGCCGAGGAGCACATGCGGCGTGGCGAAGTTGCCCGACGCCACGACGCGCGGATTGCTCGGGAGGCCGGCAAGGACGTTGGTCAGCTGCTCTGGCGTGATGACTCGCATGCCTCAAGTGTGCTCGCACGCGGCCAGCGAGCGATCAGCGGGAACCCGTGGCCGCTGTGCCAGAATGGTCGGATGCTGCCTGAATTCGCCTGGGGCGACGTCAAGGTCTATGTCGCCGGTCACCACGGGCTCGTCGGGTCGGCCGTCGTGCGCGCCCTCGAGGCTGCCGGCGTCGGCGAGGTGATCGGCTGGCGCTCGGCCGAGCTCGACCTCACCGACCGCCAGGCCACCTTCGATGCCATCGCCGAGGCCAAGCCCGACATCGTCATCGACGCGGCCGCCAAGGTCGGCGGCATCATGGCCAACTCCACGCACCCGGTCGAGTTCCTGCGCGACAACGTGCTCATCCAGACGAACATCATGGATGCCGCGCACGCGACCGACATCAACCGCCTGCTCTTCCTCGGCTCATCGTGCATCTACCCGCGCCACGCCTCGCAGCCCATCCGTGAGTCGTCGCTCATGACCGGGCCCCTCGAGCCCACGAACCAGGCGTACGCCATGGCGAAGATCTCCGGCATCTTCTACATCGAGGCGCACCGCAGCCAGTACGGGCGCCACTGGATCTCGGCGATGCCGACGAACCTGTACGGCCCCGGCGACAACTTCAACCTCGAGACGTCGCATGTGCTGCCCGCATTCATCCACCGCTTCCACGACGCCAAGAAGTCCGGTGCCGCGTCAGTCACCGTCTGGGGCACGGGCACGCCACGACGCGAGTTCATCCACGTCGACGACCTCGCGCAGGCCTGCCTCATGCTGCTCAAGAAGTACGACTCCCCCGAGACGATCAACGTCGGCCTCGGCGACGACATCCCGATCCGCGAGCTCGCCGAGACGGTTGCCTCAGTGGTGGGCTACGAGGGCTCCATCGAATGGGACACGAGCAAGCCCGACGGCATGCCGCGCAAGCTGCTCGACACGAGCCGCATCAACGAGCTCGGCTGGAAGCCGGAGATCTCGCTGCGCGACGGGCTCGCCACGACCTACGAGTGGTATCTCGCCAACTACGCATAACCGGAGGTCACGTGGCAGGCAACACCTCCGCGAACCCGCCTGTGCAGGTGCTGCTCGCGGGCCGCACGGCCGCGCTCGTCCGGCTCACCTGCAAGACCGGCATGCGACCTGCGCTGCTCGAGGTGCTCAACAACTACGTCGATCGCCTCGACGAGGAGCCCGGCACCGAGATCTACACGCTGTCCATCGACCCGGACAACGAGAGCCTCGTGTGGATGTACGAGATCTTCGCCGACGAGGACGCGCAGCACCAGCACCAGCAGGCGCCTGCCCTCGGCGAGCTCCTGCCGGCGATGCAGGAGCTGCTCGACGGTCCACCGGCGGTGCTGCGCATGTCGCCGCTGCGCATGTCGCTCCAGGAATCTGTGCTCCGCGACGAGTTCGACCTGCTTGACTAGCACGATGGTGAGCTCGTCGGCCGGCACAGTCGCCCAGTACCTCGCCGAGGTCGACCCCTCGCGCCGGGCCACCCTGCGCAGGGTGCGCACGATGATGAAGCGCAGCGTCCCGCGCGGCATCGTCGAGACGATGAACTGGGGGATGATCGCCTACGAGGTGCCGCTCTCGGTCGTCCCGGACACCTACAACGGCAAGCCGCTGATGTTCGCGGCACTGGCGGCCCAGAAGCAGTACATCTCGATCTACCTGACGGGCATCTACGGCGACGAGGGTCTGTGCGCCCGATTCGAGCAGTCGTGCCTCGACGCGGGCTTCCGGCTCGACCTGGGCAAGTCATGCCTGCGCATGAAGCGTGAGGAGGACATCCCGTTCGCGCAGGTCGCGGACGCGCTGAGCGCCTGCAGCATGGAGACCTTCGTCGAGCGCTACCAGGCGCTGCACCCGCCCAAGCGAGGGCGTCGCACCACTAGACGGTATGGGGTGACGGACTGAGGCCTCACTCGCGATTGTTCGTGGGTTGCTGGCGGATGGGCCGCTGGCAGAGCCACAGTCGTGAGGAGGCCCCAGTGGGTTATGAGCGTACTTTCGTCGGG
>JAQTXL010000057.1:10121-12025 GCA_028688835.1 Candidatus Nanopelagicales bacterium | reverse complement strand
TCGAAGCTCTTGAGGCTCAGGCCGCGCTTGATGATCTTCTCCTTGAACACGTCGAGGGCGGCCTTGGCCCGCTCCTCGGTCGCTGAGGTGATCTCGACGCCGAGTTCGCCCTTCCACTCGATGGTGGTGTCGGTGTTCTTGAAGTCGAAGCGCTGCGCCAGCTCCTTGGCCGTCTGGTTCAGGGCGTTGTCGGCCTCCTGCCGATCCACCTTGGACACGATGTCGAAACTGCTGTCAGCCATGAATCCTCCTTGTCGGGTCCATTGTGCCGAAGTCCCCCGGGGCCGCGGGGAGGTGCTGGGCGAATGCGCATCGGTGTAGTGTTTCCCGCGCTGCCCGTGAGGGGAGCATGGCAGATTGCCCGAGCGGCCAATGGGAGCGGACTGTAAATCCGTCGGCTTACGCCTCCGAAGGTTCGAATCCTTCATCTGCCACGCGGTGGGCCTCGATCCTCGGATCGGGGCCCACGTCAGTTCACGGACACGCGCAGGCTGATGGGCTCGTCGATCCGGTGCTTGCCGTTCGACTCGATGCGCCAGGCCGACTGGCGGCCCATGCTCATGAACGACCACGTGTCCGTGCCGTTCGACTCCCCGGCCAGAGCGGTGTCCTCGTCGACGCCGATGCTCTGCGCACCCTTGGCCACCAGCGGCTTCAGGGTGAAGTCGGGCATCCAGTGCGTGAGCCGGTCGAAGTGGGGGAGCACCCGCACGTCGGGGAGCACCCCGAGGCCGTCGACGCCGCCGCTGCGCGGATGCCGGAAGTCGGGGACGTAGCCGCACATGGCCATCGCGCCGGCGCTGCAGCCGGCCAGCGATGCCCCGGCTCGCCACTCGTTCAGGATCGCCTGCCACACGACGGTGCCGCGCAGGGTGTTCGCAAGATGCGAGGGGTTGCCGCCCGAGAGGTAGACCAGGCCCGCTCCGCGGATCTCATCTGCCCAGCGAGGGTCGTCGGCATCGGCCCGGTCGCGAACGTCGATGACCACCTGCTCGACGCCGAGACGTTGCGCTGCCTGCGCCCCGAGGTCGTGCCAGTGCCGCAGTGACACGTCACCCTCCGGTGCTGCAGCGGTCGCCAGCTGCACGTAGCGTGCAGGGCGTCCCTCCAGCAGCCACTGCTCGACGGCATGCATCACCGGGAGGTACTCGCCGCTGCCGACGAGTGCGAGGCGTCCGGGGCTGGTCACAGGGCGACCCTACGCGCTCTGCAGGGCACGCGGCTCCGGATCATGGGATGCTGCCGGCATCATGACCGACAGGCCGCCAGTCGACGCCCTCCACCACATCACGCTCAGTGTGCGCGATCTCGCCACGAGCGCCGCCTGGTACCAGCGGCTGCTCGGCGATGCGGTCACTGCCGATCGCGTCGGCGACGGATGGACGCGCCTGCGCCTGGAGTGGCCGTCGGGGATCATCATCGTGCTGACCCGGCACGAGTCCACGGCGCCCGACGACAGCTTCGACCACACGCGAGTCGGCCTCGATCACATCGCACTGTCCTGCCCCGACGAGGCGGCCGTGCGCGGCTGGGCTGCGCGGATGGATGCGGCCGGGATCGAGCACGGGCCGGTCGAGGATGTCGCCTACGGCTGGGTGCTCACGGCGCGCGACACTGACCGCATCCCGCTGGAGTTCTTCTGCCGCAAGGCCGCCTGACCTGCACGAGGCCATGCGTGCTGGCCGACGGCTGGCACGCCCTAGTCGATCGGAAACGTGAAGCCGACGAGCCGCTCGCTCGTGGTCCACAGCCACTGCGCCTGCTGTGCATCCTGGGCTGCACTGCTGCGGTCGACGAGACCCGGGTGGCCGCGCCAGCCGAAGCGCTCATCCGGTCCGACGTAGCTGTCGCCGGGCAGCCCAGGGGCCGTGGCCGCGAACAGGACCGGGAGCGAGCCCATCTGC
>JAQTXL010000057.1:0-10021 GCA_028688835.1 Candidatus Nanopelagicales bacterium | reverse complement strand
TGGCCTCGTCGCGCACCGCGAGCGTCACGTGCGCGCCATGGGCGGCCAGGGCCAGCGCGGTCTCGTACCCGATGCCGCTGTTGGCACCCGTCACGATCGCGCGTCGGCCTGACAGGTCGGGCACATCGGCGGCGGTCCACTGCATGGCACCAGTGTGCTGGGTGCGCGCAGCGAGGGTCCCCCTCGGCCCCGGGTGGAGCCGATTTCGACTGGCTCGGGAGGCCGTGTACGCTTGCGGGGCTTTGTGCCCCCATAGCTCAGTCGGCAGAGCGTCTCCATGGTAAGGAGAAGGTCTACGGTTCGATTCCGTATGGGGGCTCGAAAGGCAGCAGCGGCACCCGCCATTGCTGCCTAGGGCGGGGTAGCTCAGGTGGTAGAGCAAGCGGCTCATAATCGCTGTGTCGCCGGTTCAAGTCCGGCCCTCGCTACTGGTGAGCACCAAGCACCACCAGACGTACGATTGATGTTCGACCATGCACGACAAGTCAGGAAGAGACAATCATGGCCAAGGCAACCGACGTTCGCCCCAAGATCACCTTGGCGTGCGAGGAGTGCAAGCACCGCAACTACATCACCAAGAAGAATCGTCGCAACGATCCTGACCGTCTTGAGATGAAGAAGCACTGCATGAACTGCAACAAGCACACCGTGCACAAGGAAACCCGCTAGCCGGTCTCCGCAATGGCGCTGAATCCTGCGTTCATCGGGCGCACCTACCCCGCCGGCCCCTCCTACCTCGTGGGCCGGGAGAAGATCCGGGAGTTCGCGCGCGCCGTCGGCGACGACAACCCCGCCTATCACGATCCGGCTGCTGCCCGGGCGCTCGGTCATCCTGATGTCATCGCACCCCCCACCTTCGCCATCGTGCTCTCGCTCGAAGCAGCGAATGCGGCCCTCTTCGACCCTGAGCTCGGCCTGGACTACTCACGTGTGGTCCACGGCGAGCAGTCCTTCTCGTACACGCGTCCGATCGTCGCGGGCGATGAGCTCATCGTCACAACCGTCATCGAGAACATCCGGTCGATGGCGGGCAACGACATGATCACCACCAAGGGCACCATCACGACGGTCGCTGGCGAGTCCGTGGCCGTGGCCACCTCCATGCTGGTCTCGCGGGGTGAGGACGCATGAGCGCTCGCATCGCGTTCGCCGACGTGGTCGTCGGCACCGAACTGCCCGCCGCGAGCTACCCGATCGACCGGCTGACCCTCGTCAAGTACGCGGGCGCCTCAGGCGACTTCAACACCATCCACTGGAACGAGCGCATCGCGGTCGAGGTCGGGCTGCCCAATGTCATCGCGCACGGCATGCTCACCATGGCCGAGGCCGTGCGGATCGTGACCGACTGGGCCGGCGATCCGGGGTCCGTCGTGGAGTACGGCGTGCGCTTCACGCGCCCCGTCGTCGTGCCCAACGACGACTCCGGCGTCACGCTCGAGGTCACCGCCAAGGTCACCGAGCTGCTCGAGGGCAACCGCGTGAAGATCGCCATCACGGCGAAGTTCGACGAGCAGACGGTGCTCGGCCGCGCCCAGGCCGTCGTCCAGCTCTCGTAGCACTGCCTACGCTGGTCCCGTGCACTTCGCCGACTCCACCACCCTGCGCATCGGCGGCGAGGCGCCGTCCTTTGTCCACGCGACCACGGAGGCCGAGCTCATCGCTGCCGTGCAGCAGGCCGACCACCAGGGGGAGCCGACCCTGATCCTGGGCGGCGGCAGCAACCTGCTCGTGTCCGATGCCCGCTTCGACGGGCTGGTGGTGCGCGCCGACGTGCGCGGGGTCGCCATCCAGGAGGTCGGCGATCTGGTGTTCGTCACCGCCGCGTGCGGTGAACCGTGGGACGACCTCGTCGCCGCCTGCCTGGCATCCGGGATCAACGGCCTCGAGGCGCTGTCGGGGATCCCCGGCACCGTCGGCGCGACGCCGATCCAGAACGTGGGGGCCTACGGCATCGATGTCGCCAGCCTCATCGCCACGGTGCGCGTGTGGGACCGCCACCAGCAGGCGCTGCGCGATCTGTCGCCGCAGGAGTGCGCGTTCACCTACCGCCACAGTGCCTTCAAGGACGAGCCCGACCACTGGATCGTGCTCGCAGTGACCTTCGCCCTGGCCCGCACCGGCCGCAGTCGCATCTCGTACCCGCAGCTCGCCCAGGCCCTCGGGCTCGAGGTCGGTGACACGGCGCTGGCGGTCGAGATCCGCGAGGCGGTGCTGCACCTGCGCGAGCAGAAGGGCATGCTGCTCGACGACGACGACCGTGACACCTGGAGCGCGGGCTCGTTCTTCACCAACCCTGTCGTGCCGGCCGCTGCCGCAAGCGCGCTGCCTGCCGAGTGCCCGCGCTACCCCGAGGGCGCACACGTCAAACTCAGTGCCGCCTGGCTGATCGAGCAGGCGGGTGTCGGCCGCGGCTACACCCTCAACGGCCGAGCGGCCGTGTCGAGCAGGCACGCACTGGCCCTCACGAATCGCGGCGATGCGAGCGCAGCCGATGTCATCGAGCTGGCACGCGCCATCCGTGCGCGAGTGCTCGAGAACTTCGGCATCCTCCTGACGCCCGAGGTCCGCCTCGTCGGCTGCTCGCTCGACTAGGTCGTCTCGCCCAGCAGGGCGGCCATGCGGCCGACGCCCTCGGTGATGTCGGCGTCGCTCGTGGCGTACGACAGGCGCAGGTAGCCGGGCGTGCCGAAGGCCTCACCGGGCACCACGGCCACCTCGACCTCGTCGAGGATGAGGCCGGCCAGCTGCGCCGACGACTCGATGCGCTGGCCGCGCAGGCTGCGACCGACGAGGTCCTTGACCGACGGGTACACGTAGAACGCACCCTCGGGCAGCGGGCAGGTGACGCCAGGGATGGCGTCGAGCAGTCCGGTGATGAGCTGGCGGCGGCGATCGAAGGCGACCTTCATCTCGTCGACAGCGCGCAGGTCGCCGGTCACGGCAGCCAGTGCTGCGATCTGCGAGACGTTGGCGACGTTCGAGGTCGCGTGCGACTGCAGGTTGGTGGCGCCCTTGACGATGTCGGCGGGCCCGATGAGCCAGCCCACGCGCCAGCCGGTCATGGCGTAGGTCTTGGCCACGCCGTTGACCACGATGCACGTGTCGGCCAGTGCCGGCACGAGTGCCGGCATCGACGCGAAGGTCGCATCGCCGTAGACGAGGTGCTCGTAGATCTCATCGGTCACGACCCAGATGTCGTGCTCGACCGCCCACTCGCCGATCGCCTTGACCTCGGCGGGGGAGTAGACCGCACCCGTCGGGTTCGACGGGGACACGAACACCAGCACCTTGGTGCGTGGCGTGAGCGCCGCGTCGAGCTGCTCGATGGTCGCGCGGTACCCGGAGGTCTCGTCGGTCATGATCTCGACCGGCACGCCGCCCGCAAGGCGGATCGACTCCGGGTAGGTGGTCCAGTACGGCGCGGGGAGCAGCACCTCGTCACCCGGGTCGAGCAGCGACGCGAACGCGTTGTAGAGGGCCTGCTTGCCGCCGTTGGTGATGAGCACCTGGCCCGCGCTGACCTCGTAGCCCGAGTCGCGCTGGGTCTTGGCCGCGACGGCCTCCTTGAGCTCAGGCAGCCCGCCGGCCGGCGTGTAGCGATGCCACTTCGGATCGGAGCAGGCCTTGATGGCCGCCTGCACGATGTAGTCGGGAGTCGGGAAGTCCGGCTCGCCGGCGCCGAAGCCGATCACGGGGCGTCCGGCGGCCTTGAGGGCCTTGGCCTTGGCGTCGACCGCCAGGGTCGCGGACTCGGCGATGGCGGCGATGCGGTCTGAGATGCGTGCGGTCATGCCCCCATTCTTCCAGCGCGCTGCGCTCGTCCGACCAGCAGCCTCGGTGGGCTGGTTGAATGCCAGCATGTCGGGGGAGGAGTCAGCAGCCGAACATCACGACCGGGTGCTGCGTGCGGAGCAGCGATCGCTGGTGATCTCGCTCAGCGCCGCGGCAGTGCTGTCGGTCGTCGGCATCGCCTGGGGCCTGGCGGTCTCGTCGCAGATCATCCTGTTCGACGGGCTCTACGGCGTCATCGGCGTCGCGCTGTCGGGGCTGACCCTGCACGTGTCGCGGCTGGTGAAGCAGGGGCCGACCTCGCGCTATCCCTTCGGGCGCGAGGCCCTGGGCCCGCTCGTGATCGGGGTGCAGGGACTCGTGCTCACGGGAGCCTTCAGCTTCGCGGTCATCGACGCGATCCAGATCATCCTGAACGGAGGAGGCGACACCGAGCTCGGTGCGGCCCTCGTGTACGCGGTGATCGCCTTCCTCGGCTCGCTGGCCGTGTGGATCGTGCTGCGCCGGCTCGGCGACGAGTCCGAGCTCGTGGGCGCCGAGGCCGCGCAGTGGGCCGCTGCCGTGCTGCTCGGCGTGGCCATGCTCATCGGCTTCGGGACTGCGCTGCTGCTCAAGGACTCCCAGTGGTCCTGGCTTGCCGGGTATGTCGACCCCGTGCTCGTGCTGGTGGCGGCCGCGGTGGTGGCGCCGACCCCCATCGCCATGCTGCGCACCACCATGTGCGAGCTGCTCGAGGGCGCCCCAGGCGCCGATATCAGCGATCCGGTGCACGAGGCGGTGGCTGCAGTCACCGCTGCGCACGGGCTCCCAGTGCCGGAGTCGGTGCTGTGCGGCAAGCTCGGGCGCAAGATCTACGTCGAGGTCGACTATCTCGTGCCCCCGGGCATCTGGACGATCAGCGACGTCGACCTCATCCGGCGCGACCTGGCCGACCGTCTCGAGTACCCGGGGCTGAACTTCTGGCTCAACGTCGAGCTGCACACCGATCCCGGCTGGGACGTCTAACGGTCAGTGGTCGTCGGGCCATTCCTCCACGACGGCCCACGTCGGCTCGCGCGAATCCTCGTGCTGGGTCAGGAACGTCTCCGGTCCCTCGTATCCCACCACCCGGTTGCGCCCCTGCGTCTTGGCGCGGTACAGCGCGATGTCGGCACGTCGCACCGCCTCGATGGGCTCCTCCCCCGGGCGCAGGTCGGCGAAGCCGATGGAGATGGTCTGGTGCAGTGGCGTCGATGCTCGCAGGCGCTGCAGCAGGTCGAAGGACTCCTCCTCGGTGCGACCGGGCAGGAGCACGGAGAACTCCTCGCCGCCGTAGCGTGCGATGACATCGTCAGGCTCGAGCAGGTCGCTCCAGATGTGCGCGGCCTCGATGAGCAGGTCGTCACCCTGGAGGTGGCCGAAGGTGTCGTTGAAGCGCTTGAAGTGGTCGAGGTCGAGCATCGCGACGGTGAGCCCACGCCCCGACGCGCGCGCGCGTTCAGCCACGCGCGCCAGCTCATGCTCCCAGGTGCGCCGGTTGGGCAGGCCGGTGAGCGGGTCGGTGCGCGCCTGGCTCTCCAGTTCGTGGGCCTGATCGCGCACCCGAGCGAGCAGGCGCGCGGCCCGCCAGAAGAGCAGCGCGATCACGACGACGACGAGAGCCGACAGCCGCGTTGCGATCGCGTAGTGCCCACGCCACTGCTGGCCCATGACGAGCAGTGGGGGCACCAGGACGGCCACGCCCAGGATGCTCGCGCGCAGCAGGCTGACATCGGCGCTGGGACTCGAGCTCCGGGCCGTGATCGTCGCGGCACCGGGGGCGGTCACCGCGAGCGGAAGGCTGAGGATCGCTGCGGTCCACAGCACCTCGAGCAGCCGCTCGTTGGCGGGCTCGTCGGCAGCTGACAGGACGTTGTAGTAGAGGTCGGCGATCAGGAAGAGCAGCAGGGAGGCCGCGAGCAGGCCCAGGGCCGGGTTCCAGCGAGGGCTGGCGAACAGGGTGCGCACGAGCGCGGCCAGCAGCAGGATGTCGAGCACGGGGTAGATGCACGACACGACGGTGGCCGAGGTGATCGTGGCGGCGTCGACGAGCAGCGGGCCGATGATCCAGGCGCCGACCATGGCCGTGCCGGCCGCGGTGACGATCAGTGCATCGATCCACGAGTCGACATTGCGGCTGCTGGAGATCCTGCGGCCGAGCACGGCCAGGGCGATGATCGCCGGCGCGTACGTCGCCAGGTACATGAAGTCCGGGAGCTCGGGGAAGCCTTCGGGGTCCACATGGAGCAGCTCGAACTCGTCGATGACGTCGGCGGCCACGGTGATCGTGAGGTAGGCGCCCATGAGCAGCCAGAACCAGCGGACCTTGGCGGGCAGGCGCAAGGCGACGACCACGAACACGAGGCAGGCGGCCACGCCGGCGCCACGGGTGACCCACGAGCGTGCCAGGGTTTCCGGGGTCATGAGGGCGATGACGACGAGCAGCGCCATGCATCCGACGAGCGCGATGATCCAGCCGCGCGGGTAGTGATTGGCAACCGCCAGGCGACTCCCGCGGCCGGCAGGCGCAACGAGGCTCGGCGCGGGGTTCATTGCGGTCGCACCCCCTGCACAACGGCGTCGAGGGCCGGCACAGCCGACACCCCCTGGATCAGTGGCGCCACAGTACCTTGGCGCGATCGAGCAGGCGTAGGTTGTCGAGCGTGGCGGCACCGGTGCAGGTCTGGGCGGCTGGGGCGGCGAAGTACCGCGCCAGCCTCGCCAGGCACGAGGGTCCCCGCGCGCTCCTGTGGGGCGGGTCGGTGGTCCTCGTGCTCGCAGTCGTCGATGCCGTGTCCCGCTTCCCCGGGCTGACGATCGCCGACCCGATGCACCTGGGTGCCGTGGCGGTGTTCTTCCTCGGCGCCTGGCTCATCCACCGACCGGCGACGCCCGATGCCGCTGTGCCGTGGATCATGGCGGCCTGCAGCCTCGTGCTCGTCATCGAGCTCGAGCTGGAGGTCTGGCGAGACCCGACGTACCTGGGCCTGGCCTACGTGCTGCTCGGCATGTTCGCCTTCGGCCCGTTCACCCTGGATCGCGCGGCGATGGTCGCCGCTGCCGTCCCGATGCTGCTCGGGTTCATCCTGCTGAACCTGCGGTTCGACACCGGGCAGCCGTTCAACTGGATCATGGCGGGGGTCGCCGCCCTGGCGCTCGGGCTCGTGCTGCTGCAGATCCGCCTCACCAGCCTGCGCCGCCTCTTCGAGCTCACGCAGGACAACCTGTCGCTCAGCGTGCGCGACGCCCTGACCGGCGTGCTCAACCGCCGCGGGCTCCAGGAGCGGGTGCCAGGGCTGCTGTCCGTCGCGCAGCGCCAGGGTGCGACCGTCTCCCTGGCGTTCATCGACATCGACGGGCTCAAGGCCGCCAATGACGCCCACGGGCATGAGTTCGGCGACACCGTCATCCGCGCGGTCGCCGAGAGCATCAGCGTCGTCGTGCGCGCCGGGGACGTCGTGGGGCGCTGGGGCGGCGATGAGTTCCTCGTCGCAGGCATCGGGGAGCCGCCGGATCCTGACGTCCTCGCCGGGCGCATCCGTGCAGCGCTGACGGACTGCGGACTGAACCTGCGCAAGTGGCCCGGGCAGGTCAGCGTGGGATGCGCCGCCGTGTCTGGCGACGAGGCGGCCTTCGCGTCGCTGCTCGGCGAGGCCGACCAGGACATGTACGCCCGCCGCCAGCGCCGCCGGGAGGCGGCCACCGGACCGGCCCCGGCCTGATTGCCCGGATTGGACCTCGTCTGCGGTCGGCCGTAGACTGTCGGCCGCGGTTGAACCGTTGGCGGCAGCCTGCCCGAGGCGCGCCAGTGGATCGGCTTAGGGTCGTAGCTCAATTGGTAGAGTAACGGTCTCCAAAACCGTCGGTTGGGGGTTCAAGTCCCTCCGGCCCTGCGCATGAAGTACGAAGTTGGACAAGCAGAAGTGAAGGCAAGCGAATGACGGACACGGACGGCACGGTCGAGCGCAGCTCGGCGCCCGCTGCGCGTGCGAAGAGGAACCTCTTCTCGCGGACGGCGCTGTTCGTGCGCCAGGTCATCGCCGAGCTCCGCAAGGTCATCTGGCCGACGCGCAAGGAGCTCATCGCCTACACGACCGTGGTGCTGGTCTTCGTGCTGTTCATGGCCGGCATCGTCGCCGGCCTGGACTACATCTTCACCAAGGGTGTGCTGTTCATCTTCGGATGACGCCCACCGCAAGCCTTCCCCGAACGAGGAGAGACCCGCCGTGTCCGAGCAGGACCTGAACGAAGCTGCCGTCGCGCCAGTCAGCGAGGGCGACGTCATCGTCGCCGACGTCGACCCTGAGCTCGTCGCTGTCATCGAGGCCGAGGTCGCCGTGGAGGTCGACGGGGTCATCGCCGACGAGGTCGCGGTCGATGAGGTCGAGGTGGAAATCGAGGAGGTCGACCCGATCGAGGAGTTCCGCGAGCAGATGCGTCGCGCTCCCGGCGACTGGTACGTCATCCACTCGTATGCGGGCTACGAGAACAAGGTCAAGCAGAACCTCGAGTCGCGCATCGTGTCCCTGAGCATGGAGGACTACATCTTCCAGGTCGAGGTGCCGATCGAGGAGGTCACCGAGATCAAGAGCGGCGTGCGCAAGCAGGTCAAGCGCAACAAGTTCCCCGGGTACGTCCTGGTCCGCATGGACATGACCGACGAGTCGTGGGGCGTCGTCCGCCACACCCCGGGCGTCACGGGCTTCGTGGGACACGGGCACCAGCCCTCACCGCTGTCGGTCGACGAGGTCACGGCCATCCTGGCCCCGGCCCCCGAGAAGAAGGCCGGCACGACTGCCGGTCCCGGCGGCGCCAGCACGCCAAGCACCCCCCAGATCACGGAGATCGACTTCGCCGTCGGCGATTCGGTCACCGTCGTGGATGGACCGTTTGCGACCCTGCATGCGACCATCTCCGAGATCAACATCGAGGCGCAGAAGGTCACCGGTCTGGTGGAGATCTTCGGTCGCGAGACTCCGGTTGAGCTGGCGTTCAACCAGGTCGTGAAGAACTAGCGACCACCACGATTCCTGGAGGCGCCGCCTCCTGGTACCACCCACACGTAAGGACCCGAGACACCATGGCACCGAAGAAGAAGGTCGCCGGCCTGATCAAGTTGCAGATCCAGGCAGGCGCAGCAAACCCCGCGCCGCCAGTGGGCCCTGCCCTCGGCCAGCACGGCGTCAACATCATGGAGTTCTGCAAGGCGTACAACGCCGCGACAGAGAGCCAGAAGGGCAACGTGATCCCCGTCGAGATCACGGTCTACGAGGATCGGTCATTCGACTTCGTCCTCAAGACGCCCCCGGCATCCCGCCTCATCCTCAAGGCCGCTGGCATTGAGAAGGGCTCGGGTGTCCCGCACCAGACCAAGGCAGGCTCGATCACCAAGGATCAGGTCCGCCAGATCGCCGAGACCAAGATGCCTGACCTCAATGCCAATGACATCGAGGCCGCGATGAAGATCATCGAGGGCACCGCCCGCCAGATGGGCATCACCGTCTCTGCGTGATCCACGCACACCACCCCCACGTGGGAGAGCCAGCGCGGCTCGCACACCACACACTGCGAAGGAGCAGACCATGAAGCGCAGCAAGGCCTACCGCGAAGCGGCAGAGAAGATCGATGCAGACGAGCTCTACACGCCCCTGGCGGCCGTCCGCCTCGTGAAGGAGACGACGAAGACCAAGTTCGACCCGACCGTCGAGGTGTCCATGCGCCTGGGCGTCGATCCCCGCAAGGCCGACCAGATGGTGCGCGGCACCGTCAACCTGCCGCACGGCACTGGCAAGACCGTCCGGGTCCTGGTGTTTGCCAATGGCGAGAAGGCTGAGGAGGCCCGCGCGGCCGGTGCCGACTTCGTCGGCTCCGACGAGCTGATCGACAAGGTCCGCGGCGGCTGGACTGACTTCGACGCCGCCGTCTGCACGCCCGATCTCATGGGCAAGGTCGGCACCCTGGGCAAGGTCCTGGGCCCCCGTGGCCTCATGCCCAACCCCAAGACCGGCACCGTCACCATGGACGTCGCCAAGGCCGTCGACGACATCAAGGGCGGCAAGATCGAGTTCCGCGTCGACAAGCACTCCAACCTGCAGTTCCCGATCGGCAAGGCCTCCTTCAGCGAGGCCCAGCTCGTCGAGAACTACGCCGCAGCCCTCGACGAGGTCCTGCGCCTCAAGCCGTCGGCAGCCAAGGGCCGCTACGTCAAGAAGAC
>JAQTXL010000056.1 GCA_028688835.1 Candidatus Nanopelagicales bacterium | reverse complement strand
ACGAGCCGATGACACTCACCGGCGCATCAGGTGACAGCACATCGGCGAGCGCCAGCAGATCCTGTGCGAGCGCGGCCCACGTGTAGTCGTCGGGCGCATCGGTGCCGGCGGACTCGCCGTGCCCGCGCGCGTCATAGGAGATGACCCGATGCGACCTCCCGACGGTTGCGCCGAAGTCCGGCAGCCCCATGCGCCGGTTGTTCGCCCGGCTCGAGGTCAGCCCATGGGCATTGAGCACCACGGACCCAGCGCCGTCATCGGTGAATGCGAGGCGCGCGCCCCTGACCTCGAGCTGCCGTGTCCGGCCGCTGCTCCCAGCGCTGTCCATGTGCCACTCCCGTCGACCTGCACCGGGCTTCCGGCTGCCGCGGCGCAATCGTCGCAGTGCGTGACTCGGGCGTCCGGCGAACCCGCAAGATCGCAGGCTCGGGCCTTTTGGCCCTCGCGGTGACCTCGATGTCCGCCTAGCCTGAAGATGCAAGGGAGTGGTGGATATGAAGCAGGTGCTGATCCTGGGCGGTGGGACCGCCGGAACCATGGTCGCCAATGACCTCCACGGCCGTCTGTCGTCACGCGACTGGCGCATCACCGTGGTCGATGCGAACAACCGGCACCTGTATCAGCCGGGCCTGCTGCTCCTGCCCTTCGGCACATACCAGCCCAAGGACCTGGTGCGTCGCCGTGACCGATACCTGCCCACAGGCGTGAACTACGTGATCGGCGACATCACGCATCTGGATGCCGAAGGCCAGACGGTTGACCTCAGCACCGGAGCGCGCCTGCCCTACGACTACCTCGTGATCGCCACTGGCACGTCGCCGCGGCCCGATCAGACTCCGGGCATGGACGACCCCGGCATCTGGCGCACCAGCGCCTTCGACTTCTACACCCTCGACGGCGCGCTCGCGCTCCGCGACAGGCTTGCAGCGTGGGACGGAGGCCGCCTGGTGGTGCACATCACGGAGATGCCCATCAAGTGCCCAGTCGCACCGCTGGAGTTCGCGTTCCTCGCCGACGACTTCTTCCGCAGGCGCGACATGCGCGAGCAGGTGGACATCACCTTCGTGACTCCGCTGGAGGGCGCCTTCACCAAGCCCGTCGCCTCGCGTCACCTCGGCAGCATGCTCGATTCGCGCCGCATCCACCTCGAGCCCGACTTCGTCGTCGAGCACGTCGACCCGGAGACGAGGACGCTGGTCTCGATGGACGAGCGCGAGGTCGCGTTCGACCTGCTCGTGACCGTGCCGCTGAACATGGGCGCGGACTTCCTCGCCGGCACCGGCCTCGCTGACGAGTTGAACTACGTGCAGGTGGACAAGGGGACCTTCCTGGCGCGCCACCACGACAACGTGTTCGCCCTGGGTGATGCCTCCGACATCCCCGCCTCCAAGGCCGGCTCCGTCGCCCACTTCGCGGTCGAGGTGTTCGGGCAGAACTTCGTCGACCACGTCGAGGGACGGCCGATGCGCGCAGCCTTCGACGGTCACGCCAACTGCTTCATCGAGTCCGGCAACGGCCGCGGACTGCTCATCGACTTCAACTACGACACCGAGCCGCTCACCGGCGTCTTCCCCTGGCCGGTCGTCGGCCCCATGGCGCTGCTCAAGGAGACCCGCACGAACCACTGGGGCAAGCTCGCCTTCCGCTGGATCTACTGGAACCTCCTGCTCAGGGGTCGTCCGATCCCCATCCCCACCCACATGTCCATGGCGGGCAAGGTGCCTGCCGAACCGGCAGCCGCAGCACAGAGGAGCTGAACGCCATGCCAGTCATCGAGATCGCCGGCAAGCAGGTGCACGTCAACGAGGAGGGCTTCCTCACCGAGTACGACGAGTGGGACGAGGACATCGCGCAGGTCCTGGCCCAGCAGATCGATGTGAGCCTGACCGATGAGCACTGGAAGGTCATCCGGTTCCTGCGCGCGGACTTCGCCACCGAGGGTGAGAGCGCCACGACACGGCGCGTGCAGACCGTCGGCGGGATCCCCGTCAAGGAGCAGTTCGCGCTGTTCCCCAAGAAGCCCGCGAAGAAGATGGCGTACATCGCCGGACTGCCCAAGCCCAAGGGCTGCGTCTAGAGGAGCCTGTCATGACCACAGCACCGAACATCATCCCCGACTTCGACTCCGGCAACCCGGACAGGACCCTTGCCATCATCTGCTCCAAGGGCAACCTCGACATGGCCTACCCGGGACTGATCCTGGCCAACGCCGCGCTGGGCGAAGGCATCACGACCCACCTGTTCTTCACCTTCTGGGGCTTCGACATGATCATCAAGTCGCGCATGGAGCACCTGCAGTTCAGCCCTGCCGGCAACACGGCCCTGCACATGCCCGGCCACGACCTCCACATCCCCCAGGCAGTCGCGCCGATGATGACCGGTATGGCGACGAAGATGCTCAAGCAGCAGATCGCCGACATCGGGATCCCGGAGGTGCCGGACTTCCTCGACCAGATCGTCGCCGCAGGCGGTCACCTCTGGGGATGCCGACTCTCCGCAGACATGAACAAGCTCACGAAGGACGACCTGCGCGACGATGTCGAGGACATCATCAATGCCTCGGACTTCATCGAGATGACCGACGGTGCCCAGCTACTGTTCATCTGAGCCCGGAAGGCCCGCCTTCACGCGCCGTCCGGCGGCTCCGACAGTCGGCGCACCTCACGTGGCACGAGTTCGGCGAGATCGATCTCGACCCGAGCGCCGCGGTGCTCCTCGACGCGGAAGCGCTCGCTCAGCGGCCCTTCCATCGCGAGCATGAAGTCCTCGCCGCTCGGCTGCCGGATGAGCAGCACCGAGAAGATCTCACCGGTGCTGCGCACCGCGATGCCGTGCTCCAGGAGCCAGCCCTCGGCGTAGGGATCGCTCCACACCTCGACTCCCAGAAATCCGCGCTTCTTCGTGCGGAAGGGCAGGGTCAGCACTCCTGCGGCGGCGAGGCCGGCAGCAGCCTGACGACCTAGGTCCTGCACGTCGGTTGAATCCTGCATGCCTGCGATCCTCCACCACGCGCGCGCCGTGAGTCGCGGCCAGCACATGGGCGTTCCGTCACAGTCACGTGCCAGCGCACGTGCCAGCTGGAGTGATGGGCGCCTCGGTGAACATCCATGCACTTCATCACGAGTTGATGACGAATCCGTGTTGCCCCTAGGTGCACGCTGCATGTGCGACCTACCGTGATGGCACAGCACGCAACACCTGCTCCCGCAGGTGATTCCGACGAAGGGCACGTCATGTTGCAGCAGGACACCACCAGCCATCCGGCTCCTGAGACGCGAGCGACTCCCCCGGGCCCGCGCACAGGAGGATCGGCGGCGATCGCGATCTGCCATCTCGACAACTACCACTACGCGAGCACGCACGAGCAGCTCGAGCTCGACATGGCGAAGGTCGCCGGTGTCATCGGCGCGACGATCACCGCGGACGACACCTGCACGGCGATCGAGCCGGGAACCTTCATGATCGAGCTGCGCCACATCGCGAGCATCGATGCAGCGATGGACGTCGCCGCCGCGATCCGCAGCGCCGTCGCCGAGCCGGCGCACCTGGCGCATGGACGCGGGCGCCTCACCATCAGCATCGGTGTCACCGAGCGCCTGCAGGGCGAGTGGCTCGAGCACGGGCGCCCACGCGCGGAGCGCGCCATGGACTACGCCCGCCGCGCGGGGGGCAATCGCGTCTACGCCCTGGCCCCCTGAGTCCGCACCCGATGTGCACGTGTTCGAGTTGGGTGAGGGAGCGGACTGGCCGCCCGCGCGTCAGGCCGTGTACACCCAGGCCCCGCGTCCGGACTCCAGCCGGCACCATGTGCGGGCGTAGTCATCGGTCTCATAGCCGTCGGCCGCTGCGAGCTCGGCGTCCGTCAGCACCAGCAGCGCCCCCGCAACCGAGTCACCCGGCCCACCGCGCCGGACGATCGGATGGCGCAGCACCCCGCTCAGAGCCACGACAGCAGCGTCGGTGATCTCGATGTCATCGAGGCGATAGCCGGGCAGCACGGCCGCCGCAGTCTCGACCGCCCTGCCGAAGGTCTCGAGCTGCACCTGCGGCAGCTGCAGCGTCCCGTAGCTGAACACGCTCACCCACCCAGTGGGTGCGATCTCGCGTGGAACCTGCTCGACCGGATCCGCGATGCGCACCATGGGCACGAGTATCGCCTGCAGCACGTGCTGCATCTGACGCACCCGCGTGCACGACAGGGAGTTTGCCGATTCCGGTTGACGGCCAGCAGGGGCCTACCTAGGTTGTCGAAGGCCCGGCTGCACGTGGGTTCGCGGCAATCCGATGATCAACGAGATGGAGCAACGATGAGCGGCATGCTTGACGGCTTTCGCGTCCTGGACCTGACCATGTGGGCCTTCTGCCCGTCGGCAGCACGGGTGCTGGCCGAGTGGGGCGCCGACGTCATCCACATCGAGAACCCGAACTCGCCCGATCCCATGCGCCTGTTCGCCGGTGGCACCCTCGAGCCCGGAGGCGCGGCCTGGATGTTCAAGCACTACAACCGCGGCAAGCGCTCGATCGCACTGAACCTGGCCAGCGATGAGGGCCGCGAGGCGCTCTACGCCCTCGTCAAGGAGTCCGACGTGTTCATTACGAGCTTCCTGCCGCGCACGCGCAAGAAGCTGGGGTTCGACGTCGACGACCTCAAGAAGATCAACCCGAAGCTGATCTACGCCAAGGGCACGGGCGCCGGGCCGCTCGGGCCGGAGAACATGCGCGGCGGCTACGACGCCGCCAGCTGGTGGTCACGTGGATCGCTGTCGAACGCGGCCATGCAGGTGACCAACACCGTCAATCCGCCCGGCATGGTGGGCCACGGTGACGGCATGTCCGGCCTGGTGTTCGCCGGCGGCATCTGCGCGGCGCTGCTCAAGCGCGAGCGCTCCGGCGAGGCCCCGGTGGTGGATTCCTCCCTCATGGGCACGGCGGCGTGGTTCAACGCCCCGGCGATCATCAGCTCGGCACTGCCAGGGGCCTCGCCTTTCGGCGCCTTCATCGACCGCAACCTGAGCCAGTGGTCGGGAACGAACTACAAGACCGGTGACAGCCGCTTCATCTACATGTCCTTCCTCGGCGACCATCAGGACGAGTTCGAGGACCTGGCCCGACTGCTCGATCATGAGGAGCTCATCACGGACCCGCGCTTCGACTCCACGGCCAACCGGATGGCGAACTCGCCGGCACTCATGGCGATCCTGGACGATGTGTTCGCCACCAAGACTCTCGCGGAGTGGAAGGTCATCCTGCTGCCTTCCAAGGGAGTGTGGGCGCCGGTGCAGACCGCTGCCGAGATGTACGACGACCCACAGGCCCAGGCCAACCGCATGGTGCGCGTGCCCACCGACGAGCCCGGAACCCCAGCCATCGTCATGCCGCCCGTGATGTTCGACGAGGACGCCGGCCC
This sequence comes from Candidatus Nanopelagicales bacterium, assembly GCA_028688835.1. Taxonomy (GTDB): domain Bacteria; phylum Actinomycetota; class Actinomycetes; order S36-B12; family S36-B12; genus UBA11398. The sequence goes on along the minus strand of JAQTXL010000056.1, from coordinate 6,644 downwards.
GGGCAACCCCGCACCAGATTTCGGGCAGCACACCGACGAGATCCTGCGCGATCTGGCCGGCTATGACGACGCCAGGATCGCCGAGCTGCGGGCGTCACGAGTCATCGCCTGACCCAGGGGCGCCGCACGGCGGAGGCCGCACGGGCATGGGTGAATCCGCGGAAAGTCGCGCAGATCTGCTGGTGTGCGGTTGGATGCTCCTCACCTGACCGCGAATTCGGGGGGACCCCATGCGTCGTACGGAATCGACCACCGGCCGCAGCCGCCTGCTCATCGGAGTCATCGCGGCGGCGCTCGCCTTCGTCGGGCTCACCTTCGCCCAGGTGACCACGGCGACCGCCGATGGCATCGGCCCGAACTTCGTCAGCCCCACGCTCGTGGGCGACGACGGCACCGGGACGGTCTTCGTCTCGGGCGGCACCGGCCTCAACAGTCCCGGCACGGCGGTGCACGTGTCGTGCGGGGCCAAGGCACCCACGTGGACCTCAGGCATCCCGAACGTGCAGGCGTCGCTCGTCGAGACGCATGACAGCTGGCTGGCCTTCACGATGCCCAAGAGGACCGCGGGACATCAGTGCATCGTGTGGATCACGAACACGGCCCAGCCCGGCGGCGTGCCGCTGCCCGCGGGACCGCAGTACCAGATCTCGGTCATCCCCGCTGCCTCGCTGCCGAGCCTGAGCGCACCCTCGCCTGCCAAGGTCTCAGGGGGCTTCAGCACCGCGAGCGCCCCGACCGTGAACATCACGAGCACGAGCCCGGTGCTGCAGGGAGCCACCGCCACCGAGACGCTGTGCACGAGCCAGCCCTTCGGGCTCTACCCCACGAAGCCGGTCCCCGGGGCCGGAACCGCCACCCTGCTCTCGTTCAAGGCCTACTCCCTCAACCCGATCCCCGGCCCGCCGCCCACGGCCAATGACTGTGCCGTCAGCGTCACGCTCGGCAGCGGGGCAGGCCCCTCAGGCGCGTGGGCCGGCAAGACCCTCCTGGCGCAGGGACCCGGCAAGCAGGGCGTCTCGGCCAGGTCGGCGCTGTCGTATCTCGCTGCTGGCGAGGTGGCCTTCACCGTGGTCAACAGCACGGGCCTGCCGGACAAGGACGTCTACGTCGCCGTCGTGGCGGACACCTCCAAGGTCCCCACGTACATCTCCAAGGCCCCCGTGTCGGGCTTCGCCGGCGTGAACCCCAAGACGCTGACGACGGTGCAGTTCACGTCCCTGCCCAGCTACACCGCCAGCAAGAAGTCCGGGACCTTCATCGTGCAGCCCGGCGTCGAGGCCGGTGTCGTCTACATGTCGCAGGGGAGCCTGGGCAACGGCAATCCGCCGAGCCCGGCCACGTCGCAGAGCCGGTACGCCATGGCCGAGTTCACGTACACGCCGACCGGCACGCTCTACGAGGACCTCACGCTGATCGACCAGGTCGGGTTCGCCATGTCCTCCAACCTGTACAGCGACCGCTCAGGCACCCAGGAGGTGACGGCGGCTCAGCGCTTCACCCCGTGCCTGAGCAAGCTCACTTCCGGCATCGCAACCATGGTGCCCTCGGCGATGACGCCGGCCAACAGCGACGGCAGTGGCGGCGTCATCCGCTACCAGGCCGACGGCAGCTTTGCCGGCCTCGTGGGTGGCGCGAAGAAGCCACAGCTCTACCTCAATGCGATCGGCAAGGGCGCTGCCGGGGCACAGGCCTACGTGCAGCATGTGCAGTCGATCGCGCCGCTGCGCATCAATGACAGCCACAATGCCTCAACGCAGCCCGGCCAGTTCGACTACACGGCCACCTACAGCTCGAAGGCGGCAGGCGGCACCGGGAACTGGACGCTCACGGGCCGGATCGAGGGCGTGGGCGTTCCTCCCCACAAGCCCACGAAGTACGTGGGCTACCGGTCGGCGCCGACCATGACCATCGAGAGCGCCAGCCTCTACGGACCGGGCTCGCACGGCGGCACGGGCTACGCCCTCTACGGCGAGGACGGGCCATTCCAGCTCACCGGGCCGATGATCCCTGCGCAGTACCAGGGCTGGGGCAATGGCTCGCAGCTGGCCGGCTCCGGCTACCAGGACCTGGCCAAGACGATCTACCGCGACTTCATCGCCGGCCTCGCGTACGGCTACTGGGGCAGCGCGAACGGGCCCGGCAACGACACGGGCATGAACACGAAGTACTTCCTGCTCGATCCGCGCCAGTCCGCCTACAGCAAGGGCAAGGGCCCCGCCGGCCAGATGTCCTGGAACCTGTACGACGCCCTCATCCGGGACAACTCCGGCGGCGCTCCCACCACGTGGACGGACGGCTACGGGAACACGCATCGCGGGACGCCGAGCGGTGCCTACGGCACCGCGTACAGCGACACGTTCCTGGACTCCACCCTGAGCCCGGCCTACGGCTCCCCTGCCGGGGAATGGCGCATCACCCTGGGCGATCCGCCCGGGTGCGCATCGCTGCTGCCCACCGTGCAGAACGTGCAGGTGCTTCCCCTCACGGGCGGCACCTTCCAGCGGGTCGTGCCGGTGACCCACAGCAGTCCGACGCCGTCTCCGACGGGGTCGCCGTCCAGCACGCCCACGCCCTCGGGCTCGCCGACCGGGACACCCGCGACCGTCCCGTTCATGACGCCTTACGGTGATGCCAGCTTCACCCCGACGAGGTTCACGCTGACACCGGCGGCGAAGCTGCCGCCAGGTCTCACGTTCGACCCGTCGAAGGGCACCATCAGCGGAACGCCGACGGCAAAGCTCAGCCCGACGTCGTTCATCATCACCGGCTATGAGGGCAGCACAACCGCCGCCGTCATCGTGACCCTGTCGGTCGGGCAGTGGAAGATCCAGCCGCTCCCGCCAGCCCCGGCCCTGCCCAACGGCCTGCAGACCGTCATCGGTGGCGTCGGCGAGAACCTCAACCTGCAGTACCCGACACTGACGGCGTACAAGGCCACGGGCTTCTCCTCGACCCCGACCTACTCCATCTCCCCGGCGCTGCCCGCCGGGCTGACGTTGAACACGAAGAGCGGCCTCATCACCGGCACGCTGCCCACAACGGCCACGCCGCAGGCACTGGTGTTCACGGTCAAGGCGACCGGCACCACTGGCGTGGCCACGGCACCCGTGAACATCACGGTCCGGGCTGGCTCGATCACGCCGGCCCAGCAGCAGGTGAGCGGGCTGGTCGGCACGTCGGTGAGCAGCGCCAAGCTCGTCACACGCGGCATGACGGGTCCAGTCACCTACACTGGCGGACCGTTCCCCGCAGGCATGAAGCTCAATGCCGACGGCTCGATCAGCGGCAAGCCAGCGGTGACCGGCACGACGGTCACGTACCTGACCGCCCAGGACTCGACGCAGCCAGCGCCGATGATCGCGCATGCCAAGGTGACCTTCACGATCACCAAGGCCTCCGCGGTGCCGGTTGCACCACCCGCCACCCAGGCACCGGCCCCTCCGGCGAAGCCCACCGTGGCGCCGACCAGGACATCGACGCCGACTGCCTCGCCGACACCGACGCAGACGTCGACTCCGACTCCGACACCGGCACGCACGACCACGCCGACGCCCACCGCCTCGCCGACGCCCACCTGCCCACCAGGGTCCATCTGGATCCCGAGCAGGCAGGTGTGCGCGGTGATCAACTAGCCATGTGCCGGAGCATCAAGACCCTGCGTCCGCCGTTCACCGACGACGTGACGCCCGACGACATGCATGCGGCCGCACTGCAGTACGTGCGCAAGGTGAGCGGGTTCCGCGCGCCTGCCGCGCACAATCGCGAGGCCTTCGATGCAGCGGTCGAGCAGATCGCGCGCGCGACCGAGCACCTGCTGGCGGCACTGACGGTGAGGGGCCAGTCCGCATCGGACTGACCCCTCGACGTGCTCCCGTGCACTACTCGGGAATGCGCTTGGTGATCTCCTTGCCGAACAGCTGCAGTTCTGCGTCTGCAGTGATGTTCGGGATCAGGTAGGTCGGCCACACGCTGGGGCTGGGCTTGTAGCCGCGCAGCAGCTGCTTGGCGACCGTCGCCAGGTGCACCTCGGTCGGGCCATCGACCAGGGCCATGATCTGCGCGCCCTGCACGGCTCCAGCGAAGGGCAGCGCGGTGGAGGTGCCGATCGCGCCGTGGAGGTGCAGGGCCCGGGTGGCAATGCGCTCGTAGACGCGGGCGCACTGCACCTTGATGGCCGCGATGTCCTTGCGGACGCGGTAGTAGTCCTGGTACTCGTCGATCTGCCACGCCGTGTAGAGCACGAACAGGCGCAGCTGCTGCAGGTCGATGTAGGAGTCGGCCAGCATCGCCTGCACCGACTCCTTGTCGGCAAGCAAGGTGCCCTTGGTGACGCGCGACAGGGCCCGCTCCCCCATCATGTCGAGGTACTCCTGGCAGTTGCCGATGGTGCGCATCGCGTGGTGCACGCGGCCGCCACCGAGCCGCGTCTGCGCGACCTTGAACGCCTCGCCGACGCCACCCAGCATCGCGTCGTCATTGACTCGCACGTTCGTGTAGCTGACCAGCCCCTCGGAGACATCCTCCGGCCCCTCACCGGCGACGCCGAAGTTGTGCTCGATCGTGATGCCGGGGGTCTCACGCGGCAGCAGGAACATCGAGAAGCGCGACGTCACGGGAGCATCGGGATCCGTGACGACCATGACGATGAAGAACGACGCCCAGCGCGCATTCGACGACCAGATCTTGCGGCCGTTGATGACCCACTCATCGCCATCACGCACCGCGTTCGTGACGAAGACACCGGGGTCGGCGCCGCCCTGCGGCTCGGTCATCGAGTAGCAGGAGACGATGCCGCCTTCGAGCAGCGGCTCGAGGTAGCGCTCCTTCTGCCAGTCGGTGCCGAAATGGGCGATGATCTCGGCGTTGCCGGTGTCGGGGGCCTGCGTGCCGAAGACGCGCGGCGCCCAACGCGAGGTGCCCAGGATCTCGTTCATGAGGGCGAGCTTGAGCTGGCCGTAGCCCTGGCCGCCGAGCTCTGGGCCCAGGTGGCAGGCCCACAGCTTCTTGGCGCGAACCTCGTCCTTGAGCGGGTCGATGATCGCCCGCTGCTGGTCGGTCATGTCCTTGTAGACGTCGTGCGGCCAGACGAGGTCCAGCGGCCTGACCTTGGTCTTGACGAACTCGCGGGTCCAGTCGAGCAGTTCCTGGAACTCCGGCTCGACGCGGAAATCGATGGCCATGGTGCGCTCCTCGCAGTTGTGGATCGGTCAGTGGTGGTGTGTCTGGGTCAGTACAGGCCGCCGTCGCAGCGGATGGTCGCGCTCGTGGTGTAGCTGGAGGCATCGGACGCCAGGTAGATGGCCAGGCCGACGACCTCGACGGGATCGCCGTTGCGTCCGAGCGCCTGCACATTCGCGAGGTTCGCACCTGAACGCTGCTCATCGCTCCACGCCTTGGCGATGTCGGAGAGGAAGGGCCCGGCCATCAGCGTGTTCACGCGGACTCGCGGGCCGAAGGCCTTGGAGAAGCCCTCGGTCATGGTGTTCAGGGCGGCCTTCGCGCCGGCATACGGGATGATCGTGGGGCCGGGCCGCAGCGAACCCGTGGAGCTCACATTGATGATCGAGCCGCTGCCCGCGTCGTACATCCGCTCGCCCATGAGCGCCGTGAGCCGGTACGGCCCCTTGAAGTTCAGGTTCATCACGCTGTCGAACATCGCCTCCGACACCTCGGAGTTCCTGTCGTAGATGGGCGACATGCCCGCATTGTTGATGAGGCAGTCGACCTTGCCGAAGCGCTCGTAGACAGCGTCGGTGAACGGCTCGTGCTGATCCCAGCGGCCCACATGCAGGCCGTAGGCCATGGTCTGGCGACCCGTGAGCGCGGTGACCTCGTCGGCAACGCTCTGGCAGTTCTCGAGGTTGCGGCTGGCGATCACGATGTCGGCGCCGGCCTGCGCGCAGCCGAAGGCCATCTCTCGCCCCAGGCCTCGACTGCCACCGGTGATCACGATGACCTTGCCCGTGAGGTCGAACAGGGTGTCGAGGTAGCTCATCTGAAGTCCTTCCGGAACCGTGGCCGCGCGCCTGCACCCTCGCGGGCCTGACCGCGACGATCCTTGCAGAATAGTGTTCTAGATCACCAGAATCCCATTCTTTGCGCGATTCGGCCGCCGGCGATGCCCGTCGACCACGTGTCGGGCCCGGCCCGGCTCACGATGCCGATACCTGTGGCGTCGATACCCTTGCCGTCTCGCGCAGGTCGACACCGACGTGCGCTCCCAGCTGCGCGGAGGTCCACGTGAGCACCACCCGGCTCGTGTGCCTGGGCGACTCCTTCACTGAGGGCATGTGCGACGAGCTGCGCCCAGACGGCCACCACCGCGGCTGGGCCGATCGCGTGGCGCAGGCCCTGGCCGACCAGGCAGGCCACGACGGGCAGGTCGAGTACGCCAACCTGGCGGTGCGCGGCAAGCTGCTCGACCAGGTGGTCGCCGAGCAGGTCGATGCAGCTGCGGCACTCGTACCGACGCTGGCGACCTTCCATGCCGGGCCCAATGATGTGCTGCGGCGCGGCACCGACCTCGATGACCTCGCGCAGCGCTACGACGCGGCAGTCGCCCGCGTGGCAGCTGCCAGTGATCGCGTGGTGCTGTTCACGGCGATCGGGCGAGCAGGCGGCACTGGGCGCTTCGCAGCCTTCCT
>JAQTXL010000002.1:2709-54605 GCA_028688835.1 Candidatus Nanopelagicales bacterium | reverse complement strand
AGCAGGCTCAGCAGTGCACTGCCCGCGCGGTCGCGCAGGAGCGACCGCGCGATGCCCTTGGCACCCTTGTCCTCGAGGAGCCGGCCGACCTTGACGAGCCGGAAGAGCCGGAGGATCTTCACCTGCTGGAACGGCAGGCTCGCGAGCAGGTCGGCCCAGCCGAAATTCCTGAAGAAGTAGTGCTGCTTGGACTCGACCGTGAAGAACCGGTACAGGAAGTCGCTCAGGAAGATGAGGGTCAGCAGGATGTTGATGACGTAGAGGACTGCATCGAGCGTGGGATCGCGAAGCACGTAGAGCAGCACGAGGTTGATGATCGACAGCACCGAGAGTGCGGCGATGAAGATCTCATAGCCGGTGTTCTTGATCTCGCCGAGCTCGAGCGCCTCGTTCCGGCACTGCGTGTCACTCATGCGGCGCGCTCGCATCCCGATGGAAGGCATCGACGGCGTCACTGAGGTTGCCGAAGATCATCGGACGTCCGATGCGGTCGAGCAGGTCGTAGCGATGCAGCGTGGCCGTGAGGTTGAGGTCGGCGCGGGTGATCGCGAACTTGATGCCGCGTGCCTGCACGAAGTCGATCAGGCCTCCCAGTGCGAGGCCGGCCGAGTAGTCGATGTCATCGAGCGACGAGGCATCGAGCACGAGCCATCGCACAGGGGCGGGCGCGGCGTCGATGAGCCTCTCGACATCGTCGACGAAGGAATTGGCGTTGGCGTAGAAGAGCTCTGCGTCGTACCGGAAGATGATGAGCCCGGGCTCGCTCTGCTTGCCGGGCGCACTGGGCGTGTACGTGGGCTGACCGGCGCTGTTGACGCCGACCACGAAGTCCTTCGGCTTGTACTGGCGTCGGATGATCTCGAGGATCGACACGACGATGGCCAGGATGATGCCCTGCTCGACGCCGACCGCGCACACGACCACGGCGGTGATCGTCGCGATGATGAACTCGCTCCGTCGGCGTGATGCGATGCGCCGCAGACCCACGATGTCGATGAGGTCGACGCCGATCAGGAAGACGATGCCGGCGAGGACCGACTTGGGCATGTTGGTGAGCAGCCCGGTGAAGAACATGGTGAACAGCAGGGCGATGAGTGCCATCGTCAGGTTGGCGACCTGGGTGCGGCCCTTCTGGCTGTCGAGGATCTGCGTCTTGGTCGGGCTTCCGTTCACGACGAAGGTGCCGCTGAGGCCCGCGGCGATGTTCGCCCCCGAGAGGCCGAGGATGTCGCGGTTGATGTCGACGCGGTCGCCGTGCTTCATCGCGAAGCTCCGCGAGGTGGCGGCGCTCTGGGCGATGATGAGGATGAAGCACGAGAATGCGATGCCCACGATCGAGGCCATGTTGTTCATGCTGATGCCCTGGGGCAGGCCGATCGGCGGGAACCCGCCCTGCACCGAGCCGACGACTGCGACCCCATGCTCGGCGGCGTGCGTCAAGGTGGACACGATGATGAGCGCCACGACGGCGATGATGGCGCCGGGGATCTTCGGTGCGAAGCGCTTGAAGCCCACGATGATCACGATGGTGGCCAGGCCGTACGCGAAGGTCGACCAGTCGATGCTGGGGATCTCCTTGATCCAGTCGAGCTGGACGGCGAACCAGTTGCCTGAGCCCTTGGCGACGCCGAGGATGTCGGGGATCTGCCCCGAGAGCACCTGCACGCCGACGCCGGTCAGGAAGCCGATGAGCACCGAGGCGCTCAGGAAGTCGCCGAGGAAGCCCAGCTTGAACACGCGGGCGATGGCGAGCATGCCGGCGCAGATGAGTGCGATGACGCCGCAGTAGGCCAGCCACTCGGGCGAGTTCGGCGTGACGCCGGCGATGCCGACGCCGAGGAGGCCGGCGGAGAGCAGGGCGGCCGTGGCGGAGTCCGCGCCGACGACGAGCAGCTTCGACGAGCCGAGCAGCACGAACACGATGGTCGGGAAGATGATCGTGTACAGCCCGGTGACCAGGGGAGTCTGGGCGATCGACGTGTAGCCCATGACCTCGGGGATCGCGACTGCGGACAGGGTGGCGCCTGCGATGACATCAGTGGACAGCCAGGCGCGCTTGTAGCCCCGCAGCGAGACGGGGAGCAGTGCGCGTGCGGCCTTCATGCATCCGGAATCTAGTGCGTTCGCGTGCGTGTCGCACGATTCGCGTTCCTTGACAGCTGCATCGCCTTTCGTGAGTAGTCTGCGAGCGTGACTGAGGCGATCAGGGTGCGCGGCCTGCGGAAGTCGTTCGGCCGGGTCGCGGCCGTCGACGGTGTCGACCTCGATGTCGACGACGGCGAGTTCCTGACCCTGCTCGGCCCGTCGGGCTCGGGCAAGACCACGGTGCTGCGCATGATCGCCGGTTTCGAGCGGCCGGACGCCGGCACCATCGAGCTGGCCGGCCGTGATGTCACCAGCAGCCCGCCGTTCGATCGCGACGTCAACACCGTGTTCCAGGACTACGCGCTGTTCCCGCACATGTCCGTGCTCGAGAACGTCGAGTACGGGCTCCGGGTGAAGAAGGTGGCCAAGGATGAGCGCCGTCGCCGCGCCCAGGAGGCGCTTGACGAGGTGCGGCTCGGCGAGTTCGGTGAGCGTGCGCCATCCCAGCTGTCCGGTGGCCAGCGCCAGCGGGTCGCCCTCGCCCGCGCTCTCGTGAACCGGCCCAGGGTGCTGCTGCTCGACGAGCCGCTCGGCGCCCTCGACCTCAAGCTGCGCGAGCAGATGCAGCTCGAGCTCAAGCACATCCAGCGCGAGGTGGGCATCACCTTCGTCTTCGTCACGCATGACCAGGACGAGGCACTGACGATGTCCGATCGCATCGCCGTGTTCAACGAGGGACGGATCGTGCAGCTCGGCACGCCCATGGACATCTACGAGCATCCGGCCACCGAGTTCGTGGCGAGCTTCGTCGGCACGTCGAACCTGCTGCGCGATGCCACTGCCCTCGAGATCCTCGGACGTTCGGGCTGCTGGTCGATCCGGCCGGAGAAGATCCGGATCGCCCGCGGCGAGGTCAGCCCGGGCGCAGGTGAGCGCGCAGCTCTCGGCACGGTGCGTGAAGTGGTCTACGTGGGCATGTCGACCCGCTACGTCGTCGATCTCGCCCATGGCGGCTCACTCATGTGCGTCGAGCAGAACACGGCTTCTGATCCGGAGATCGCCCTTGCGCTGCGGGGGCAGCACGTGACGCTCCTGTGGGATCAGGAGCATGAATACGCAGTGAACTGAGCGGCCGCCCGGCCGGTCAGGTGCAAGGACGAGACAGAAGGAGGACGCAGGTGAAGACCAGACGTCTACTGAAGGTCGCGACCGTGGGTGCGTCAGTCGCGTTGCTCGCGGCTGCATGCGGTGGCAGTTCGGACAGTGCATCACCCGGCTCTTCGTCGTCTGCTGCGCCTGGCGGCGCCGCATTCGCCGGGCCGGTGGGCGCAGGCGAGGGCCAGCTCAACATCCTGGCCTGGCCCGGCTACGTGGAGAACGGCTCCACCGACCCCAAGGTCGACTGGGTGACCGACTTCGAGAAGGACACCGGGTGCAAGGTCAACTTCAAGAGCTTCGGGACCTCCGATGAGGCGGTGAAGCTCATGCAGGGCGGTGGCTGGGATGTGGTGTCCGCCTCGGGCGACGCCTCGCTGCGCCTCATCTACGGTGACACCGTCCAGCCGGTCAACACCGACCTGGTGCCCAGCTACGCCGACATCTTCCCGGATCTCAAGATGCAGCAGTTCAACAGCGTCGACGGGGTGGCCTACGGCATCCCGCACGGCCGAGGCGCGAACCTGCTCATGTACAACACGAACGAGGTGAAGCCGGCTCCGGACTCGTGGGCCATCACGTGGGATCCCGACTCGAAGTACAAGGGCAAGATCACGGCCTACGACTCGCCGATCTTCATCGCCGACGCTGCGACCTACCTCATGGCGACCAAGCCGGAGCTCGGCATCAAGTACCCGTATGCGCTCGACCAGGCGCAGTTCGATGCTGCCATCGCCCTGCTGACGCAGCAGAAGGAGCTCGTCGGCGAGTACTGGTCCGACTACCTCAAGTCGGTCCAGGCATTCAAGACGGGCTCCATCGTGGCCGGAACGACGTGGCAGGTCATCGCCAATCTCGCGCAGAGCGAGGGAGTGAAGGTCGATGCCATCAAGCCCAAGGAGGGCTCGACCGGCTGGTCGGACACCTGGATGGTCGCCAAGGACACGCCGAACATCAACTGCGCCTACAAGTGGCTCGACCACATCGCCTCGCCCAAGACGAACGCGGCCGTGGCGGAGTGGTTCGGCGAGGCGCCGTCGAATGCCAAGGCGTGCGATCTCACGGCAGACAAGAACTTCTGCACGACGTATCACGCAGGTGACACGGAGTACTGGAAGGACGTCTACTACTGGAACACGCCGACGACCGCGTGCCTCGATGGCCGCACCGATGTCACGTGCATCCCGTACAGCCAGTGGTCGACAGCCTGGAGTGCACTGCGGAGCTGATCGCCTCCCAGTGAACCAGTCATGACGACGACGACCGCCACCCATCGGGGCTTCTGGTACCGGCATCCCAGCTTGAAGCTGGGCGGCCTGCTGACAGCCCCGATGGCGTGGCTGGTCGTCATCTACCTGGGATCGCTTGCTGCGCTGTTCCTCACGGCCTTCTACACGATCGATGACTTCACCGGTCAGGTCGTGCACACCTTCACCCTCGACAACTTCGCCACGCTGTTCTCCACGACGGCCTACTTCGAGACTGTCGGACGCACCATCGTCATCGCGCTGCTCACCACCGTGCTGTGCCTGATCATCGGCATGCCCATCGCGTTCTTCATGGCACGCATCGCAACTCCGCGATGGCAGCCGCTTCTGGTGGCACTGATCCTCACGCCACTGTGGGCGTCGTACCTGGTGAAGGTCTACGCGTGGCGCTCGATGCTGCAGCCCGAGAGCGGCGTCATCGCCTGGCTGCTGACGCCCTTCGGCGTCGACTCTCCGGGCTACGGCACGTTCGGCATCGTCATCACGCTCACGTACCTGTGGCTGCCCTACATGATCCTGCCGATCTACGCGGGCCTGACGCGTATGCCAGCCTCACTGCTCGACGCCTCTGCGGACCTCGGAGCCCGCAACGGGCGGACCTTCCGGTCAGTCGTCATCCCGATGATCTTCCCGTCGGTGGTCGCCGGCTCGATCTTCACGTTCTCACTCAGCCTGGGCGACTACATCACCGCGCAGATCGTCGGCGGCAAGGTGCAGATGCTGGGCAACGTCGTGCAGCAGACGTATGTCACCAATCTCCCGTTCGCTGCCGCTGTGGCGACCCTGCCCGTGATCATCGTGCTGCTGTACCTGATGGCGGTCCGCCGCTCAGGTGCGCTGGACAGCCTCTAGGAGCCTGATGATCCTCTCGCGCGGCACGAAGCTCGTGCTCACACTGCTGGCCCTGATCGGCGGCGCCTTCATCTACGTTCCCCTGGCGATCATCCTGGTGAACTCGTTCAGCGCCGACAAGAGCCTGACCTGGCCGCCGAGCGGCTTCACCACCGAATGGTGGGGCCGGGCGATCGACAATGAGGGGGTGCGCTCGGCCTTCGTGACGTCGATCGCCGTCGCCGCCTGCGCGACGCTCGTCGCACTCGTACTCGGGACGCTGGTGGCACTTGCGCTGAGCCGACAGGCGTTCTTCGGCCGGGAGTCGATCTCGCTGCTCATCGTGCTGCCCATCGCGCTGCCGGGCATCGTCACCGGCATCGCGCTCAACAATGTCTTCACGTCCTACCTCGGCGGCCTCACGTTCGTGACGCTCGTCGTGGCGCACGGCACGTTCTGCATGGTCGTGGTCTACAACAACTCCATCGCCCGGCTGCGACGGATGGGCGGCAGTGTCGAGGAGGCATCGGCCGACCTGGGCGCCCGAGGGTTCACGACGTTCCGCCTGGTCACCTTCCCACTGCTGCGCTCGGCACTGATCGCTGGAGGCCTGCTCGCCTTCGGCCTGTCCTTCGACGAGATCATCGTCACCACCTTCACCGCCGGCCCGGGCATCACGACGCTGCCGATCTGGATCTACCAGAACCTGTTCCGGCCCAATCAGGCGCCGATCGTCAATGTGGTGGCGGCCGCCCTGGTCCTCATCAGCATCGTGCCGATCTACGTCGCCCAGAAGTTCGGCGACGCCGACGAGCGTGCCGGGGGCCTGCTCTAGGGCGATCGCCGTGCTCGGCGGCGGCTGTCGGCCTGTGTGGCTATCGTGACCCCATGCCACTCCAGGGTGAATACGAGCCGAGCCCCGTCGACTTCGTCCGCGAGCAGATCGCGCTGATCGAGTCGTCCGGCGGGACACAGGGAACAACCGATGCCGAGGGCCGCGGAGTCATCGTGCTCACGACCATCGGGGCCAAGTCGGGCAAGCTGCGCAAGTCCGCGCTCATGCGCGTCGAGCACGAGGGCGTCTACGCCATCGTCGCGTCGCAGGGCGGCTCCCGCAAGAACCCGGTGTGGGTCTACAACGTGCAGGCCAATCCGCACGTCGAGCTCCAGGACGGGCCCGAGCGGCACGACTACATCGCACGGCAGGTCCTCGGTGAAGAGCGCGATGCCTGGTGGCAGCGCTCGGTCGAGACCTTCTCGAACTACGCCGACTACCAGGCGCGCACCGAGCGCGAGATCCCCGTCTTCATCCTCGAGCGTGTGCAGGAGCCCCCGCATGGCGAACTGGGCTGATGCTGGATTCGTCGCCTTCGACACCGAGACCACCGGCGTCGATGTCACCGACGCACGCATCGTCACCGCTGCAGCCGTCATCTTCGTCGGGGGCGAGCCGGTCGAGCAGCATTCGTGGCTGCTCAAGGTCGACGTCCCCATCCCGGCCGTCACGACGGCGGTGCACGGGATCACCGACGAGATCAGCCAGCGCGATGGTGTCGACCAGGCCGACGGCCTGGCGGGCATCCGGGCGCTGCTGGTGTCGCGCGGCCTCCCGGTGGTGTGCTTCAAGTCCGACTTCGACCTGCCCATCCTCGATGCGAACCTCCGGAGGATCGGCCTCGGGCCGCTGCCGGCGCTGACCGACGTGTGCGCCTACGTGATCGACAAGCAGTGGAACAAGTACGTCCGCGGCAAGAACCAGCGACGGCTCAAGCCGACGGCTGAGCGCTACGGCATCGAGCTGAGCGAGGACGACTGGCACGGTGCTGAGGCCGATGCGAAGGTCGCCGGCCGGATCCTGCTGGCCGAGCTCGCCGCCTACCCCGCACTCGCGGACATGAGCGCGGTCGAGCTCGCGGAGGCGATCGGCGCCTGGCGCCAGGAGCAGGAGCGGGACTTCCAGGAGTGGCTGTCGCGTCAGCCGCCCCGCTGACTGCATCCGCGCCTGAGCAATGCGCGGTCGCGGCGGCCGCTGCGGCTACCCTCGGGGCATGACGACAACCACGGTGCTCGAGTCCACTGAGCGACTGCGCAGGCTCGCGCTCATGATGATCGGCTCACTGCTCATCGAGTTCCTTCTGGGCATGGCCAACACCTTCTGGCTCGAGACCCCTGAGTCGGGCAGCGGCTGGAGCGACTCGAAGCCGATGTGGCTGCTGACGCTGCACATCGTGTGGGGCGTGGCGATCCTCGTCCTGGCCATCTGGATCTTCGTGATCGCGCGCCGGCTCAAGTCGGCCAGCTGGTTCCGCCTCAACCTCGTCGGCATCCTGGGCATCATCGTGGCCATCGGGGCCGGCAGCTCGTTCATGGGCGACGTGAGCAGTGATGCGCTCTCGATGGTGATGTCCGTGGGCTGGGCGGTAGCACTCGGTGCCTATGCCGTCGGCCTGTTCAAGACCGACGCGGCATGAGCGAGTTCACGGTCGAGTCCGTCGACCGCTCATGGACGGCGACCAAGGTCGTCGCGATCATCGTCGCGATCCTCAGCGCGGGCTACATGCTCCCGTGGGCGATCGCCGCGGTCCGCGATGTGCGGCACTGGTCGGTGTTCTGGGTCAACCTGCTGCTGGGCTGGACCATCGTGGGCTGGATCATCGCCCTCGTGATGTCGCTGCGCGCCCAGCGCCAGATCGTCACGCTCTGAGACACCCGTCCGCGGGGTCGCACGCCTGATCCGCCTGCTCCGGGAATACCGGGCCGCGCTGCAGCGTTGCTGTGCTGCACCGATGATCCAGATTCCGAGTGAGGACCTCCATGACGACTGTGCATGACTACACCGTGACCGCCGCCGACGGCAGCGAGGTGTCGCTGGCCGCCTACAAGGGCAAGACCGTGCTCGTGGTGAACGTGGCGAGCAAGTGCGGGCTGACGCCGCAGTACGAGGGCCTCGAGGCGCTCTATGAGGCCAAGGCCGATCTGGGGCTGGAGATCCTGGGCTTCCCGTGCAACCAGTTCGGTGGCCAGGAGCCGGGAACCGATGAGGAGATCCAGGACTTCTGCTCCCTCACCTACAACGTCACGTTCCCGATCATGCGCAAGATCGATGTCAACGGCCCCGACGCCGATCCGCTGTTCGTGCACCTGCGCGCGGCCGACCCCGGCGACTTCGGCCCCCACAGCGGACGCATCTACGAGCACATCGCGAGCACGCGCCCCGAGACCATCGGCACCGACGAGGTCAAGTGGAACTTCACGAAGTTCCTCGTCGGCCCCGACGGTGCCGTGATCAAGCGCTACGAGCCCGGAGTCACGCCGGAGGAGATCAGCGCTGACCTGGCGAACGTGCTGGGCTAGCTCGCCGCCTTCTTGGCGTGCGGGGTCCAGCCCGGGATGAGCGCGGTCATCGCAGCCTGACGGGCAGCGACCGCAGCCTGCGCGGCTGCGATGTGCTTGGCCCGGATGGCCAGACGAGCCTCGCGCGTCGTGGCCGTGGCCAGCGCAGCCTTGGCATCGGCGCGTGCCTGCTCGATGGCCGCCTTGAAGGTAGCCCTGATGGCCGCTCGGGCCTCCTGCCGCGCCTGTCGCGCCGCAGGATCCAGCGTCGCCGTGCCGCTGGGCCTGGGCTTGGCCGTGCCCGTCGGCGTCGGCGTTGCTGCCGCCGAGGCAGAGGGGCTGGCTGACGGGGTCGGTGTGGCATCCGCAGCGAAGGCGGCCGCACCACTGCCGATGAGCAGGCAGGCGCCGAGTCCGGCGGCTGCGATCGTCCTGGTGGTCGTGATGAGCATGAACGGACTCCTTCGTTGCGGGGTGACGTGCCGGCAACTGTGGCGTGCCTGCCTGTGAGGAGCCTGTGATGCTCCAGTCGAAAGCTTGGGAAGTGCCCGCGTGCTCGGCGAGGCCGCAGCGGCGGCGATGGGTCACGCGACCAGCGCGGACTCCAGCGTCACGGTCGGCAGTCCGAAGGCATCGGCGACTGCGGGGTAGGTGATGCCCCCCGCGTGCACGTTCAGGCCAAGCGCCAGGGCGCGGTCGTCGAGCATCGCAGCCCGCCACCCCTTGTTGGCCAGCTCGACGGCGTAGGGGAGCGTGACATTGGTCAGGGCGTAGGTCGACGTGTGCGGCACGGCTGCCGGCATGTTTGCCACGCAGTAGAACAGGCTGTCGTGCACCGCGTACGTGGGTTCGGCATGGGTGGTCGGTCGCGAGTCCTCGAAGCAGCCGCCCTGGTCGATGGCGATGTCGACCAGCACTGCGCCGGGCTTCATCTGCGCGACGAGTGCGTTGCTCACGAGCTTGGGGGCCTTCGCGCCATGCACCAGCACTGCGCCGATGACCAGGTCGGCATCGCTCACTGCGCGCTCGATCTCGAACGCGTTCGACGCGATGGTCTGCATGTGGCCCTGGTAGATCGCATCCATCTCGCGCAGCCTGGCGATGTTGCGGTCGAGCAGGAGCACCTCGGCCTGCATGCCGAGTGCGATGGCGGCGGCGTTCATCCCGGCCACGCCGGCGCCGAGCACGACGACCTTGGCGGCATAGGTGCCTGACACCCCGCCCAGGAGCACGCCGCGACCGCCGTTGACGGCCATGAGCGCCTGGGCCCCGACCTGCGGGGCGAGGCGTCCGGCGACCTCCGACATCGGTGCGAGCAGGGGCAGCGTCTGGTTGGGCAGCTCGACGGTCTCGTAGGCGATCGCGGTGCAGCCGCTGGCGATCAGGGCATCGGTGCAGGCCCGTGAGGCGGCCAGGTGGAGGTAGGTGAACAGGACCTGCCCCGGGCGCAGCAGCGGGTACTCGGCCTCGATGGGCTCCTTGACCTTCAGGATGAGGTCGGCCTGCGCCCAGACATCGTGCGCACGCGGCTCGATCACGGCTCCGGCTGCAGTGAACTCGTGGTCGGGGATCGACGAGCCCTCGCCCGCGCCCGACTCGATGACCACGACATGCCCGTTGCGCACGAGCTCGTGCACGCCCGAGGGCGTGATGGCGACGCGCGACTCCTGGCTCTTGATCTCCCGTGGAATGCCGATCTTCACGTGAGCCTCCTTCTCGTGCTGCTCTGATCCTAGGCGGGCGTATCGTGATCGCCATGCCTGCACAGCCCTCGACGATCGTCCTGGTCGACGGTGGCTGCGCGATGTGCAGCCGAGCGATGCGCTTCCTGGAGCGCCGCCTTCCGCGCGACGCGGACGTCGAGCTCCTGGCGCTGCACTCGGAGCGCGGGGCCGCGTGCGCCGCGCGCTTCCGGGGCCTGACCCAGCGCGATGCCCTGGTGCTCATCCGGGGCGACCGGGCCTGCCAGGGCGGAGCCGCCGTGGCCGAGGCCCTGCTCCTGCTGCCGCGCTGGCGCCTGGTCGGGCGTGCGCTCGCGGCAGTGCCGGACCGGCCGCGCGAGCAGGTGTACGACCTCGTGGCACGCAACCGGCATCGGCTCTTCAGGGGCCCGGTCGCCTGCACCCTGCCGGTCGAGTCCGCACCTGGCTGAGGTGCCGGTGGGGTCGTCGGCCGAGTCCGGCTCGCCGACCGGGCGGGCGGCTGGCGACGGGAGCCCTGGCCTGATGAGAGGATTCGGGCATGCCTGAAGACCAGCTCGACGACCAGCGGGAGAAGTTCAAGGCCGCGCTCGAGGCCAAGAAGCACAAGTCCCATCAGGGCGGCCAGGCCAAGGGCGGCGCCAATGCGTCAGCCAAGGACGCCTCCAACCGCGCTGCAGGCGGCAAGCGCGAGCATCGCCGCAAGAGCGGCTGAGCCGGGCCGATCATGGTCGAGCACCGCTGATGCAGGGGCATCACCCCGCGCACCGTCCACGCATCGAGTGGATGGACCTCGTCAAGGGCACGACCGTGCTCATCGTCGTGCTCTTCCACTGCATTGTGCACCTGCATGCCGCGACGCCTGACGGTGACGTGTCATCGGCCTGGCACAGCGCGATGCTGGTCCTCGAGCCGATGCGCATGCCGCTGTTCTTCCTCGTCTCGGGCATGCTGGCCGCCGGGGCGATCAATCGCCCGTGGCGGCTCTCGCGCCGGCGCACCTTCGGCATGGCCTACCTGTACGTCCTGTGGAGTGCGATCTTCTTCGCCTCGGCTGCCGCGATCTTCGCCACGCCGTGGCGCGAGGCACTGCTGAAGTTCCCCAGTGAGCTGCTGCTGGGCAGCAGCGGGTACTGGTACCTCTATGCGCTCCTGCTCTACTTCATCGTCGCCAAGGCCGTCCGTCGCTGGCCTGTCTGGGTGGTGCTCGCGCTCGCCGTGGCGCCGAACCTGCTGCGCCCGATGGTCGCCCAGTGGAACCGCGACTTCCTCATCGACATCGACGCCGGGTCGATGGCCACCTCGATCGTCACGAACCTGGTGTTCTTCCTCCTCGGCGCCTACTGCAAGGAGCTCCTGACCCGGATCGCCGATCGCGCGTCGTGGCGCTGGGTCGCCGGGATCCTGGTCGTCGTGGTCGCCTTCGGCGTGTGGCGCAGCACGCAGCCGGATCTCTGGGAGCAGACCTTCCTGCCGATCTCGCTCGCCTGGATCGTGGCTGGGGTGATGGCGGCGTCACTGCTTGTGCAGCACTCGGGTCCTCGCCGCTTCGGCACCTACTTCGGCGCCCGCACCCTGCCCATCTTCGTGGTGCAGTTCCCGCTGCTGCTCGTCATGTCGACGGTGCTGCGACGCGGCGACTTCGCGTTCCTGGAGCTGGCGTGGGTCCAGCTGATCGCGCCGCTGGTCCTGGGATCCCTCCTCGTCATGATCGCCCTGGTCGTCCACCGGCTCACGCTCGGCAATGCGGGCCGATTCCTCTTCGAGGCCCCGCACTGGGTCGTGGGCGAGCGTCCGGCGCCTCCCGCTCCGCTGGATGCGCCGCACCTCCCTGTCGGCGCCGGTACGTCCGCCGCCGAACGCTGAGGCCCGCGCCTGGCCTGATGGACGACGGGGCCGGCGCCGAAGCGCGGATTCGCGCCTGCAGCGCGCGGCAGTGTGCGAGTCTGCTCATCCCGTCCTGCAAGGAGGATGCCCATGCGTGCTGTCGGTGTAGCGGAGTTCGGCGGTCCCGAGCGCCTCGAGGTCTTCGAGGTGCCCCAGCCGGAGCCTGGCCCGGGCCAGGTGCGCATCCGTGTGCACGCGGCGGCCGTGAGTCCCACGGACACGCTGTTCCGTGCCGGGGCGCAGGCCGACCGGATGCGTCGCACCGAGCCGCCGTTCGTGCCGGGCATGGACGCGGCCGGTGTCATCGACGCCATCGGGCCGGACAACGATGACCGACTGGCCGTCGGCGATCGCGTGGTCGCGATGGTCCTGCCGACCTCACGTGCAGGAGGGGCCTACGCCGAGCAGATCGTGCTCCCGGCCGCCTGCGTGGTGCGCGCACCCGCCGGTGTCGACCTCGCAGCGGCATCGACGCTCATCATGAACGCCGCGACCGCACGACTCACCCTCGATGCGCTCGCACTGGCTCCGGGCCAGGTGCTGGCCGTGACCGGCGCCGCCGGCGCCTACGGCGCCTACGTCGTGCAGCTGGCGATCGCCGAGGGCCTGCGGGTCATCGCCGACGCCGCACCCAAGGACGAGGCGCTCGTGCGCTCGCTCGGAGCCACCGAGATCGTTGCCCGCGGCGACGACGTCGCGGCCGGGATCCGGGCCCTCGTGCCCCAGGGCGTCGACGGCCTCGCCGACGGCTCGATCCAGGGTGCGCTCGTGGTGCCCGCGCTCGCCGACGGCGGCGGCATGGCAGTCGTGCGCGGCTGGAACGGCGAGCCCGGACGGGGGATCACGGTGCACCCGATCCTGGTGTCCACCGCGGCCAAGGACACCGCGATGCTCACCCGGCTGGTGGAGCAGGTCGAGGACGGCACGCTGACGCTGCGTGTGGCCGATGTGCTCCCGGCCGACCAGGCCGCCGAGGCCCATCGGCGCCTCGAGGCAGGTGGCGTGCGCGGTCGCCTCGTGCTCGACTTCACCTGATCGGGCCGCGCGCGGTGCTGTCGCGGGCACGGGCAGGTCGCGCAATGCCCGGGTCCGGGGTGTCGCAACTGCGGCTCGCGGGTGTTCGTTCGTACGGTGAGGGCATGTCGATTCGCATGCTGTCCCGTTCCACCGTCCTGGTCACCGCACTCGCCCTGTCGATCGTGGGGCTGGCCGCCCCTGGCCAGGCGGCGATCGGTGATGCGACCGCCTTCGCGCTGCAGGCCGGCGCGACCCCGTACGGCACCGTGCTCGGCCCGGACAACAACATCTGGGTGGCCAACGGCGCCGCGAACTCGATCTCCAAGGTCGACGCCAAGGGCACCGTCACCAACTACCCGGTGCCGACCGCGGCATCGACCCCGCGGTTCATCACGGTCGGCTCGGACCGCAACCTGTGGTTCACCGAGCAGACCGGCAACAAGATCGGTCGCATCACCACCGCTGGCGTGATCACCGAGTTCGCGGTCCCCACCGCCGGCGCTGAGCCCTTCGGCATCGCACCGGGGCCTGACGGCAACCTGTGGTTCACCGAGCAGGCGGCGAACAAGATCGGTCGCATCACCACCACCGGCACCATCACGGAGTTCGCGATCCCGACCGCGGCGTCCATGCCCTACGGGATCGTCGCCGGCCCGACCGGCAGCAACGACATGTACTTCACGGAGTCCGCGACCGACAAGATCGGTCGCATCACCTCATCGGGCGCAGTGACCGAGATCCCGCTGTCCGCCGGGTCGAGGCCCTTCGGCATCACGACGGTGTCCTCGACGCTGTGGATCGCCGAGTACGGCTCCAACAAGATCGCCCAGCTGCAGGGCAGCACCGTCCTCGAGATCAGCCTCCCCTCGGGCTCACAGCCGCTGTGGCTGACCCAGGGCCCCGGGCCCACGATGTGGGTCACGCTCTTCGGCACCTCGCAGGTGGCGGTGCTCACTGCGGCCGGCTCGCTGCAGGCGTCCTACGGGCTCTCCGCGGGCAGCAAGCCCACAGGCCTGGCGCAGGGCTCGGACGGCAACATGTGGGTCGCCCAGAGCGGCACCGCTCAGGTTGCCCGCGTGCTGTCCGGCCAGACCCCGACCATGGTCACCGCGCCGGCGGTCACCCCGACGACTGCTGCTGTCGGCGCCACCGTGACCTCGACGTCGGGCACCTGGGCCTATGAGCCGACCGCGTACACCTACCAGTGGGTCCGCTGCACGACCAATGCTGCATCCAGCTGCGCGCCGATCACCGGCTCGACCGCGTCGACCTACGTCGTGACCACCGCGGACTCGGGCAAGTTCATCGGAGCGACGGTGTCGGCCGCCAACCTCAACGGCGCCGTCACCGGCGTGACGGGCAACCTGATCTCGGTCGGCGGCGCTGTCAGCCCGACCGCGACGCCGACGCCGACCCCGACGCCGACCAGCACGGCAGCAGTCAAGCCAGCGGCCACAGTCGTGACGGTCTCCGCCGCGGCACGGACCAAGCGCGGCAAGACGACGACCATCACCATCACGCTGAGTCCCTCGACGGCAGCGGGCCTGGTGAACGTCACCTACAAGGGCGGCGCGGTGAAGTCGGTGGTCACGGGACTGCGGGCCATCAACGGCGTCATCTCCACCACCTGGATCACGCCCAGCAACTGGCCGGCCGGCCGTACGCGCATCACCGCGCGCTTCTACCCGACCTCGACGGCCACAGCAGCCCGCGGCAGCGGCTTCGACTTCATCAACGTGCGCAAATAGTCCATTCCGCTGGCCTGTGCCCGACGCTGCGACTAGCGTCGGTGCACCGCCATCGAGGGCTGTCCCGAGCGCGGACCGAGGAGTGCGAAGCATGGGAACTCGTCAGGGCGTGTACATCGATGGAGCCTGGAGCGACGGTGGCGGTGCAGATGAGCTGACCATCCGCTCGTCAGCGGATGGCACGGTCGTCGGCGTGATCACTGCTGCAGCCGAGCAGCAGGTCGATGCTGCCGTGCGTGCAGCGGCTGCCGCCTTCCCAGGCTGGAGCGCAACCCCGGTCGCGGTGCGCACCGCAGCGCTTCGCGCCATCGCCGACGGCGTCGAGTCGCGCACCGAGGAGCTCGCGGCCCTCTCGAGCCATGAGGTGGGCACGACCATCGCCATCTCGCGTGCGATCCAGGTGGGGCTTGCCCTGCAGGTGCTCCGGTCGACTGCCGACGCGATGGATGCGCTCGAGCTCACCGAGGACTGCGGGCAGTTCATGGTCGAGCGCGAGCCCGTAGGCGTCGTCGCGGCGATCACGCCCTGGAACTTCCCCCTGCACCAGATCGTGGCCAAGCTCGCGCCGGCGATCGCCTCGGGCTGCACCATCGTGGTCAAGCCGGCCGAGCTGTCGTCGCTGTCGGCGGTGGCGCTGTTCGACATCATCGACAGCGTCGGCCTGCCCACAGGTGTCGCCAATCTCGTGTGCGGCACTGGCCCCGTCGTGGGCGAGGCGCTTGTCATGCATCCGCTCGTCGACATGGTGAGCTTCACGGGCTCCACCCGTGCAGGCACACGCATCGGCGAGCTGGCGATGCGCGATGTGAAGAAGGTGTCCCTCGAGCTCGGCGGCAAGTCTGCGACCGTGATCCTCGACGACGCTGATCTCGGCCGTGCGGTGAATGTGTCCCTGGGCTCCTGCTACACGAACAATGGCCAGATGTGCGCGGCGCTCACGCGCCTGATCGTGCAGCGGTCGCAGCTGGCAGAGGTCGAGGAGCTGCTTGCCAAGGCCGTCGCCAAGTTCACTCCGGGCGACCCCTTCGCCGACGGCACGCGCCTTGGCCCGCTCGCGTCCGAGACGCAGCGCGATCGCGTGATCGGGTACATCGAGTCCGGCATCGCGGAGGGTGCGCGAGTGCTGGCCGGCGGGCCCGAGCGCCCCGACGGCGCGGGCTACTTCGTGCAGCCGACGATCTTCACCGATGTCACGTCGGGCATGACGATCGCCCAGGAGGAGATCTTCGGGCCGGTGCTCGTGGTGATCCCCGTCGACTCCGAGCAGGAGGCGCTCGATGTCGCCAATGACTCCGCCTTCGGCCTGTCAGGGGCGGTCTGGTCGGCTGACCGCGACCGGGCGATCGCCTTCGCACGCCGGATCCGCACGGGACAGGTGGCCATCAACGGCGGCGCCTTCAATGCCAGCGCACCCTTCGGCGGCTACAAGAAGTCGGGCATCGGCCGTGAGCTCGGCAGGCACGGGCTCGAGGAGTTCTTCGAGTTCAAGGCGCTGCTCGTCTGATG
This sequence comes from Candidatus Nanopelagicales bacterium, assembly GCA_028688835.1. Lineage (GTDB taxonomy): Bacteria > Actinomycetota > Actinomycetes > S36-B12 > S36-B12 > UBA11398. The sequence goes on along the minus strand of JAQTXL010000002.1, from coordinate 38,075 downwards.
CGCGGCCTGCGCGACATCAGCAGCGTGACAGCAGTGGGAGGCGCAGCATGCCAGCACGGGTGACTCTCGAGCAGCGCGACCGCGTCGGGCTCATCCGCATCGATGACGGCAAGGTCAACGCCCTCGACGTCGAGCTGCTGAGCGAGCTGGGCGCAGTGCTCGCGACGGTCGATGGCGCTGCGGCCATCGTGATCACCGGCAATGGCCGTGCCTTCTCGGCCGGCCTCGACCTGCGTGCGCTCCTTGCGGCTGACCTCGGCTACGCCGAGGCCCTGCTCGTCGAGCTCGAGCGCGTCTCGCTGGCGATCTTCACGTCCGATCGTCCTGTGGTCGCTGCCGTCGACGGGCCGGCGATCGCCGGAGGCGCGATCCTGGCCATCGCGGCCGACCTGCGCCTCATGTCGCACGGGGTCATCGGCCTTCCCGAGCTCCAGGTCGGGGTGCCCATCCCGCCGGTGCTGATCGAGATCTCCCGGCACGTGCTCGGTGCGCGACTCCAGCGACATCTGCTCGACGGCGTGGCCGTCGACATCGATCAGGCGCTGGCGATCGGGCTGATCGACGAGGTGCACCCGCGCGAGTCCCTGGTGGATGCGGCAGTCACGCGAGCCCAGGCGCTGGCGCAGGCTCCAATGGTCACCTATGCGCAGATGAAGCGGCAGCTGCAGGCAGGTGCGCTCGCGGCCATCGCGGCAGTGCCCGCAGGCCTGTCCGAGGAGGTGCGGGCATCCTGGACCTCCGATGCCGTGCGTGCGGGCATCCAGGCCCAGGTTGAACGGATGAGCAGGCGCTGAGACTCGAGCGCATGGGAGGCTGCTCCCATGCCAGCCACACCTACAGGCCTGCGGCGCGCGAGTTTCGTCGTCCTGGTCGTCGCGACCCTCGGCAACCTCGTGCTGGTCGGCGGTGCCGCCCTCAATGCGCCATGGATCCTCGAGCATGTCGCCGGCGGCCAGTTCACGACGCTTCCCTCGGGCATCCGCGTCCTGTATGCGCTGATGTTCGTCCTCATGCTCGCCCAGGTCTGGTTCGCCTGGCTGCTGCTCGTGCGTGACGGAGCGTGGTCGCGCACCTCATCGGTGATCAGCATCGGCGCCGTGGTGATCTATGTCCTGAGCGCACTCGTCAATGCGATCTCGCCGACGCCGGCTGAGCGCTGGAATGCGATTCCGGCAGTGCTCCTGGCCGCGTCGTTCTGGGTGCTGCGCCGCCGTCGGCCTCAGGATCGCGTCCGCGGCGGCGACGCCGGCTGACCTCGACTGGAGCATCCGGGCTGCTGCGCACGACGTTGGTAGCCTTCGCCGGAGTCGGCAGCCGATCGCGGCGCCGAACACGCAACGGAGGACATCATCAGCACCCCCCTGCCCCGCCTGCTCGACCTGCTGACGCTCGAGGAGATCGCGCCTGACGTCCATCGGGCAAGCACGGTCTTCGACGATCCGATGAATCTCTACGGCGGCCAGGTGGCCGCGCAGGCGCTGCTCGCTGCCGGGCGCACCGTCCCCGATGGGCGCGTTCCGCATTCACTGCACTGCTACTTCCTGCGCGCAGGCGATCCGTTGAAGGCGGTGGACTACCACGTGCATCGTGATCGTGATGGCCGCGCCTACTCCGCCCGCACCGTGAGCGCGATGCAGGACGGTCGCGAGATCCTGACGATGAGCGCCTCCTTCCATGTCGTCGAGGAAGGTCCCGATGTGCAGTCCGTGGCCCTGCCCGCGGTGCCCGCGCCTGACGACCCGGCGTGCCGAGACTTCGAGGGACGCACGCTCGACATCGTCTATCGCGATCCGGAGGACGGGGCGAGGGATCACATGATCCGCCGCGTCTGGGCGAAGGCCTCCGTCGATCTCGGCGACGACCCGCTGCTGCACGCGTGCGTCGTCGCCTACATCTCGGACATGTTCACCGGACTGTTCAGCCTGGTGCCGCGACGCGACGATGTCGCCCTCAGCAGCCTGGATCATGCACTGTGGTTCATGCGCGATGCCCGGGCCGATGACTGGCTGTTCATGGAGCTGCACGGCGAGTCGCTGCACGGTGGCCGGGGCCTGTACTCCGGCGATATGTACGACGCCCGTGGTGCGCTGGTCGCCAAGCTGGTCCAGGAGTCGCTCTTCCGTCCGCGGGTCCCGAGGGGCTGAGACGCCTTCGCGACTCAGCTGACTGCGAGGGAGGCGGCGGCCTGCTTGGTGCCGCTGTCGTTGGTGACGACCGCCTTGGCATCACCGGGGCCCACGGCGATGAGCGCCGGTGCTGCTCCGGGCTTCTGCGGCAGCATCATGACCACCATGTCGTTGCTGCTCTCGACCTTGGCCTGCGGCGACGCCGGCACCTGAGTGAAGATCGCGATCTGCCCGGGCGCGAGTGCGACCGTCGTGCTGGAGTCCGTGAGCCCCACCGGAGCAGGAACGCCGGGACTGGCCTGCGAGGCATCGGCGGGGAAGGTCTGCACGACGTAGTTGGCCAGTGGCACGGTGTCGGCGTCCGTGAGCGGTCCGGACCACACGATCACATGCGCTGCACCGGCTCCCACGGCGGTGATGCCGGCGGCCGTGGTCACGCCTGCCGCATCGGTCGGCTGGACGTCGACCACGGCCCGCAGGTCGGACGACTCGATGGTGACCGGCCCGCCGTCCGGCAGTCCGGTGAATCGGGCCGCCTGGCCGATGCGCAGCTGGATGAGCCCTCCGTTCATCCCCGGCGTGATCTCGACAGGTGTCCACGTCGATGGGTCGCCCCCGGCAAGGGTCGAGGGCACAGGGTCAGGGTCGGCCTGCAGTGACGAGCTCGCGCCGGAGCAGCCAGCCAGCGCGCCGACCGCGACGATCGAGGCGGCCAGGAGTGCGATCGACGACCTTGCTGCAAGCCTCACGTGACGACTCCTGTCCTGTGCCCCGCGGCGTGCACATCGTCGGCAACACTAGCGAGGGCTGTGCCGGCGGGTGGGCGAGTACCGTGCGCACATGACGCAGATCGTGCCCTTCCTCTGGTTCGACACCCAGGCCGAGCAGGCCATGGACTTCTATGTGTCGCTGTTCGAGGACGCCCAGGTGCTCAATGTGCAGCGTGCCTCAGCGGACGGCCCTGTGTTCTCGGTGTCGTTCTCGATCGGCGACCAGGTCTTCCACGCCATCAACGGCGGGCCGCACTACCTGCTCAATCCGGCCACATCGTGGATGGTCACCTGCACCTCGCAGGAGGAGATCGACCGGCTGTGGAGCGCCCTGTCGGAGGGCGGGGAGCCGATGCAGTGCGGCTGGGTCACTGATCGATTCGGCGTCACCTGGCAGATCGTGCCCGATGTGCTCTTCAGCCTCCTCAGCAGCGACGTCCCGGGCGTGGGCGGGCGCGTCCAGGAGGCGATGCTCACGATGACGCGCTTCGACATCGCCGCGCTCGAACGAGCCGCTGCCGGGCAGTGACCTAGCGGCAGATCGCGTCGATCTGCGCAGCGAGGGTGAAGTCGAGGCTGGTGAGACCGCCACGGTCGTGGGTGCTGAGCGTCACCTGCAGCGAGGTCCAGCGGATGTCGAGGTCGGGATGGTGGTCGAGGCGCTCGGCCGCGTCGGCGATGGCGACGACCCACGCGATGACCGCCATGAAGCTGTCACCGGTGTACGTGCGCGTGATCGTGACGCCTGACTGCTGCCATGCGGGCAGGGCGCTCAGGGCGGCGACGACCTCGTCGGGGCTCAGCAGGGCAGGGCGCATCCCTGCAGGCTAGCCGAGCACAGCGAGGCCCCACCCGCCCAAGGGCGAGTGGGACCTGCCGGTGCTCGTGCTACGCGGGGACCGCCTGCGTCACCTTCGCTGCGGTGGCGACCCACGCGGTGCCGCTGTCGGTGTACCCCGCCGGAGCGGCGTCCTTCACCTGGTCGGTGCGCACCCACGCCGTGCCGCTGTCGGTCCACCCGCTGGGCGCTGCGTCCTTGACGCTGGTCGTGTAGCCGTCGGGGATGACCGCGTAGTAGCCGGCAGCGCTGCCGTCATTGGGGTTCCACTGGTCGGCCGCGTAGTAGGTGCCGCCGTTGGGGCTGGCCGAGTAGTCGACATGCGAACCGGTCTGGATGAACGCCTGGTGGTAGGTGTAGGGGCTCGTGAGCGTCACGGCATGGAACGTGTAGGGCAGCGACTTCTGGCAGACCGCGCCGGCGTCGGCGTAGCCAGCCGGGCACACCTCGATCGTGCGCGTGGCCGGCGCGGCGGGAGCTGCGGGAGCGGGCGCGGGCGCGGCGGCAGGGGCCGCAGGTGCCGGCGCTGCGACCGGCACGGGAGCCGACTGCGGCCCAGTGACACCAGCGATCTGCGCGAGGGTCTGATGCATGGTCGCGGTGGACACGCGGCCGGTGCTGGCTGAGTTGGCCGGGGTCACCGTGAAGGTGTAGCGCTCATTGAGGTTCAGGCCGCTCAGCGTCGCGTGCAGATCAGTGGTGACTGCCTTGGTCACGGGAGTGCTGCTGGCCGAGGTGACCGCGGCGACCGTGTACGACACGGGCACGCCCTCGCCCTTGTTCACGACGTGGCCCCACGTGAGCTGGGCCTGGCCGGCGACGTCGGTGGTCTCGACCCTGAGCCCCGTCGCGGCGCCGACCTGGGCGACTGGGGTGGCGAAGCCGATCCGGCGGCCGTCGAGGGTGACGGTGTAGCGGTAGCCGGGATCGAGGTCGGTGATCGTGACGGACTGGCCGGCACGCACGCGAGCGGTGCGCGTGGTGTGCCCGGCGGCGCTCACGGCGACGATGCCGCTGTCGGTTCCGGACACGGTGATGGCGTTGATGCGATTGGCCAGGACCTGCGTGATCGCCGGCGTCTGGTCGACGGCGATCACCGCCGGTGCGGGCTCCTGGGCGATGGTCGCGCCCATGGCCGGTGTCGTGCTGCACACGACTGCGGATGCCAGTGCTGCTGAGGCCAGCAGTGCGATGCGGTTCATGGTGGTTCCTCCTCCTGTCGGCTTGCGCCGTCACTCAGGAGGATTCCTCGGGTTGCCGGGACTCAAACCCGTGAATGTCAGGGTTGGGTAAGGATCGCGGCGGATGCGGCCGCCTGTGGATGAGCGCTCAGCCGCGCGGGTCGCCGGGCATCGTGCGCTCGGCGAACTGCCACAGCACGCCGTGGTTGTCGCGCGGGTCGAGCGCGATCTGGCCCGGCTGGTCGCCGTCGATGACGCGCAGGCCGCGCGACTCGAGGTGGGCGCGGGCCGCGTCGACGCTGCGCACGCGGAAGTCGACCGAGCGCATGCGCGGCCCGACGGCGGCGATGTACTCGGCGACCGCGCCGTCGTCGCCGGTGGGGCTGATGAGCTCGATCATGTGGTCGCTGACCCACACCCCAGCGGCCTGCGCCCGCACCTGCGGCCGGTCCTCGCGGTAGGCGACGCTGCCGCCGGTGATGCCCACGGCGAAGTCCAGCGCAGTGTCGAGGTCGCGCACGGCGATGCTCAGGCAGTTGAGCCGCTCGATGCCCATGGGGTGCTCATCGGCCCAGAAGGCAGGCGACCAGTCGGGTTCGAGCCGCAGGTCGCCGCCCATCTCGAGCGGGCAGATCTCCAGGAGCATGCCGTGCGTGTCCTTGGGATGCGTCATGAAGAACCCGCCGGGCACGAAGGTGGTCAGCCGGATGCCGCGCTCATCCATGACCGTGCGGGCCTCGTCGAGGTCGGGCACCTGCCACTCGAAGGAGTGGAAGCTCTCGCCGTACCGCGCAAGGCCGGCGCCGAGCAGCGACTGATCATCCGCGGGGCAGAAGAGCTCGATGCAGGTGTCGCCGATGAGGAACAGCGAGGCGTCGCGGCGCTCGGTCTCGTCGTATCCCTGCCAGTAGACCGCGGCGCCGAACACGTCCTCGTAGAACGCATTCGCGCTGGGGAGGTCGCGCACGACCTGGTTGATGTGCACGAGCTTGTTGATCTGCAGTGAGGCGGGCATGCGCAGCTCCGATCCGGTCGACTAGATGCGGGCGGCCTCGCGCAGGCGCAGGAGTGCGCCGCCGCTCTGGGCCTGGTCGATGGCGATGAGCCGGTGCTGGTCCCAGCCGGCGGGTGTCGTGCGGACGCCGCGGGCAGCGAGCTCAAGCGCGGCCGCGTCCAGCGAGCGCACGGGCAGGGTCACGGCGTAGATCGAGGCGCCGCGGCTGGCGAGCGCCTGTGCCAGCCCTGCGTCCTCGGGAGCGTCGGTCGGCGACACGAACTCGACGATATGGTCGTCGAAGTCGATCGCGGACGAGACGCGCGCGGTGCCGACGTGCGCCGTTGCCACGGAACGACCCGTGAGATCGCACATCCACGCGGCCGACGCAGCAGCATCAGGGACGCACAGGGTCACCGTGGGCCCGCCGCTGATGCCGACAGGGTTCGTGCCAGCGCCGATCGCGGGATCCCAGTCGGCCTCCCCTCGCGGGTCGTGCTCGAAGAAGTGCGTGGTGAGCTCGAGCGACAGTCCGTGGCAGTCGCGCGGGTGCACGAAGATGTACTCACCGGGGACGTGGTCGGTGATGCGGATGCCGCGCTCCTCGACGATCGCGATGGCCTCCTCCAGCGAGGGCACGGTCCACTCGAGCGAGTGCCAGCGCTCACCGAAGCGGGCGATCCAGGCACCGATCGCCTGATCGGGATCGGTCGGCGAGAACACCTCGAAGCAGGCGGCGCCAGCGACGTAGAGCGCATTGCGCGCGCCGAACTGCGGCGTGCCGAACTCCATGAACACCGGGGAGTCGAAGGTGCCTCGGTAGAAGTCGAGCAGTGCGTCGTAGTCGCTGCAGAACTGGTTGACGTGTCCGTGGCGCAGGACTTCCAGGGTGCGAGCCATCAGGGCCTTCTCTCGGTCGCGAGTCCTGCGAAGGCTACTTTCCGGTGAAGGTGCCCGGGCGCTTTTCGCGGAATGCCGCCAGGGCCTCCTGATGATCGTCGGTCGTCATGATCACGCCCATGTGCGAGGCGATGAGATCGAGCGACGTGCGCAGGTCGATGTCCTGCGACTGGTAGACGGTGCGTCGGATCAGCTTCACGCTGATCGGCGGCTGGGCCGCGATGCGCTCGGCGAGGGCGACGGTGAACGGCAGCACCTCATCGTCGGCCACCACGTGGTTGGCCAGGCCCAGGGCCGCGGCCTCGGTGCCGCTCACGGCATCGCCGGTGAGCAGCAGCTCGAGCGCCTTGGCCACACCCACGAGCCGCGGCAGGTAGTAGCAGCCCCCATCGCCGGGCACGAGGCCGAGGCGCACGTACGAGGCGGCGAAGGAGGTCGAAGGACCGACGATGCGCATGTCGCACATGAGGGCCATGTCCATCCCGGCACCGACTGCTGCACCGCTGACGGCGGCGATGATCGGCTTGTCACTGCGCTCGACGGCGCGTGCGACGCGGTGGACCTCGTCGGTGAGGAAGTCGCGCCGGGTCAGCGCTGAAGGGTCGAGTGATGCCAGCACGTCGAGATCGATGCCGGCGCAGAACGCGCCACCCGCACCCGTCACCACGATCGCGCGCACCGCGTCATCGGCGTTCGCGGCCTCGAGCAGGTCAGCCCAGCGGTGGATCAGCGTCATGGTGAACGCATTGCGGCGCTCAGGGCGGTTCAGGGTCAGCACGGCCACGCCGTTGCGGACGTCGTAGAGCACCTCGTCGCTCATGCTGACTCCCCTCGCACGCCGTTGACCACGGTGTCCCAAAGTACCGGTGACGACTGCAGGAGGAACTGCTCGCCGATCCAGGCCTCCCACAGCTCGGGCCGACCGGCCTCCTCGGTCCAGGACCACAGGCGCGTGGTGAGCCGGCCGAGCGGGTACTCCTGGCTCATGCCCATCGCGCCGTGCACCTGGTGCGCGAGCGCCGCTGCCCGGCGGGCCGCCCGTCCGGTGACCGACTTCGCGATGGCTGACTGCCAGGTGCCCGGGCGCTCGATTGCTGCGGCGACTGCGGCCTGCGCCGACAGCGTGAGCTCTGCGAGCTCGGCGAGCATCTGCGCGATCACCTGGAGATCGGACAGCGGCCGGCCGAACTGCTCGCGGGTGCGCGCATAGCCGATGGTGAGATCGCGCAGCTCGGTGAGCGCTCCACAGGACTGGATGGCGCGCGCCAGCGCGAGGCGGGCCAGCAGGTCGAAGCGCGTCAGGCCTGCCGCAAGGGGAGCCGAAGCGACCACTGGCGCGCTGACGTAGGTGAGCGAGCAACGCGACTCGTCGGCGAGATTCACGGTGCTGGTGACGGCTGCATCGGCGATCGCAACGGCGCACAGCTGCAGCACCCCATCGATCTCGACGGTCGTGATGATCGCCTGTGCGGCCAAGGCACCCGGGACCTCGTCGACGTGACCTGACACCCGCACGACCCCATCGACCGCGATGCCGGTGAGCGAGGTGCCGAGCTCGAAGGCGGGTGCCATGAGCTGCCGCTCGAGTTGCAGGCCGCAGCTGGCGAGAGCCCAGCCGCACACGAGGCCGGTCTCGGCGATGGGGGCGTCGAGCTCCATCGTCGCGAGGGTGCGCACGGCAATCGCGGCGTCGCCGAGGTCACCGCCTGCCCCGCCGTCATGGGTGCTGATGCCGATCCAGGGAATCTCGGCGTCGATCAGGTGCTCGAGCAGGCCGGAACCGGCGCGCGCCTGCATGTCCGCGAGCGACTCGCGCAGCGCGACGCGGGTCTCTGTGCGATCCCAGTCGAGGGCGCTCATCGCAGCAGGCCCTTGCTGACGATGCCGCGCAGCACCTCGTTGGTGCCGCCGCGGATGGTGAAGCCCGGCGCCTGGAACTGCGACTCGCGCAGGAGTGTCGCTGCCTCAGTGGATGGTGGTGACACGCGGCCCGGATCGGCTGCGAGGTCGAGGGCGACTGCGACGGAGCGCTGCTCGAATGCGGTCGCTGAGCTCTTGAGCATCGCGATGTCGATGGCCGCCGTGTCGCCTGCGGCGAGGTGCTCGATGACGCGCTGGTTGACCACGCGGAAGGTCGAGATGTCGGCGATGATCCGGCCGACGGCGCCGGGGTCGGCCGGCTGGGGGCCAAGGCCCTCGACCATGGCCTGCAGCAGCGGCAGGGTCGACAGGTACCGCTCGGGTCCGGCGCGCTCGAAGGCGAGCTCCTGCATCGCCTGGGTCCAGCCGTTGCCGATCTCCCCGAGCACATCGGCGTCGGGCACGAACGCCTCGGTGAAGCTGACCTCGTTGAAGTGATGCTCGCCGCTGATGAGGCGGATGGGCCGCACCGTGACATCGGGGTTCGGCAGGCGCACGATGAACTGCGTCAGCCCGGCATGCCGCTCACCGCCGGTGCGGGCGAGCACGACCATCGCATCGGCGAGGTGCGCGCCACTGGTCCAGATCTTGGTGCCGGTGATGCGCCAGCCGCCTTCGGACGCCACGGCGCGCGTGCGCACGGCGGCGAGGTCGGAGCCGGCATCGGGCTCGCTCAGCCCGATGGCGATGCAGGCCTCGCCCCCGGTGATCCGCGGCAGCCACTCGAGCTGCTGGGCGCTCGTGCCGTGGCGCAGCAGGGAGGGTGCGAACTGACGCTCCGCGAACCAGTGCGCCGCAACCGGCGCGCCCGCGGCGAGCAGCTCCTCACTGACGACGAGGCGATCGGCAACGCCACCGCCACCGCCGCCGAACTCCGTGGGCAGCATGAGCCCGATGAGGTGCTGTGCCCCCAGGCGTCGGCTGAAGGCGCGGTCGTTGCCCACCAGCCATGAGTCGCAGTGTGGGGTGAAGCGACGCTCGGCGAGCTCCTCGGCGAGGAAGGCGCGCACGCGTGCGCGCAGGTGATCGAGCTGCGTCACGCGTCCACCTCGCTCCTGCGGTCCCATGCCCGAAGGCTGCGCCGAGGCGCGTGACTGACACTACCGACGGGCACTGAGGGGGGTCAGTCATTTCCGGTGATCGCCGCTGTGCAGCTGGTCACCGCCCTAGGGTTGCCGACGTGACTGCGCGCCATGAGCAACGAGGACGCATCCTCGTCATCACCATCGACCGTCCTGAGAAGCGCAATGCGATCAATGCGGAGATCACGGAGGGCATCGACCGCGCGCTCAACGAGCTCGACGACACCCCTGAGCTGTGGGCCGGTGTCATCACGGGCACGCCGACGATGTTCTCCGCCGGCACCGACATCAGCTCGCGGGATGCCCGCGCGACCGAGCGGGGCGGCGAGTACGGGCTGATCCGGCGCCAGCGCCGCAAGCCGCTCATCGCGGCCGTCGAGGGCAATGCGCTCGGCGGCGGGTTCGAGATCGCCCTGGCCTGCGACCTCATCGTGGCCTCCACGACCGCGCGCTTCGGGCTGCCCGAGGTCAGCCGCGGGGTCATCGCGACGTCGGGCGCGCTCTTCCGCGCCATGCGCGCGCTGCCGATCAACGTGGCACGCGAGATGCTCATCGCGGGCACGGTGCTCGATGCGCATCGTGCCCTCCAGCTCGGCCTGGTGTGCGAAGTGACCGAGCCCGAGCAGGCCTGCGCCGCAGCCGTGGCGCTGGCCGAGCGCATCTGCGAGGCGTCGCCGCACTCGGTGCAGCAGACCCTGGCCGCCATCAACCGCCAGCTCGTGCTCGAGGACGAGGCGGGCTGGGAGGCCACGCGCATCGCCGTCGAGGCGATCCTGGCCTCCGAGGACATGCAGGAGGGCAACGCGGCCTTCTTCGAGAAGCGCAGACCCGAGTGGAAGGGACGCTAGCCATGAGCGAGCTCAAGGAGCAGAAGCGCAGCCGTCGCATCGCGATGACTGACGCCGAGCGCGATGCCTACCTGGCGGAGGCACGCGTGTGCCGCGTCGCCACGGTCGGGTCTGACGGGTCACCGCATGTGACGCCGCTGTGGTTCGTCTGGGACGGCGCATCGCTGTGGCTCAACTCAATCGTGCAGAGCCAGCGCTGGGTCGACCTCGAGCGCCTGCCGCGGATCGCGGTCGTCATCGACGGCGGCCATGACTTCCACGAGCTGCATGGCGTGGAGATCGAGGGCACCACTGCGGTCGTCGGCGAGGTCCCGCGCGAGGCCACGCCCAATGCCGAGCTGGCACCGGTGGAGGCGGCGTTCGGTCGCAAGTACGCCGACAGCGATACCTACACGCCCGACGGCCGGCACGCCTGGCTGCGCATCACCCCGTCGAAGATCACCAGTTGGGACTTCAGGAAGAACGAGGCGCTGCGTCCCCGTCGATGACCTCCTGCATCAGGCGTCCGTAGGTCGCGATGATCCAGGCGTCGTCGTCGTTCTCCAGCAGGCGCTGCGTGCGCAGGCCGACGGCGAGACCCAGGATCAGGCAGGTGAGCAGCTCCACGCGGCGCTCGCGCTCGGGCGAGGCCGGGAGCAGCTTGGTCAGGTGCTGCACGGCCCAGGCGTGGAACTCCTCGCGCGAGGCCTTGGGATTCGGGGCGTCGGCGGTGCGGAAGACCGACTGGACCCAGGGGTCCGAGGACTCGGTCGCTCGTCGATTGAGGATGCGCGAGGCCAGCACCACGCCCAGCTCGCTCTGCGGGGTCGCGGGGTCCAGCGGCTCCGGGTCGGTCGGGGCAGCGTCCTCGTAGAGCTTGGCCTTGCTGCCGCCGACCTTCATGACCATGGACGCCGACAGCCCGGCCTCGGCCGCGATCTGGCGGATGGTGACCGACGGGTACCCGCGCTCGGCGAACAGCCGGCGGGCGGCATCGAGGACGAGCTCGCGCGAGTTCGATTTCACTTCGTGACCTCATGTGTGTGGGTGAGCGCTGCGATGGTGTCGGGGTCGATCGGCTCGAGATCGTTGAACTCGGCCTTGGGGATCGCCATGGCGATGAGGGCGCCGATGAACGAGGCGAGGGCCGCCAGGACGAAGACGAGCTGGAAGGCGGCCAGCGAGGGCAGGTTGCGGCCGGCGACGCTCAGGGTCACCACGGCCAGGATGCCGGCGATCGCGGCGCTGGAGACGGATGCGCCGATGCTGCGCAGCAGGGTGTTGAGGCCGTTGGCCGCCGCGGTCTCGGTCTCGGGCACCGCGCCCATGATGAGGATGGGCATCGCTGCGAAGGACACGGCCGTGCCGGCCGACACGATGACCGCAGCGATCACGATCATGGTGACCGTGTCATGCATGAAGATGCGCGCGACGTAGCCGATCGCCATGATCAGCGCTCCGGTGATGAGCGTCGTCTTGGCGCCGAAGCGGTGGGTGATCCTCGCCGACACGGGAGCCAGCACCACCATCGTCAGGCAGGTGGGGATCATGGCCAGGCCGGCTTCGAGACTGCTGAGCCCGTGGCCGTAGCCGGTCACCGCCGGCATCTCGAGCATCTCGATGGTGGAGAGCATGTTCGCGTACATGGCGAACCCCATGAGCACCGCGGTCATGTTGGTCATGAGCACGGAGCGGCGCAGGCTGACCCGGAGGTCGACCAGGGGCTGGCGGGAGCGGAACTCCCAGGGCGTCCACATCGCGAACACGCCTGCACTCACGCCGAAGGTGAGCAGCGTCTCGGTGCTGGTCCAGCCCCAGGATCCGCCCTTGGAGATGCCGAGCAGCAGGGCGGTGAGGGCGCCGGACAGCAGGATGGCGCCCACATAGTCGAAGGACCCGCCGGTGCGCACCGCGGACTCGCGGATGACGATCGCGATGGCGATCGCCATGGCGATGGCGAAGATGCCGGAGACCCAGAAGATCGCGTGCCAGCCGAAGGCCTCATAGACGACCCCCGAGAGGGGAAGCCCGAGCGCGGCGCCGATGCCGAGCGTGGCGCTCATGAGGGCGACGGCCGCGCTCAGCTGCTCCTTGGGCAGCTCGTCGCGCATGATGCTCATGCCGATCGGGATGAGCGCGGATGCCGTGCCCTGGAAGACGCGGGCGACGATGATGAGCACGAGGCTGCTGCTCAGCGCACCGATGATCGACCCGATGAGGAGCAGGCCCAGGCAGACGAGCATCATCCGCTTCTTGCCGAACATGTCGGCCAGGCGCGACAGCGTGGGCGTGGCCACCGCGCTGGACAGCAGGGTGGCCGTGACGACCCAGGAGACATCGTCGACCGATGCGTGCAGGATCTCGGGGAGGTCGGCCAGCAGCGGCACGAGCAGGGTCTGCATGAGCGAGACGGCCATGCCGCTGACTGCCAGCACGGCGATGACCGCGGCCGGCGAGAAGGCGCGAGCGCTGCGCAGCGGCATGTGCCTCCCTGCCTGAGGTGAACGGATGTTCACTCATCTAACCACAGGTTGAAGCCGGGCATTACGGACGATTCACCTCATGACTCATGTCACATCGCGTTCCGCAGGTGAGGGTCGCCATCGTGACGCACGTCACGTCGATTTCCGTCATAAACCGGACAAATGGGCCTGCTGTGGACAAGATCCGGCTTGGCGATGTCAGGGACCTTTCCTATCGTCATGGACATCGAGGACGGCGACTGCCGCCTTGGGGAGCTCCCCGGTGAAGTCCGGGAGCCGCGCGATCCCTGTGGTCCATCCCGTGCGATTCGGGCTGGCGGTCGTGCGCGCTGGCGAGCGCACCCGGTCAGACCGACGACCGACGTGCGCAGTGACCTGGGCTGCCGCCACGCACCCTCGGGTGCTGACTGAAGAGGACACATGCGCGTTGCGCATCGCGCTGCCATCGCGGCAGCCGCACTGGGCCTGGGCCTGCTCCCACTGGCCACCTCCGCCGCCGAGGCCGTCACGGCCGATGTGGCGCTCCCGCAGATCGCCGCCCGCACCGCGGTCGTGCCGCAGGCTGCGACCCTCGCCAGCCGCACCTGGCGCCTGGCCTTCGCCTCACCCCAGACCCTCGACACCGTCGGCGTCCAGCCCAGCCTCTACCGCGGCCGGTTCTACCGCGCCAAGGTCGAGCGCGAGCGCAGGTGCATCGTGCGACGCGAGAGCTCGGGCCACTACACGTCGGTGTCGCACAGCGGCTACCGCGGCGCCTACCAGATGTCGTCGGCGCTGGCCCGCGGTGCGACCTGGATGATGCAGCCGGAGTTCACGCGCGTCATGGGCGCCACCGCTGCCGAGCGCGCGATGCAGCGCCTGCGCGCAACGCCGGCGCACCGCTGGACGCGCTACTGGCAGGACGCGGCCTTCAGCACGATCTACAACTGGAAGCACGTCAAGTCCGGTGCCCGGCACTGGAACGCCACCCGCCATCGCTGCTGACGCAGCATGATCCGTCTGGCACGATGCCCGCATGCTTCGAGTGCTGACCGTCAATGTCAACGGCATCCGCGCGACCGCACGTCGGGGCGGGCTCGAGTGGCTCGGTGCCGCCGACGCTGACGTCATCTGCCTGCAGGAGGTGCGCGCCACGCATGAGCAGCTGCACGAGGTGCTGCACGACTCACCATTGGCGCACTACTTCGTCGCGCACTCACCAGCACCGCAGCTCGGGCGTGCCGGCGTCGCAGTCCTGACGCGCGAGCCGCACAAGGCCGTCTCGACCAAGGACTCGCGCCTCGATGCCCAGGGCCGCTGGATCGAGGTCGAGATCGACACGGCCGTCGGTCCGATCACCGTGGCGTCCGTCTACGTCAATGCAGGCGAGGTCGGCACCGTGCGGCAGGACGAGAAGTACGTGTTCCTCGAGGCGATGGACGCCCGACTGGCCACGCTGCAGTCGCCGAGGCGCAAGCGGCCTGCCGTCATCTGCGGCGACTTCAACGTCGCCCACCGTGAGGTCGACATCAAGAACTGGAAGGGCAACCTCAAGAACTCCGGCTTCCTGCCCGAGGAGCGGGTCTACCTCGACCGGTGGTTCGACTCGGCGTGGATCGACCTTGGCCGCGCGCTCGGCGGCCCCGGCCCGGGCCCGTACACGTGGTGGTCCTGGCGCGGTAAGGGCTTCGACACCGATGGCGGCTGGCGCATCGACTACGTGATCACGACGGCGAAGCTCGCCGCTCGCGCGCACACCGCGACGGTCGGGAAGGCTGCGACCTATGCCGAGCGTTGGAGCGACCACGCGCCGCTCATGGTCGACTTCACATAGCCGAGCGCACCAGCGTGCCATCGAGCACGCGGTACACGTCTGGGGTGATCGACATGGCCTCATCGACATCGTGCGTGACATGGATCGCGGTCACCTGCCGCTCACGCAGCAGCGTGGCGACCTCGGCTGCCAGCCTGCTGCGCAGGTCTGCATCGAGCGCGCTGTACGGCTCGTCGAGCAGCAGCGCCCGAGGCTCTGGTGCGAGGGCGCGCACGAGGGCCACGCGCTGCGCCTGGCCTCCGCTCAGCTCGAGAACTGAGCGCGCCTCGTAGCCGGCCATGCCGACCCAGTCGAGCAGCTCGACGGCCCGTGCGCGTGCAGCAGCCCGCGCCATGCCGGCGCGCCGCAGCCCGTACATGACGTTCTGCACGACCGTGAGGTGCGCGAACAGCAGCGGATCCTGGAAGACCATGCCGATGCGCCGCTCATGGGTGGGCATCGCGGTGATGTCGTGCCCGTCGACGATGACGCGACCCGACAGTGCCGGGATGCTGCCCAGCACAGAGGCGAGCAGGGTCGACTTCCCGCTGCCGCTCGGGCCGAGGATGGCGATGAGGCTGCCCTGGGGGATGGCGAGATCGGCCGTCAGCAGCGGCTCGTCGTAGCCGACGCACAGGTGCTCGAGCTGCAGGCCCTGGGTCATCGCGGTCACCTCCTCCTCCCCAGCGCATCGACTGCGGACACCAGCACCAGCGTGCCCACGACGAGCAGCATGGCAAGGGCGGATGCGACGCCGACCGACGCCTCGCCCGGCCGCTGCAGGAGCCGGACGATCTGCACCGGGACCGTGGGCGCATCGGTGCGTGCCAGGAACGAGGCTGCACCGAACTCACCGAGGGACACGCACGCGGCCAGCCCACCGGCCGCGATCATCACCACGCGCAGGATCGGCCCGTATGCCGTGAGGAAGGCGCGGGTCGGTGCGGCGCCGAGGGAGGCGGCGGCACGTACGAGCCGTGCATCACCGGACCGCAGTGACGGCAGCACGACCGCGATCACCAGGGGCACTGCGACGAGGGAATGGGCCAGTGGCACCAAGAGCGCTGTCGCGCGGAGGTCGAGTGGCGGACGCCCGAAGGTCAGCATCATGCCGAGCCCGAGCGTGGCTGCGGACACTCCCAGCGGGGCGAGCGCGATGACTGCGATCGCGCGGCCCAGACGGTGCGCCAGGACGCTCATGGCGGCCAGCACGCCGACGACGCTGGCGATCACGCCGGTGATCAGCGCGTAGCGCACGGAGGTTGCGATCGCCTCGACCGGCGAGCCCAGTCGCGTGGTGCCGGCGTCGATGGAGGCCACTGACCGCCACCACTCGAGCGTCCAGCCGTGCTCGCTGCGCAGTGATGCGCTCGCAAGGGACAGCAGCGGCAGCAGGAGGATCACCAGGGCGATCGTCGCGACCACCGCGACATGGACGCGCGCGCGCACCGATCGGGGCCTCGGTGCTGGCGTGGCTCGAGCGGCGGCTCCGAACCTCGTGCGCGTCATGGACGCACGAGCGCCGAGCAGGAGCGCTGCCGACACCACGGCGATCTGCAGCAGCGCGGTCACGGCTGCGGCCGGGAAGTCGAGCAGGAGCGAGGTCTGGCGCAGGATCTGGGATTCGAGCGTGCGTGTGCCGCTGTCTCCGAGGATCAGCACGACGCCGAGCGAGGAGAAGCAGAACACGAACACGACGGCGGCCGCTGAGGTGATGGAGGCCTTGAGCTCGGGCAGCGTGATCGTGCGGAAGGCGGTGAGGGGACTGGCCCCGAGACTGCGAGCGGCCAGCGCGGTGCGCGGGTCGAGCTGCTGCCAGTTCGCCCCGACGATGCGCACGATGACCGCCAGGTTGATGTACACGTGCGCGAGGATCACGAGCAGGAGGCCGGGCTCGATGCGGGCGCCGAGCAGCCCGCGGAACGCCAGGGCGATGACCACCGTGGGCAGCACGAAGGGAACGGTCGCCAGTGCCTGCAGGAGTCCGCGGCCGCGGAACCGGTAGGTCGCCAGGATCCCGGCGATCGGCAGACCGATGAGCAGGGCCAGCGCGGTGCTGATCGCCGCCTGCAGTGCTGCCAAGGCTGCGATCCCGCCAGTCGTGCCGAGGTCGAGGCCGCTGGGCTGGTCGAACGCGTGACGCAGCACGGATGCCAGCGGTGCGACGAGCAGCACGCCGAGGAAGAGTGCGGGCACCACCCACACCCACCGCAGCCATGCAGGCGTGTTCAGCGGCCCATCACCGTGCCCCAGTCGGCCAGCCAGGTGCGCAGGTTCGCAGCGACCTCGGTGGCTGGCAGCTGGGAGGGGTTGGGGACGACGGCTGCGAACTTCGTGAACACATCAGGCAGTGGCGTGCCGCTGCGTGCCGGGAACACGAACATCGACAGCGGTACATCGGCCTGCACCGGCGCCGACAGCAGCCAGTCGACGACCGTGCCGGCGGCCGCCTCATCGGCAGTTCCCTTGAGCACGCCCGCGTACTCCACCTGGCGATAGCACCCGTCGGTCAGCACGGAGGTCGACGGCCTGGTCGGCTTGGGGTCGCCTGCGTAGACGATCTCCGCCGGCGGGCTCGTCGCGTAGGAGACGACCATCGGGCGGGTCCCGCTGCCGGCGCTGAACGCGCTCTCGTAGGCGTCGGTCCAGGAGCCGGACACCTGCACGCCGTTGCGCTCCAGGGCCTGCCAGTACCGCTGCCAGCCGTCGCCGTAGCGGGCGATGGTCGCCAGCAGGAAGGCGAGCCCGGGAGAGGAGGTGGCCGGGTCCTCGACGACGAGCAGGTTGCGGTACGCGGGAGTGGTGAGCTGGTCGAGGGAGGTGGGCCTGGCCAGGCGGTGCTCGGCGAACCACGAGTCGTCGAGGTTGATGCACACATCGCCGTAGTCGATCGGCGTCACCAGGCCCCCGGAGGTGTCCTGCTGGAGCGCGGGCAGCAGTGCGGACGCGTCGCTCGCCGTGAACGGGGCGAACACTCCCGCGTCGACCGCCGTGCTCACGAGGGTGTTGTCGACGCCGAACAGGACGTCGGCGCTCGGCGATCCGGCTGCCAGCACGGCACCGGCCACCATGCTGCCCGCGTCGCCTGCGCTGCTGACCTCGAGCGTGATGCCGGTGTCGTGCTTGAGCTGCTCGATCAGCGCCTTGGACACGACGAAGGAGTCATGCGTGAGCAGGCGCACGGTCGTCGGGCCCTGGCCAGCGGTCTGCGGTGGTGACGAGCTGCAGCCGGCCAGGAGCAGGGCTGTCCCGGTGACGAGCGTGACGGCGATTGCGGACAGGGCACGATGCATGGCGACCTCTTCCCTTGCGCTGGCATTACCCAGATCAGGTTCATTGGGTCGGTGGAGTCGTCCACCCTCTCAGCCCGCCGATCGCGCGAGCTCCCCTTGGTGGGCCGGAGTCTACCGGGCCGTGTGCTCGCGCCGGGGGCGGATCAGGCCCGGCGCAGCACGCGCACGAGGAAGAAGGCCGCAGTGGCCGAGCCCAGTCCGGCGAGGATGGTGACGAAGGCCCAGATGTCGAAGCCGAAGGCCGTCCAGCGCACGATGCCGGTGCCGATCAGCAGGATGGCGGCGAAGGACTGCAGGAAGACGCCGAAGCGCACCTGCCGCAGGGTCGCCGGATCGGTCTGCACGGGAGCAACCTAGCGAGTGAGCGCGGCGTGCGAGTTCCAGGTGCGGATGACCCGCTGCTCATGCTCGAACCCGAGCACCGAGAGCGTCGCCGGGTCGAGCGCGAGGAGGCGCCCGTCGATCGGGTCCAGCCCGAGCCAGTGTGCCGTGAGGATGCGCAGCACGTGACCGTGTGCGACGAGCGCGCAGGTGCCGCCGGCACGCACGATCGGCAGGCATCGCTCGATGATGCGCCCCGTGCGCCTGCCGATGTCCGACAGCTGCTCGCCGGAGGTGCTGCCGGCTGGGATGGGGTGGTCCCAGATGACCCAGTCAGGTGCTCCCAGGGTCGTGCGGATCTCGGCGGTGGTGCGGCCCTCCCAGGCGCCGTAGTCCCACTCGACGAGGTCCGGGTCGATCGCGGTGACGGTGAGGCCGGCGAGCTGCGCAGTGCGCTGTGCTCGCTGGAGCGGACTGCAGAGGGTGAGGTCAACCTCGGCGGGCAGCAGTGATGCCAGCGTCCGCGCGGCCGTCTCGCCCGCCTCAGTGAGCGGCAGGTCGGTCAGCCCGGTGTGCCGGCCGTCGCGACTCCAGTCGGTCTCGCCGTGCCGGATGAGGATGATCCGCCCGGGCATCAGCGATCGGCCTGCTCGGCGTCCCACGCCTGCTGGAGTGCGGAGGCGAAGACCTCGGGCGGCTGGGCCCCCGTGACGCCGAACCGCTCGTCGAGCACGAAGAACGGCACGCCCTGGCAGCCGAGCGTCTGCGCGATCTGCTGCTCCTGCTGGACCTGGGCGACGTAGGCGTCACTCGCGAGCATCGTCGCCGCAGCATCCGCGTCGAAGCCCTCGGCAACGGCGAACTCGACGAGTGCGGGAGTGTCGAAGATCGACTGCGCCTGCTCGAAGTGGGCGCTGAACAGCCGCTCGAGCAGCAGCTGGCCACGCGCATGGTCGAGCTCCTGCGCCCACAGCACGAGTCGGTGGCCATCGCGGGTATTGCCGCTCAGCGTGCGCTCGAGCTGGTAGCGCAGCCCGACCCCGGCCGCCGCCTCGGTGACGTTGCGCTGCATCGCCTCGGCCTGCGCGATGTCGACCCCGTACTTGCTTGCGAGCATCTCGGTGGTGCGCTCCGTGGTCGTCGAGGCACCGGGGTTGAGCTGGTAGGCGCGGTGCTGGATCGTCACCTCGTCGCGATGGGGGAACTCCGCGAGCGCGGCTTCGAGCTGGCGCTTGCCGATGAAGCACCACGGGCAGACGAGGTCGGACCACAGGTCGATGTGCATGGCTCATCCTTGCGCGAGGCGTCCAGCACCGACCAGGACCCCCTGCGCCAGCACCTAGGCGAATTCACCTCGCGTTCATGTTCCGGTAGCCCGGGGTTCCCATTGGACACCCCGGGATTTCAGTCGTCCTCGGCAGGATCGATGCATGGCCAACCCCGACCTGGGTCAACGCGACCTGCAGGCTGCCGCCACCTCGCACCGAGGTGACCGCATCTTCAACCGGGTCGTGACCGGTGCCGCCTTCACTGCACTGCTGGTGCTCGCCGGCATCGCCGTCTTCCTCGGCATCCAGGTGATCCCCGCATTCCAGAGCCAGGGGCTCTCGTTCCTCACGAGCACTGGATGGGACATCAACACGGATCCGCCGACGGCGGGCATCTTCGGCATGCTGTACGGGTCGCTGCTGATCGCCGGGATCGGGCTGGTCATCGGCACGCCGGTGGCGCTGCTGCTGTCGATCTTCCTGGTGTTCATCGCACCGCCGCGCGTGTCCCGGATCCTCACGAACTTCATCGACCTCATGGCTGCGATCCCATCGGTCATCCTGGGGCTCTGGGCCTTCTACATCCTGAACTCCCAGGCCCAGGTCTGGCAGGAGCTCCTCAACCAGTACCTGGGGTGGATCCCGATCTTCCAGAACGACTCCGGCAACTTCCAGGGGACGCCGTTCATCGCAGGCTTCGTGCTCGCGATCATGATGATCCCGATCGTCACATCGGTGACGCGTGAAGTCCTCGGTCGTACGCCGCCAGAGCTCATCAACGCCTCCGAGGCGCTCGGCTGCTCGATGTGGACGATGCTCCGCTATGTCGCACTGCCCTACGGACGCGGCGGGATCGTCGGCGGGATCATGCTGGGCCTCGGACGCGCGCTCGGTGAGACCGTGGCGGTGTTCTTCGTGCTGAAGATCGTGTTCGACACGAACTGGTACCACGTCATCGAGTCCGGCGGCGGATCTGTGGCCACGCTCATCGTCTCGCGCTTCGGCGAGGTGTCCGGGGCCTTCGAGCTCAACCTCCTCCTCGCTGCAGGCTTCTTCCTGTTCCTGGGAACGCTCATCGTCAACGTCATCGCCAACCTCATCGTCACGCGCACGGGAAGGCTCCAGAAGTGACCACGCACACCGAGGTCTTCGACGAGTCGCGCCTCGTCGAGCTGCGTGAGCAGCTCCCGATCCGCCCGTGGCGCAGCAAGCCGCGCAGGTTCACCTGGTCGGTCATCATCGCCTCGCTGGCGCCTGCGGTGTTCGTCGGCCTGCTGTACGTGTTCGCGGACATCCCTGGCGCCCTGCTGCTGGTCGCCGTCTACCTGCCGGTGCAGATCTTCGCCTCAGGCCTGGCGGCCTACGTCACGCGCGGCACGCGCGGCATCGCTGACTCGGTGATCATCGTGAATGCCATCGGTGCGACGGTGTTCACCGGCATCATCCTGGCCTCGCTCCTCGGCTCGCTGATCATCCGCGGCTGGGCTGCACTGTCGGCGCACTTCATCTTCCAGAACAACGTGTACATCAATCCCAGCACGCCGCTGGAGTACGGCGGCATCGGGCACGCGATCCTCGGCACGTTCCTGATCGTGCTCATCTCCGCGGTGATTGCGGTGCCGATCGGGATCGCCACGGCGGTGTACATCACCGAGGTGCGGGGACGTGCCGTCCCGTATGTGCGCTTCTTCGTCCAGGCGATGAGCGGCGTGCCCTCGGTGGTCGCCGGCCTGTTCATCCTGACCACATTGGTGGTCACGGGAGCGCTGTCCCAGAGCGCACTCGCTGGCGGTCTGGCCTACGCGATCCTCATGCTTCCGACCGTCGCCCGCACGGCTGAGGAGGTGCTCAAGCTCGTGCCCGAGGAGCTGCGCACCGGCGCCCTCGCCCTCGGATCCACACGGTCGCGCACGGTGTTCCGCGTGGTGCTGCCGGCAGCCAAGACCGGCATCATCACGGCCATCATCCTCGGTATCGCGCGCGTCATCGGCGAGACGGCCCCACTGCTGCTGGCTGCCGGAAATGCCGACCAGACGGTCGTGAACCCGACGGGCTCGCCGATCTCGTCCATCCCGACCTACATCTTCAACAACGTCGCCCTGCCGTACCCGGATGCGGTCACGCGAGCCTGGGGCGCCGCCCTCGTGCTCATCGTCCTGGTCGCCGTCCTGTTCACCCTGGCCCGAGTCATCGGCGCCCGCAAGCCCGGCCGTTAGGGAAGGAATCCACGTGTCAACATCCGAATTCGAGGAGATCATCGTGCTTGAGGAGCAGCTCATCGAAGCCGAGGCCACGGCTCCGCGCCCGGTCGAGCTCGCGGCCCAGGACGTGAGCGTGTGGTTCGGCAAGCGCAAGGTGCTCGAGGGCGTGTCGATCGACTTCCCGAAGAACACGGTCACCGCGCTCATCGGACCGTCCGGCTGCGGCAAGTCCACGTTCATCCGCACACTGAATCGCCTGCATGAGCTGATCCCGGGCGCGGCGCTGGCGGGCCAGGTCGTCTACGAGGGCCAGGACATCTACTCCAAGGATGTCGACCCGGTGCACATCCGCCTCAAGATCGGCATGGTGTTCCAGAAGCCGAATCCGTTCCCGAGCATGACCATCCGGGGCAATGTGCTCTCGGGCCTGAAGCTCTCGGGCATGAAGCGCTCCGGGCACGATGAGATCGTCGAGGAGACCCTGACGAAGGCTGGCCTCTGGAAGGAGGTCAAGGACCGGCTGAACCACGCGGCTGGCGACCTGTCGGGTGGCCAGCAGCAGCGCCTCGTCATCGCGCGTGCACTCGCCGTGAATCCGCACGTCCTGCTCATGGACGAGCCCTGCTCTGCGCTCGACCCGGCGTCGACGCTGAAGATCGAGGAGACGATCCGCGATCTGTCGAGCTCGGTGACCATCGTGATCGTCACGCACAACATGCAGCAGGCAGTGCGTGTCGCCGACAACACGGCGTTCTTCCTGGCCAGCGAGAACGAGCCGGGCCATGTGGTCGAGCAGGGTGTGACCACCGACATCTTCGGCAATCCGCAGGATCAGCGAACGCTGGATTACGTCAACGGTCGCTTCGGCTGACGATGCCGCGCCACGTCACCCAATGTTCATGTGGGCGTCGTCCGTCGCACATCGAGAGTCCACCAACTGGTGTCGAGCGCAATTTACGTTGATGAACGAACGCACATCCCAAGACGAAGGAGAATCACATGCGTCGCATTCTTGCGATTGCTGGCAGCAGCGCTATCGCTCTCTCATTGGTTGCGATGGCAGCCCCGGCTCAGGCCGCAGAGACCATCCCAGGCGGCGGCGCGTCGTTCCCTGCAGTGTTCCTGCAGCAGTGCGCAGCTGACTTCAACGGCTCACAGTCGAACTTCTCGGTCAACTACACCTCGACCGGCTCAGGCACCGGCAAGGGCAACTTCACCAAGGGCACCTTCGTGTTCGCGCAGACCGACAGCGCCTACGCGTCCGGCGAGCCCACCTTCGGCTGGGAGTACATCCCCAACATCGGTGGAGCAGTCGTCGCGGCCATCAACCTGAAGAGCGCCACGACCGGTCGCACCCTCGGTTCATCGCTGCAGCTCAAGCAGACCACGCTCGCGAAGATCTACTCGGGTGTCATCAAGACCTGGAACGACCCTGAGATCCTCAAGGACAACCCGCGCATCGCCAAGGGCATCCCGGCCACCCCGGTCACCATCGCCTACCGCTCGGACAGCTCGGGCACGACGAACAACTGGCTCCAGTACCTGAACGCCTTCGCGCCGACGATCTTCCCGAAGGTCCAGGACGACATGTCGACGGCATTCCCCGGTGGCACTCCGCCGGCCAACTCGGTCGCGGGCAGGGGCAACCAGGGCGTCATGGCCAATGTCGTCGCCAAGGACGGCACCATCGGCTATGTCGACCTCGGCGATGCCAAGGGCTACCCGGCCGCGCGCATCCAGAACGCCTCGGGCGAGTTCATCGCGCCTTCGGCAGCGTCAGCCGCCAAGAACCTGGCCAACCAACTGAACCTTCAGTCCAACGGCCTGGTGAAGCTCGACTATGCGTCGAAGGTCAAGGGCGCCTACCCCATCTCGATCTTCAGCTACGCACTCGCCCGCACTGACGGCAATGGCCCCAACGGGCGCGGCGTCCGCCAGTTCATGGACTATGTGCTGCAGAAGTGCGGCCCGTCGCGAGCGGCTTCGCTCGGCTACGTGCCGGTCGGCGGCAAGGTCCTGGCCAAGGCGACTGCACTCGTGAAGAACATCAAGTAGCTGCACGCACGCCACACCAGCACACGAGGAATTGATGAGGACGATGCTCCGGAGAATCTCCATCCGCCGGGGCATCGTCCTCGCCATTCCCGCACTGGTGCTGGTTGCGGCCTGCACGCCGCCGATGCCTCCAGATGTGCTTGCGGCCAAGGCCGAGGCGAGCATCGTGTGCCAGCAGGGAACGACCGATGTGAGCGTGCCCAGCGAGTTCACCGGGACGATGGCCGCGGTCGGTGATGCGCTGACCAGCGTGTGCCCCGAGCAGTCAGTCGTCGAGGTGAGCGACGATGCGAACGCGCCTGTGCGCCTTGTGGCGCAGGCACCGAGCGCGGCGCAGACCACGGCCTTCGCTGCGACGTGCCCGTCCGGCGGAGTGATCACGGTCCCCGCCTTCGCCTATCCCGTGACGCTCGCCTACAACCTGCCGGGGCTCGAGGGCATCGTGCTCTCACCGGCGGCGGTCGCCGGCATCCTCAACGGCACGGTCACGCAATGGAGCGATCCGCTGATCGCCAGCGAGAACGCGGATTTCGGTCTCGACGGACTGCCGGCGATCGCACTCGTGTCCGCGGCCATTCCGCAGGGTGCTGTCGATGCGATGACCACGTGGCTCGTGCAGCAGAAGGTCGCGTCGTGGACCGATGGGGTGACCGGCACCCTGAAGGCGGGCGCCAAGGTGGCCGATGACGCCGCCCTCGTGAGCAGGCTGACCAGCACCGAGGGCGCGCTTGCCGTGCTGCCGATCTTCCAAGCTGTGAACAACAACCTGGCCATGGCGAACCTGCTGGTCTCCTACCCCGCTGAGTCAGGGGACCAGCAGTCGCTGGTGGTGACTGCAGACGACATCCAGCTCTACAAGGTCGGCTCCGGTGCCACCACGGTCACGCGGGATCCGGCCCTTGGGCTGCTCGCGAGTCCGGCAGTCGGCGGCGTTCCGGTCGAAGGGAACTTCGACCTGGCGTCGTCGAAGATCGTGCTCGGCGAGGGCCAGCCACTGGTCGGCTGGCCGGTGCTCGGGTACGCACACCTGATGGTCTGCGACGCGCCGGACGATGCAAAGCCGCTGGCCTTCGCGCAGTACCTCGTGCGACTGGCAGGCCAGGGATCGCTCGAGGCCTTCGGCGTCACGCCGATGCCCGAGCCGGTGCGCATCCGCACCTTCGAGCCGCTGAAGGTGACGCTCAACGTCGATGACCAGGCGGCCGACGGCAGCTGAACCCCCGCATGACGAAGGCCCGCATGACGAAGGCCCGCTGCTTGTGCAGCGGGCCTTCGTCGTTGGTGCAGTCGTCCTAGTGCGCGTGGTCCTCGGGGACGTAGCGCTCCTGCGAGGCGAGGATCTCGCGTTCGGCCTCCACGCGGCCCTCCCAGGTGGCACCCTCGACGCTCTTGCCGGGCTCGAGGTCCTTGTAGACCTCGAAGAAGTGCTGGATCTCGAGGCGATCGAACTCCGAGACGTGGTGGATGTCGCGCAGGTGCTCCAGGCGCGGGTCGCCGGCCGGCACGCACAGCACCTTGTCATCGCCACCGGCCTCGTCGGTCATGCGGAACATGCCCACTGCGCGGCAGCTGATCACGATGCCGGGGAAGGTGGGCTCCTGGGTCATCACCAGGGCATCGAGCGGGTCGCCGTCCTGGCCGAGGGTGTCATCGATGAAGCCGTAGTCGTGCGGGTAGCGCGTCGAGGTGAAGAGCATGCGATCTAGGCGCATGCGCCCGGTCTTGTGGTCGACCTCGTACTTGTTGCGGCTTCCGCCGGGGATCTCAATCGTGACGTCGAATACCAAGGGGTTCATAGTCACCTAGTCTCCCCTATGTTCAAGGATGCTTCTGCACGATGAGGAGGTGACGGGTGACACACACGAGGAAAGCCGTGATGTGCCTTGCCTTTTCGGTGCTGTGGTCTGGATCACTGGGGGCGGTGACTGCGTCGGCTGCGTCCACGCCCGCTCCTGTGCTGCCGCCGATCGTCGTGCTGGGCAGCACGGCGCCAGCGCCGACACCCGAAGGCGTGCGCGCTGCACTCGGCGCCTCAGTGACGAGGCCGGCACTGGGCACCTCGGGCATCTGGATCGGCGACGCCACCACCGGCGCCACGCTCCTGGACGCCAAGGCCGCGACACCGCTGCTGCCAGCCTCGGCGCTGAAGCTCCTCACTGCGGCAACCGCGCTGCGCGAGCTGGGTCCCGCACACAGGATCGCGACGCGGGTCGTCCTCGACGGCACGCGCATGACGATCATCGGCGGCGGCGACGCGACCCTGAAGTCGACCGGTGCCGGTGCCTCCCTCGCCGTGCTCGCCCGTCGAGCCGCAGCCCAGGCGCCCAAGGCGCCGGTCGACCTCACGTACGACATCTCGCTGTTCCGTGGCCGCACACTGGCGGCTGGCTGGTCGCGGTCCTTCCCGGCAGCCGGCGTCGTCGCGCCGGTCCAGGCGCTGATGGCCGACCAGGGCCGCGCCCGACCCGGTGGGAACAGCCGTGTGGACGACCCGGCGAGGGCCGCAGCGGCCGCCTTCGCGCGTGCGCTGCGCGCTGCCGGGGTCACCGTGCGCGCGGTGACTGCGGGCACGGCTCCTGCAGGCGCCACGGAGATCGCCCGCGTCGTGTCGGCTCCGGTGCAGCTGCTCGTCAATCACATGCTCACCGACTCCGACAACGACCTGGCCGAGGGCCTGGCGCACCTGTCGGGCATCGCGGCCGGCGGCGAGGGATCCTTCGCCGGGGGAGCCCAGGCCATGACGGCGACGGCCAAGGCGCTGAACCTGCCGACCCAGGGGATCGCGCTGTTCGACGGCAGCGGCCTGTCGAGCCGCGATCGCATCGCGGCGCAGGCGCTCGGCGGGATCCTGCTGCACTCGGCGCAGGGGACCTTCGGCGGGATCGCGCCCGCGCTGGCAGTCGCGGGCTTCACCGGCACCCTCGCCGACCGGTTCACGAGCCGGGCGCAGCACAGCGCGGCCGGGTACGTCCGCGCGAAGACCGGCACCCTCAGCACCGTGGTGAACCTGGCCGGCATCGTCCCCGACGTCGACGGTCGCGTGCTGGTCTTCGCGATCATGGCCAATGACATCCCCTCGATCGGGCGGGCGCGCACCGCCGTCGACCAGATCGCCACCCGGCTGCGGGCGTGCGGCTGCCGCACGACGACGCCGTGAGCGCCGACGGGCGCGCCTGGGCCAGTGCCGCCACCCTCGAGGTGCGGGCAGCCGTGCGGTCGGCGCTGGACGACCTGGCAGCGGGGGACCGCATCCTGGTGGCCTGCTCCGGTGGCCCGGACTCGCTGGCGCTGGCCGCTGCTGCGCAGTTCGTGGGTGCGCGCCGCGGGCTCGACGTCGGCGCGGTCATCGTCGACCACCGGCTGCAGGACGGCTCCGATGCCGTCGCGGCGGCCGCGGGGGACGCCTGCCTCGCCTTCGGCCTGGATCCCATCGTGATCGCCGCCGTCGATGTCGAGGGTGACGGCGGCCCGGAGGCGGCGGCCCGGCGTGCGCGCTACGACGTGCTCGGCGCCATGGCCACCCGATACGAGGCACGGGCCCTGCTCCTGGGCCACACGCGTGACGACCAGGCCGAGACCGTGCTGCTGCGGCTCGCCCGAGGCTCAGGCACTCGGACGCTGGCGGCGATGCAGGAGCGCGGCCCCCTGCTGCGCCGGCCGCTGCTGCACCTGCCGCGCGCCACGGTGCAGGCCAGCGGCGTCGAGGTGGCAGCCGCAGTGGGGATGGCACCCTGGCTGGACCCCCACAACAGCGATCCCGCCTTCACCCGCGTGCGCGTGCGCACGGCGATGGCCGTGCTCGAGGACGCCCTGGGCCCCGGGCTGGTCACCGGGCTGGCGCGCAGCGCCCAGCTGGCGCATGACGACGCCGACGCCCTCGAGCGCTGGGCCGACCGCGAGTTCGACGCGCTCGTGGACTTCACGCCGAGCGGGCTGGAGGTCGACGCCGAGACGCTGGCCCTGCTGCCCAGGGCCATCCGGTCGCGCCTGATGCGCCGCATGTGCCTGGACCTCGGGTCCGCTGCGGACGCCGTGACCTTCGACCACATCAGGTCGCTCGATGCGCTGGTCGGCGACTGGCACGGGCAGGGCCCCGTGAGCCTGCCGGCGCGTGTGAGCGCCAGGCGCGACTATGGGAGGCTCATCCTCACCGCACCGCACCTCGGCCCAGAAGCAGGAGACCGCATTGCTCCCTGAAGACCTCGGCAGTGACCTCGCCCACGTCCTGGTGAGCGAGGAGGACATCCAGCAGCGCATCGCCGAGCTCGCGCGCCAGATCGAGATCGACTACGAAGGACGCGACCTGCTCCTCGTGGGGGTGCTCAAGGGCGCGGTGATGATCATGGCCGATCTCGCACGTGCGCTCACCCGCAGCTCGGAGATGGACTGGATGGCGGTGTCGTCCTACGGGTCCGGCACCAAGTCCAGCGGCGTCGTCCGGATCCTCAAGGACCTCGACAGCGACATCGGCGGCCGCAATGTGCTCGTCGTCGAGGACATCCTCGACTCGGGGCTGACGCTGTCGTGGCTCATCCGCAACCTCGGCTCGCGCGGGGCGGCATCGGTCGAGGTCTTCTCGCTCCTGCGCAAGCCGGAGGCCATCAAGGTCGAGGTCCATCCCAAGTACGTGGGCTTCGACATCCCCAACGAGTTCGTCGTCGGCTACGGCCTGGACTACGGGCAGAAGTACCGCAATCTGCGCTGCGTCGGCACCCTGGCGCCGCACGTCTACGGAGCCTGATCGCTCTGCGCGTAAGCGCGACTCCGCTGGTGGGGGGCCGCCGACTGGCGTAGTACCGTCAGGCGGTGGACATCAAGCGGATCATTCGTGGTCCCATCTTCTGGGTGGCGATCGCCGTCGCCTTCGTGCTCGTGGGCTCGACCCTGGTCTCCGGGGTGGGCGCCCCGACCCAGATCGACACCAGCCAGGCCATCGCCGACATCCAGACGAGCAAGGTCGACACCGCGACCATCACCGACCGCGACCAGGTGCTCGACCTCACCCTCAAGGACGGCTCGAAGGTCCGCAGCTCCTACGTCACGGGCCAGGGCGTGAACCTCCAGGAGCTCCTGCAGCAGAAGTCCGATGCCGGGCAGCTCCCGGGCGGCTACAACATCGTGGTGCCCAGCGAGAGCCTGCTCGTCTCCCTGCTCTTCTCGCTCCTGCCGATCGCCATCGTCGTCTTCCTTCTCTTCTTCTTCATGGGCCAGATGCAGGGCGGCGGCAACCGGGTCATGAGCTTCGGCAAGTCCAAGGCCAAGCTCATCAGCAAGGACATGCCGCAGACGACCTTCGCCGACGTCGCAGGAGCCGATGAGGCCGTCGAGGAGCTGCACGAGATCAAGGAGTTCCTCGAGGACCCCACCAAGTTCCAGGCCGTCGGCGCCAAGATCCCCAAGGGCGTGCTGCTCTACGGCCCGCCCGGCACCGGCAAGACCCTGCTCGCGCGCGCGGTCGCAGGCGAGGCGGGCGTCCCCTTCTTCTCGATCTCCGGATCCGACTTCGTCGAGATGTTCGTCGGCGTGGGCGCCAGTCGCGTGCGCGACCTGTTCGAGCAGGCCAAGGCCAATGCACCCTCGATCATCTTCATCGACGAGATCGATGCTGTCGGCCGCCACCGCGGCGCGGGCATGGGCGGCGGGCATGACGAGCGCGAGCAGACGCTCAATCAGATGCTCGTCGAGATGGACGGCTTCGACGTCACCGGCGGCGTCATCCTGATCGCGGCCACCAACCGGCCCGACATCCTCGATCCGGCGCTGCTGCGCCCCGGCCGCTTCGACCGGCAGATCTCGGTGGATCGTCCGGATCTCAACGGTCGCAGCGCGATCCTCGAGGTGCATGCCAAGGGCAAGCCCATGGCCGACGAGGTCGACCTGCGCGCCGTGGCGCGACGCACCCCGGGGTTCACCGGCGCCGACCTGGCCAACGTGCTCAACGAGGCTGCCCTGCTCACGGCGCGACTGGGCAAGACGCGCATCGACGATGCCGCCCTCGACGAGTCGATCGACCGCGTCATCGCCGGGCCGCAGAAGCGCACCCGCGTGATGGACGACCACGAGAAGAGCATCACCGCCTATCACGAGGCCGGTCACGCCCTCGTGGCCGCTGCGCTGCCCGGCAACGACCCGGTGCACAAGATCACGATCCTGCCGCGCGGGCGCGCGCTGGGCTACACGATGGTGCTGCCCGACCAGGAGAAGTACTCCACCACGCGCAGCGAGATGCAGAACCAGCTCGCCTACATGCTCGGTGGCCGCGCGGCCGAGGAGCTCATCTTCCACGACCCCACCACGGGCGCCTCGAACGACATCGAGCGGGCCACGGCACTGGCGCGCGCGATGGTGACGCAGTACGGCATGACCGAGCGCCTCGGCGCCATCCGCTACGGCCAGGCCAACAACGAGGTCTTCCTCGGACGCGACCTTGGCCATGTCCGCGACTACTCGGAGGAGATCGCCGGCGCGATCGACGAGGAGGTGCGCACGTTCATCGAGAACGCGCACCAGGAGGCCTACGACGTCCTCGTCGCCAACCGCGATGTGCTCGACGCTCTGGTCATCGCGCTGCTCGAGAAGGAGACCCTCGACCGCGCGCAGATCGACGAGGTGTTCGCCGCCCTGCAGCTGCGCGAGCCGCGTCCGGCCTGGACCGGCTCGGCCCGGCGCCAGCCCGACTTCCGCGCGCCCATCAAGACCGTGAGCGCCGAGCTCAACGGCCACAGCCCGAGCGACAACGGCCACAACCCGAGTGAAGAGGTGCAATGAGCGTCGATCCAGTCCGCTTGGATCCCAATGCGGCCATCGGCGAGTTCGATGCCGCGGGTGTCGAGCGCGCGATCCGTGCCCTGCTCATCGCCGTCGGCGAGGATCCTGATCGCGACGGGCTCAAGGACACGCCTTCGCGGGTGGCCCGCTCGTACCAGGAGGTCTTCGCCGGCCTGCACATGCACGCCGAGGACGTGCTCACCACGACCTTCGACCTCGGGCACGACGAGATGATCGTCGTGCGCGACATCGAGATGTACAGCACCTGCGAGCACCACCTCGTGCCCTTCCACGGCCGCGCGCACATCGGCTACATCCCGTCCGAGAACGGTCGCATCACCGGGCTGTCGAAGCTGGCGCGCCTGGTCGACCTCTACGCCCGGCGCCCTCAGGTGCAGGAGCGGCTGACGACGCAGATCGCCGATGCGCTGATGCGCATCCTCGAGCCGCGCGGTGCGATCGTGATCATCGAGGCAGAGCACCTGTGCATGTCGATGCGCGGCATCCGCAAGCCGGGCTCGACCACGCTCACCAGCGCCGTCCGCGGCTCGCTGCTCGAGCCGGCGACCCGTGCTGAGGCGATGGCGCTCATCCAGGGCCGATGAGCAGCAGGCACCTCCTGGGGCTCCCCGGCCCCCTGCAGGGTGCCGAGCACACGCTCGTGGTCGGGGTGCTGAACGTGACCCCCGACTCCTTCTCCGACGGCGGCCGTTTCGCCTCGCCGCAGGCCGCGATCGACCACGGCATCGCCCTGCACGCGCAGGGCGCCGACTTCGTCGATGTCGGCGGTGAGTCCACGCGCCCGGGCGCGGTTCCCGTCGACGCCGCGCAGGAGCAGTCGCGGGTGCTCGATGTCATTGCGGGCCTGGCGGCCGCCGGGGTCCCGACGAGCATCGACACGATGCACGCGAGCACGGCCGTAGCTGCCGTTGCCGCTGGCTGCTTCCTGGTCAACGACGTCAGCGGTGGCCTCGCCGATCCCGAGATGCATGCCGCGGTCGCCGGCCTCGGGGTCCCGTATGTCGTCATGCACTGGCGGGGCGGCAGTGCCGGCATGCAGCACCTGGCCGTGTACGACGACGTCGTCACCGAGGTGCGCCGTGAGCTCGAGCGCCAGGTCGAGGCGGCCTGCGCCGCTGGCATCGCGGCCGACGCCATCGTGATCGATCCTGGCCTGGGCTTCGCCAAGGACGCCGACCACAACTGGGCGCTGCTGCAGCAGCTCGACGAGCTCGTCGCGTGGGGGCACCCGGTGCTCGTGGGCGCCTCGCGCAAGCGCTTCCTCGGGGCCCTGCTGGCCGATGGGTCCGGCCAGCCTCGCGACCTCGCCGGCCGCGACCTGGCAACGAGCGCGGTGTCCGGCCTGGCGGCCGCGGCAGGGGTGTGGGCCGTGCGCGTGCACGACGTGCCGGGGAGCGTCGACGCCGTCCGTGTGGGCGGCGCCTGGAGGATGGGACGGCAATGAGCGCAGACCAGATCATCATCACCGGCATCCGCGGCACCGGGCACCACGGCGTGTTCGACCACGAGCGTCGCGACGGCCAGGAGTTCGCCGTCGATCTCGTGCTGCACCTCGCGCCGAGCGACGCAGCGCACAGCGATGACCTGGCCGACACCGTCGACTACGGCACCGTCTCGCAGCTCGTCCACGATCGCATCACCGGCGATCCGGTGGCGCTGATCGAGCGGCTTGCCGAGCTGATCGCGGGCGATGTGCTCGGCATCGCCGGGGTCACCAGCGTCGAGGTCACCGTGCACAAGCCGCAGGCGCCGATCCCGGTCCCCTTCGACAATGTCGCGCTTCGGATCACCCGTCCATGACCGCAGCCGTCATCGCCCTGGGCGCGAACCTCGGCGACGCGAAGGCTGCACTGCAGGGCGCTGTCGACGCACTGGCGGCCACCGCAGGCATCACGGTGCTCGCCTGCTCGCAGGTGTTCGAGACCGATCCCGTGGGCGGCCCTGAGCAGCCGGTCTACGTGAACGCCGTGGTGCTGGTCGACACCGCACTCGAGCCGCTCGCGCTGCTCGGTCGTGCCAACGAGATCGAGCAGGAGTGGCATCGCACCCGCGAGGTGCGCTGGGGCCCGCGCACGCTCGATGTCGACATCATCGACATCGACGGTGCGGTCATCGACACCGAGCGGCTCACCGTGCCGCACCCGCGCGCGCACCTGCGCGGCTTCGTGCTGGTCCCGTGGCTCGCCGTCGATCCGAACGCCATGCTGCACGGCCGTGCGGTGCACGATCTCATCGCCGACGTCGATGTCTCCGGGGTTCGCGCCCTCGACCCGGCAGTGTCCCTGCAGGTGCCGGCATGACACCCACGCGGATCCGGCTCCTGCTCGTCCTGGCCGTGCTCGCCGGTGCGATCGGCTGGGCGGTCGCGGTGCTGGTCTCGGGCCAGGCCGGACGCGTCGTGCCGGTGACGTGGCTGGCACCGCTGACCCTGTGGTTCCTGGCGGTCGCGCTGCTCGTGTGGGCCCTGCTCGCGCGCCCCAAGCTGCAGCGCAGGCCGGGCAGCCGTCGCATGGCCCCGCTGGTGGCGGCCCGCACGGCCGCCCTGGCCATGGCGGCCTCGCGCACCGGTGCGCTGGTGGCGGGGTTCTACCTCGGACTGGCCGTCGGCACCCTGCCGTCGCAGCAGACGCCGGCCGGCTCCGAGAGCCTGTGGGCCGCAGCGCTGTCAACCGCGGGTGCCGTCGCGCTCGTCGCTGCGGCGCTGTGGCTCGAGCACCTGTGCCGATTGCCGTCGGACGGTGACGGCGATGACACCGGCCTCGGTAGGGTCAGCGCATGAGCACCGAGCCCGTACTTGAGGACCTGCCGTTCGACGAGCTGCGCCAGCGCGCGTTCCACATCGCGGAGAAGCACCTCGATCTCGGCTTCTTCACCGAGCTCTTCGGCCACATGCCGAGCATGGCGGCCATCGAGGGCGAGGGTGGCGACCTGGGTGCCGTCGGCGGCACCTTCATCGAGACCGTGCGCGCCGTGCGCGAGATGTTCGGCGACAACGAACTCGACCCCACGACCGAGGCGCTCCTGCGTGCGCGCTTCGCGACCTACATCCGCGAGCACCAGTAGTCAGCGGTCGGCGTCGCCGACCATGTAGGTGCACGACTGCAGCATGCGCGCCAGATGCTCGATGGGCAGTCCCACGAGCGTCGTCTCGAACGACTGGATCATCGCGAAGGATGGCGTGCGCAGCTTGAGCCGCCAGGGGGTCTTCTCGCCGATGCTGTCGAGCAGGACTCCCATGATCCCGAGCGGCCCCTCGATCCGGCCGTAGGCCGTGATCTCCGGTGCACGCACCACCTTCGGCAGCGGCACGTCGGTGGCACCCGGCCCTGCGGCCAGGAGCCACGCGATCGCCTCACCCATGATCCGCAGGCTCACGTCGACCTGCCGCGCGACGAGGGTGAAGCGGGCGGCGATGTCGCCGCTGGTGACGACACCCGCGTCCTCGTCGTGCATGACGTCGGAGTACGCCAGGTACGGCTCCTGCAGTCGCAGGTCGATGGCTGCGCCGCTCGCGCGCGCGGCCGTTCCCGACAGGCCGTAGTCGTCGACAGCTGCCCGGGTGATGACGCCCACGCCGACGAGTGCGCCGCACTCGCCAGCGGTGCGATCGACCAGGTCGCCGAGCGTGCTCCGAAGTGCGGTGACCAGCACTGTGAGATCGCGCAGCCAGTCCTCCGGGCAGGCACGGGCGATGCCGCCGATGCGCGTGAACATCGGATGCACGCGCGAGCCGGTGAGCCGCTCGAGGGGCTCGAGCAGCTGCTCCCGGGCGTGCAGCAGGTCGTGCAGCGCGGTGAAGGAGCTGCCGAGCATGAGCAGCGATGCGGTGACGCGGTTCGTCTCGGCGAGCAGCATGCGCGTCCAGGTCGCGCGCTCGGGCGGCACGATGCCCATGACGTCCTCGAGCGTCAGTGCGATGCCGAGCTCTGCGCTGAAGGCGCCGACCCAGTCGTGACGATTGGCGAGCATCATGAGCTGGCGGTAGTCGCGTGCCTCGAACAGGCGCTCGGCACTGCGGTGCACGAACCCGATCGCGGGATCTGCCGACGTGATGATGCCGTCGTCGACCGTCAGGCGCAGCAGCATGCCGCCCTGCTGGGTGGGGTGCTGGGCGCCGAGCTCGAGCCGGATGTCGGCGGGCAGGGCGCGCGTCGCGCCGATGGCGACGACGACGGCACTCATCCGGGCATCCTGTCAGGCTCGAGCGGGAGCCCGCCGTAGGCCTGCACGAGGCGCCAGAAGTCGGGCGTCGGCCCGCACCTGACCAGGCTGGTGGCCGGTGCACCGGAAGCCGAGGCCGCAAGCGCGTCCATCGCCACATGCGCCGTGAGGTTGACCAGCCCGTCGGCGCGCGGGGGCACGACCCGGCCCTTGCAGTAGCCGACCAGCGTGCCCCCGTCCCAGACCCCGCGCACGCGGTCCTCGCGCACGTGTCCGTAGTCGACGGCGATCGCGTACCCCCGCTCGATCCAGCCGGTGAGGGCCGTCCACATCCGCTCCCTCGGCAGGCCGATCTCGGCGCGCAT
>JAQTXL010000002.1:0-2609 GCA_028688835.1 Candidatus Nanopelagicales bacterium | reverse complement strand
TCCTGCCAGGCATCGCTCCACGGTTTCACTGGCACCACGTCGCCTGACGCTAGCGAGCCTCTACGCTCATGAGCGTGACGGCTCCTCCCCGCCTGACGGTCGGCGTCATCGGCACCGGCCGCGCTGGGTCGGTGATCGGCGCCGCGCTGCATCGCGCCGGGCACTCCGTGATCGCCGTCTCGGCCGTCTCCGACCTGTCGCGCCTGCGTGCGCAGGCCCTGCTGCCCGCAGCCGCGGTCGTCGACATCCCGGCGGTGGTCGCCGAAGTTGACCTGGTCCTCGTCGCGGTTCCCGATGATGCGCTGCCGGTCCTGCTCCAGGGCCTGGCCGCGGCCGGGCACGTGCGGCCGGGGCAGTTCTGGGTGCATCTCAGCGGCCGCTACGGAGTCGCGGTGCTCGATCCCGTGGTCCAGCAGGGCGCACTGCCGCTGGCCATCCACCCGGTGATGTCCTTCACCGGCACGAGCCTGGACCTGGCCCGGCTCGAGGAGTGCCCGTTCGGCGTGACCGCGCCCGATGAGCTGCGCTCGGCCGCAGAGGCCCTGGTGATCGAGATGGGGGGCGAGCCGGTGTGGGTCCCGGAGGACAGCCGCGCGCTGTACCACGCGGCCCTGGCCTTCAGCTCGAACTACCTCATCACCCTGGTCGCCCAAGGCCGCGAGCTCCTCGAGCTGGCCGGTGTCGAGGGGCCGCAGCGCGTGCTCACCCGGCTGCTGGGCGCCAGCCTGGACAACGCCCTGCGCCTGGGCGACAGCGCGCTCACCGGCCCGGTCGCGCGCGGCGATGCGGCCACTGTGGCCGCCCATCTCTCGGTGCTCGCGCAGGTCTCGCCCACGGCGGCCGACAGCTACCGCGCACTGGCCCGGGTCACGGCCGATCGGGCAGTGGCCGCTGGACTACTCTCACCTGCGCTCGCATCGCCACTGCTCGAAGTCCTCGCCGACGATCAAGGGAAGCCATGACCGCTCAACTGGTCTCGACCGCCGCCGAGCTCGCCGCGGCACGGGGCGCCGGCCGTGCGGTGGCCGTCGTGATGACCATGGGCGCACTCCATGAGGGCCACGCGACACTCATCCGTCGTGCACGCGAGATCGTCGGGCGCGCCGGCTGCGTGATCGTCACGGACTTCGTCAACCCCACCCAGTTCGGCGCCGGCGAGGATTTCGATCGCTACCCGCGCACCCTCGACCACGACCTCCAGGTCAGCTCGATCGCCGGGGCGGATCTCGTCTACGCGCCCTCGGTCGAGGAGATGTACGGCACGGTCCGCGTCGACGACCTCGACGGCGATGTCATGGTCGAGCCGGGTCGTCTCGGCACGATCCTCGAGGGCGCCTCGCGCCCGGGGCACTTCCGGGGCATGCTGACGATCGTGGCCAAGCTGCTGCACCTGACCGCTCCCGACCACGCGCTGTTCGGCGAGAAGGACTACCAGCAGCTGGCCCTGATCAGGGCGATGGTCGCCTCGCTGCGCTTCCCGGTCGAGGTCGTGGGCGTGCCCACCGTGCGCGAGGACGACGGCCTGGCGCTCAGCAGCCGCAACCGCTTCCTGACGCGCGAGCAGCGGGCGATCGCGGCCGAGCTGGCCCGGGCCATCCAGGTCGCCGCCGAGGTCGCCGCCTACGACGGCCCCCTGGCCGGCGAGCGCGCGGGCCGTGCCGTGCTCGCAGCGCACGCGCAGATCCAGGTCGACTACCTCGTCATCACCGACCCGCAGCTCGGCCCTGCAGTCCCCGGCCCCGGCCGGGTGCTGGTCGCGGCCAGGCTCGGGGAGACGCGCCTCATCGACAACCTGCCGTGCAGCATCGGCCCTGCGTCGTGAGCACGCTGCCGGTGCAGCTTGCCGCCTCAGCCCCCGGCTGGACCGTGCGCGCCGACGTCATCGTCGTCGGCTCTGGGGTCGCAGGGCTCACCGCAGCCCTGCATGCGCGACGTGCAGGACGGACCGTGCTGCTCATCACCAAGGCCCAGGTCAACGAGGGCTCGACCCGATGGGCGCAGGGCGGCATCGCAGCGGCCCTCGCCGACGACGACTCGCCCGATGAGCACTTCGAGGACACGATCACCGCGGGCGTCGGGCTGTGCGACGAGGAGGCAGTGCGCATCCTCGTGACCGAGGGCCCGGGCGCCGTGCGCGGGCTCATGGGCCTGGGTGCTCGCTTCGACCGTGAGCCCAGTGGCGAGATCTCACTGACGCGCGAGGGCGGCCACCACCGCGATCGCATCGCGCACGCCGGCGGAGACGCGACCGGCGCGGAGATCTCACGCGCGCTGGTCGAGGCCATCGCACGCGACCCCGGCATCGAGCTGGTCGAGAACGCGCTGGCCCTCGACCTCCTCCTGGACGCCACGGGTGCGGCGCAGGGGATCACGCTGCATGTCATGGGCACCGGCCAGCGCGATGGTGTCGGCGCGGCCCTGGCGCCGCGAGTGGTGCTGGCGACCGGCGGCTTCGGGCAGGTCTTCCGGCAGACGACCAACCCCTATGTGGCCACCGGCGACGGCGTCGCGCTGGCCCTGCGCGCCGGGGCTGATGTCGCCGACCTGGAGTTCGTGCAGTTCCACCCGACGATCATGTGGCTGGGGCCCTTCGCCCAGGGCCAGCAGCC
>JAQTXL010000055.1 GCA_028688835.1 Candidatus Nanopelagicales bacterium | reverse complement strand
CGGGGCATGCAGTACTTCCAGCGCTTCGACACCTCGCGCTCGCGCGAGTCGGGCGGCTCGGGCCTGGGCATGAGCATCATGCGCGGCATCGCCGAGAACACCGGCGGCTCGGTGAGCCTCGGGCAGAGCCCGCTCGGCGGGCTCGAGGTCTCGGTCACGCTGCCGAGGAGCTGACTCCAGAACGCCGACAGCCTGCGTCG
Source organism: Candidatus Nanopelagicales bacterium (assembly GCA_028688835.1). Taxonomy (GTDB): domain Bacteria; phylum Actinomycetota; class Actinomycetes; order S36-B12; family S36-B12; genus UBA11398. The sequence goes on along the minus strand of JAQTXL010000055.1, from coordinate 11,968 downwards.
ACGCCTGGGACAGGCGCGACGCAGGCTGGGACCGGGCTACTTCTTGGGGATGATGATCGAATCCGCACCGGCCGCAGCAGCACGCTTCTCGGCGCGCTTCTCCTTGATCGACTTCGACGGCTTCTTCACGTTCTTCTGCTGGGACTTCTCGCCCATGGCTGTTCCCTTATTCGCAGAGTCTGAGCGACTCCGGTCCTTCGACCATACTCCCGCAGCGCGGATCGGGCCTACGGCGTGACGACAGGCTCACGCCTGAGTGCGATGACCTCCATGCACACGGGGTAGCGCTCACTGACGCCGTACTGCACCGGCGTGAACGAGAACTCCTCGAGCAGCTCGTACAGGCGGCGGCGCCCGAAGTTGTGCACGTGCTCGATCTCGGACCAGTAGGGGTTGACGCCTTCGGCATCCATCACGTGCCACAGCGGCGCGTCCATGTTCGGCATCGACAGCAGCAGCACGCCACCCTCGACGAGGTTGCGATGGGCCGACTCCAGGGCCGCCCTCGGGTCGGGCATGTGCTCGAGGACATCGGCCATGCTGATGACGCTGCACTTCGGCTCGAGCATCGCGCTGCAGAAGTCCATGCACTCGGCCTGGACACCGAGCTCGCGCATGGCGTCGACCGTGCCCTGGCGCAGGTCGAGGCCGATGGGATCGAACCCGTACTCCTGCGCCGTCATGAGCAGCGAGCCGTTGCCGAAGCCGACGTCGAGCCACATGCCACCGGACTGGAAGGGCAGGACACGGTCGACCATGCGGGCGGAGATCCAGCGCTGGCCGAGCATGTCGAAGCCGACGACCTGGTTCTCATTGGTGCCGCGGAACAGGATCTCGTTGGCCTCGTCTGTGTAGTAGCCGCTGCGGAAGACGTGCCGGCACTGCTCGCAGCGCCGCCAGTGCATCTGCGGGCTCAGTGGCGCCGAGTAGCGCTCATGGTGGGTGCAGTCGACGGACCCGAGCTCGACGAGCAGGTCGGCGTGGCACAGTGGGCAGACGGGGTACAGATGCAGGTCTTCCACGCCGGTCCCCATTCAGGCACGTGAGACAACGAGCCGCCGTGCTGGTGCGCCCGAAGGGATTCGAACCCCTAACCTTCTGATCCGTAGTCAGATGCTCTATCCGTTGAGCTACGGGCGCAGTTCATAAGAACGAGTGGCGAGCATACCCGGTCTCCGGCCGGCAGCTCACGCGAGGGAGAGCACGGACGCCCAGGCGCCCAGCCGCACCCCCCGGCAGCCGAAAGGCCCCGACCGCAGTCGGGGCCCTGATGGCGGAGGCGGCGAGATTTGAACTCGCGATGGGTGTTAAGACCCAAACCGCATTAGCAGTGCGGCGCCATAGACCGGACTAGGCGACGCCTCCCCTGCCCTCACGGCGATGCCGTGCGAGCGCAGAAATCTTATCGGGCACACTTCGGTGCTGTGACCACCACATTGGCAATCGACTGCGGAGGCGGCGGGATCAAGGGCTGTGTCCTCGACGAGGCCGGCACGATGCGCGCCCAGCCGGTGCGGGTGCCGACCCCCTATCCCCTCACGCCGGCCCTGTTCGTCGAGACGATCCAGGCCCTGGCCGCCCAGCTGCCCGGAGCCGATCGGGCCACCGTCGGCCTGCCGGGCATGATCCGCCACGGGGTGGTCATCACCACCCCGCACTACGTCACCAAGTCCGGGCCCCGCAGCCGGGTGCTGCCCGAGCTCGTGACGCTGTGGGAGGGCTTCGACGCCCGCACCGCCCTCGCGACAGCTCTGGGGATGCCCGTGCGGGTGCTCAACGACGCCGAGGTGCACGCGGCCGGCGTCATCACCGGCCAGGGGCTGGAGGTCGTGCTCACCCTGGGCACCGGCCTGGGCTGCGCGGTCTTCGACGGCGGTCACCTCGCCCCGCACCTCGAGCTGTCCCGCGTGCCCGTGAAGCCCGACGTGGTCTACGACAACTACATCGGCGAGCCCGAGCGCCGCCGGCTGGGCGATGCCCTGTGGTCGCGCCGCGTGGTGCGCCTCGTCGATGCACTGCGCCCGGTGTTCCTGTGGGACCGGCTCTACGTCGGCGGCGGCAACGCCCGGCACCTCACCCCGGCGTCGGTCGCGCGCCTGGGTGACGAGACGGTCATCGTCCCCAACGGTGCCGCGCTCGTGGGCGGCTCGCGCATCTGGCTCCTCGAATCCCGGTAACGCGGACTCCTCGGTGTGACTAGGGTTCGCTGACCCCACCAATCCCCGTAAGGAACCCATCATGGACGTCAAGGCCTATGCCGCGCCGGCACCCAGCGCACCCCTCGAGCCCTTCACCGTCACCCGCCGCGAGGTCGGCCCCGACGACATCCTGATCGACATCAAGTTCGCAGGCATCTGCCATTCCGACATCCACCAGGGCCGCGACGAGTGGGGCCATGGCATCTTCCCGATGGTCCCCGGCCACGAGATCGCCGGTGTCGTGTCGCAGGTCGGCGCAAACGTCACCAAGTTCAAGGTCGGCGATCACGCGGGCGTCGGCTGCTTCGTCGACTCCTGCCGCACCTGCGAGAACTGCCTCGCTGGCCATGACCACTACTGCCTCGGACACAGCGTCGCCACCTACAACGGCGTCGAGCAGGACAAGACCACCCCGACCTTCGGCGGGTACTCGACGCACATCGTCATGGACGAGAACTACGCGCTGCACATCCCCGAGAGCCTGAGCCTGGCCGAGGCCGCACCGCTGCTCTGCGCCGGCATCACCACCTACTCGCCGCTGCGCCACTGGAACGTCGGCGCCGGCAAGCGCGTCGGCGTCGTCGGCCTGGGCGGCCTTGGGCACATGGGCGTCAAGCTCGCCAAGGCGATGGGTGCCGAGGTGACGCTCATCAGTCACTCGGCGAGCAAGGAGGCCGACGCGCTGCGCCTGGGCGCCGACCACTTCCTGCTGTCGACCGACAAGGACGCCTGGAAGGCCGCGCGCTACTCGCTCGACTTCGTGCTCAACACGGTCTCGGTCAACATCCCCGTCGACCGCTACCTGGGCCTCCTGCGCCTCTACGGCGTCATGTGCATGGTCGGCATGCCCACCGATCCGCTCACGGTCCACACCGGCTCGCTGGCCGGCAGCCAGAAGAGCCTGGCCGGCTCGGGCATCGGCAGCATCCGCGAGACGCAGGAGATGCTCGACTTCTGCGGCGAGCACGGGATCGGCTCCGACGTCGAGGTCATCGCGATCCAGCAGGTCAATGAGGCCTGGGACCGCGTCGTGGCCAGCGACGTGCGCTACCGGTTCGTCATCGACATCGAGTCGCTGAACGCCTGACACCCCAGCACGGCATCCGCCGGCTGCGCGATCCTCACCGGTCGCGCAGCCGGCGGATCTGCGTCAGGCGCACGCGGTTGTGGCGCAGCACGAGCAGGAAGGCGGCGTTGACCGCCAGGACGGCGACCTGGAAGGCCAGCCAGAGCCACCACGGGTTGAACACGAGCAGGGGCAGCGGCGTCAGGCACGACAGCACATGCACCCACTCGGCACGGCGCACCTCGACCAGGTAGGCGTCGAGGCTGGCGGCATCGGTGCCCGGGAGGGTGCGCTTGGATCCGCCGCCGAACACGTGGCCGAGCTCGGGCAGGCGCGCGGCCAGCACCCCTGCACGGAGCCTGCGGTAGTGGTGCGCTCGCTCCCGCCGCGCAAGGGTGAGCGGGAAGCGGTCGGTGGCGAGCCAGGCGTGCGGCCAGTGCGGGGCCCAGGCGCCGATCGCGATCGAGAGCCCGACGATCACGGCGACATCGATGGCGATGAGCCCGATGCGTGCGCCCATCGCCACCTCCGTCCTGCTGCGGCGAGGGAGGGATTTGAACCCCCGGTGAGTTTCCCCACGGGCGCTTTCAAGGCGCCTGCAATCGGCCGCTCTGCCACCTCGCCATGCACGCGCAATGCGTGCGGGAGAAGGCTATCTGCGCTTCAGCGCCCTGCGGCTGCGGGGTTGGGCTGCTCACCAGCGGGAACGAGCGGTCGCACGGTCACATAGGCGTTGCCGACGCCGAGGAGCGTCCAGCTGCGATCGTCGTCGGTGGTGACGATGTACGACGGCAGGATGAGCAGGCTGCCGTCGGGCTGCCAGAACTGCGCGAGGCCGACCTCGGCCTTGGTCACGGTCAGCACGCCGACGCCGGCGACGAGCACCGGTCGGCCCTTCACGGTGGGCACCGGCCCCGGCACGGCGAGCTCGGGCGCGCTGCCCGAGCCGGTCCAGGCCGTCGGGCCCGCGAACTCCCAGCCGGGCCGGAGCGCCCGGGCGAGCGCATCGGCGGCACCCATGAGGGGGTAGCCGGGCACCGGTGCCAGCGAGCCGGCGAAGCCGTCGGCCCACACCACCTCGCCTTCGGGATCCACCACGACGGTCCAGCCGAGCTCGGTGCGCAGCCCCTTGAGGACCAGCCAGCCCTGGACCACCACGCGGTTCTGGTCGGCCCCGACCTGCCATTCGAGTTCATCGACCGGAACGCCGAGCGGCGACAGCAGGGTCGTGGCGATGCGCCGCGCCTGATCGGCATCGACGGGCTTGCCGGGGGCGAGCGTGGGATCGGTGTACTGCCAGCGGACGAGCGGGTCGTCGAAGACCGTCACCTGCGGATCGCTGCCCCTGGTGCCGCCGACCGTGAAGGCTCCGTCGTCGGCCTCGACCGGAGCGCCGAGCACGCCGAACTGCTGGGCCACCGCGCGCGCGAACTGCTCGGGCGTGATGCGTCCGGGGGTGACGCGATAGCCCGTGGCGACCGAGGGGGTGTTCGGCAGGTCAGGACCTGCCTCGAACGACGTCGCGCGCACATCGCCCTGGCGGATCGCGGACACTGCAGGATCCAGGGCCGTGGGCAGCGGATCGGACGACGTGGCCGTGGGCGTCGGCGTCGACGTGGACTCGCCGCCGACCGGGATCGCGGCCGGCTCGGCGTCGGTGGAGAAGCCGCCGACGGCCACACCCACGGCGAGCAGGAGCAGCAGGGCCCCGACCACGCCCAGCACCCAGCGCACTCCTGAGGTCATCCTCAGTGGGGGCAGCTGCATGGTCGTCCTCCGGTCGTCGAGCGCTCACGTTAGCGTGAAGCCCATGCGCCTGCATCGCACGATTTCCCCTGACCTGCCCCTGCTCGTGGTGGCGCTCGAGGAGGAGTCCGCGCACCTGCACATGACCGAGCTCCCGGTCCTGGTCACCGGGGTCGGCAAGGTGAATGCCGCCGTGGCCGTGGCGACGATCCTGGGCCAGTGGTCCCCGCGCGAGGTCATCAACCTGGGCACCGCAGGCGCGCTGCACGACGACCTCGTCGGCACGCATGTCATCTCGACCGTGGTCGAGCACGACCTCGACGACGCCTCGATCTTCGACCTCGTGGGCCTGCACGCCAGCGAGCCGATCGACCTCGGTGGCGCGGGCCTGACCCTGGCGACGGGCGATGCCTTCGTCGCCGACGGGGCGACGAGGGTCGCACTGGCCGCACGCGCCCACCTGGTCGACATGGAGGGCTATGCCGTCGCACGGGCTGCGGTGACGGCCGGAGTCCCGGTGCGACTGGTCAAGCGCGTGAGCGACCTGGCCGATGAGGGCGCTGGCCGCTCATGGCAGGAGTCGGTCGATGACTGCGCCGAGCACCTCGGGGCGTGGGTGCGCGAGTTCGTGCGCTGAGCGCCGACTACTCAGCGGCCTCGATCGGCACGAGCGCCGGACCGCTGGGCGAGGACCTGCGGTACAGCAGGAAGCCGATGAGCGTGAGGGCCAGCGAGATGACCACGACCGTCGTGACGATCTGCTCGACCGAGTCGTGGAACCACAGCGAGACCGACACGACCAGGGCCACGAGTCCGGCCCAGACCAGCACGACTGCGCGGCGGTCCTGGGCCGCGAGCCGGGCGTAGAGCAGCACCTGCAGCAGCGCGAAGGCCGAGCCCTCGAGCGCGAAGCGCCAGGCGCTCTCGCCCAGGCCGAGGTCGATGTACTGCGCGCCGCCGAGGACCCGGATGACGAAGTCGCCGAACACGAGGCTGAACAGGGTGATGACCAGGCCCATGAGCGCCGTGAGACCCGTGGCGATGACGACCGCGCGGCGGTTGTCGCCCGAGGTCATCTTCGGGAACAGCACGATGATGATGGCGTTGGGCAGGAAGAAGGCGATCTTGGCCAGCAGGACCCCGACCGAGTACTCGCCGGACTCGGACTCGGTGAGGAACACCCGCGCGAGCAGCACGTCGATGTTCGTCAGGGTGAACAGGACCACCAGCGCATGCGCCACGTGGCCGAACTCCGGGTAGGTGCCGGCGGCGATCGACGACGACCAGGCCCCGGGGCAGATGATGCGGTAGCTCACCAGCGCGCCGAGGGCGCACCCGATGACCAGCCCGACTGCAGCAGCCTCGATCGTCTGGAACACGAGCAGGAAGCCGATACCGACTATCGCGCGACCGACACCGTTGGCCAGGAAGCCCGCACTGAACCGCGCGTGCTCATCGCGTCCCTGCGCGATGCCCAGCGAGGCCGTGCCGAGCACGACGAAGGACAGCGACACCAGGCCGAGCAGCATCGCGGCATACGGGATGGAGAGCAGCTGGCCCAGCGGCCACGCCGCCCCGATGCCGATGACGGCGATGGCCGCCGCCAGGACGGTGGCCAGGCGCACCGCCTGGCCCTCGGCCTGGGATCGACCGGCGCCGGCGACGGCGACGCGTCGGGCGGTCATCGTCTGCAGCGAGATCGACAGCGTGGACACGATGATGAGCACGCCCATGAGCGCGCCGAAGGCCCCGAACTGCGCAGGGTCCAGGACCCGCGCGGCGATCATCGACAGCAGGTACGCGGCGCCGTTGCCGACGAGCGTGGCCACGCCCACGAAGATCAGGCCCTTGGCCAGCGTGGAGCGCGGTTCAGTCACGGGGCAAGACTAAGGGTCCACGAGCGTGAACCCGTGGACCCGTCGTCAGCGTGCAGTGGGCCGCTAGACCCCGGCGACCTCGGGGATCGTCGCCAGCGCCTCGTTGAGCCGGTCCTGGGAGAAGTCCTCGTCGACCATGGCGCCGCGCAGGTACTGGTCGTAGGCCGCCAGGTCGAAGTGACCGTGACCGCAGAGCGCCGTGAGGATGACGGTCTCCTCGCCGGTCTCCTTGGCCCGCAGGGCCTCACGGACGGCCACGGCAAGCGCGTGCGTCGGCTCGGGGGCGGGCACGATGCCCTCGGTACGGGCGAACTGCACCGCGGCCGCGAAGCACTCGGTCTGCGGGATGGCGACCGCCTCCATCATCCCCTCCTCGTAGACATGCGAGATGAGCGGCGCCATGCCGTGGTAGCGCAGGCCGCCGGCATGGATCGGGTCGGGGATGAAGTCATGGCCCAGCGTGTGCATCTTCATGAGCGGGGTCATGCCGGCTGCATCGCCGTAGTCGTAGGCGTAGACGCCCTTGGTGAGCGAGGGGCAGGAGGCCGGCTCGGCGGCGATGATGCGCGGCGAGATCCGGCCAGCGAGCTTCTCGCGCAGGAAGGGGAACGACAGGCCTGCGAAGTTCGAGCCGCCACCGGTGCAGCCGACGATGTGCGTGGGGGTGTCGCCGGCCATGGCCAGCTGCAGCAGCGCCTCCTCGCCGATGATCGTCTGGTGCAGGAGCACGTGGTTGAGCACTGAGCCGAGGGCGTAGCGCGTGTTGGGGTCCTTCGCCGCGACCTCAACGGCCTCGGAGATGGCGATGCCCAGGGAGCCGGAGGCGTTGCGCGGGTCCTGGGCGAGCTGGCGACCGATGTCGGTCAACTGCGAGGGCGAGCGGTGCACGGAGGCGCCGAAGGCCTCGATCATCAGCCGGCGGTAGGGCTTGGCGTCGTAGGAGGCACCGACCTGCCAGACCTCGCACTCCATGTCGTACAGGGCGCAGGCGAAGGCCAGGGCCGTGCCCCACTGGCCGGCTCCGGTCTCCGTGGTGAGCTTGGTCGTGCCCTCCTTCTTGTTGTAGTACGCCTGGGGCACCGAGGTGTTGGGCTTGTGCGAGCCGGCCGGCGAGACGCCCTCGTACTTGTAGTAGATGCGCGCCGGGGTGCCCAGGGCCTTCTCGAGGTTGTGGGCCCGGAACAGGGGCGAGGGGCGCCACTGCCGGTAGACATCGAGCACGCCGCCGGGGATCTCGATGTATCGGTCCATGGAGACCTCTTGCAGGATCAGCTCCATCGGGAAGAGCGGTGCGAGGTCCTGGGGGCCCACCGGCTCGCGCGTGCCCGGGTGCAGCGGCGGCGGCGGGAGCGTGGGCAGGTCGACCATGATGTTGTACCAGGTGGTCGGCATCTGGTCCTCGGTCAAGACGTACTTGTGCTGACGAACCGTGTCGTCCATTGCCCACCTCCAGATCGATGCCACCGTGGCCTGCTCGGATGCTAGGCAATCACGGCCGCTGATGCAGCGGAAGCCACCAGAGGTGCCCGTGGTGCTGCTGTGGCGATTGGGGTCACGACCCCGGTCAATAGGCGGACATTTGTATGATCCACGTCACATTCCCTCTAGGTCGGCGTCCGGAATCCGGGCCGGCGGGAGGCGCGACCCGCGCGGTCGCACGTAGCGTCGCCGGCTCTGGGGAACGCACCACACCGGACCGAGCAGCACCCGGTGACCAGAGCACCACCGAAGGAACAAGGCCGATCAGGCCTCCAGACCAAAGGGGTACCACGCAGTGCGCACGAACTTCACGAGCCCGCGCCGAGCCGTCACCGGCGCCGTCACCGGCGCCCTCCTGCTCACCACGATGGGCTTCGGCAGCCAGGCGGCCATGGCCGCGAACGGCGACCCCGCACCGACCACCGGCACTGCGGCCAATGGCGTCGACAGCCTCAGCAAGTCGGTGCGCAGCGGCAGCCTGGCGGTCAAGTCGCCCACCATGCTGGCCAAGGCGCGCGAGATGCTGCTGCGCAACAAGCTGGTCAAGATCGCGCGGGCGCAGATCGGCGACCGCTACGTCGCTGGCCGCACCGGCCCCAACGCCTTCGACTGCTCCGGCCTCACGAGCTACGTCTACAAGGTCGCAGCCGGCGAGGTCATCCCACGCTCCTCGTTCACGCAGTACCGCGCAGCCAAGCGGATCTCCCGCAAGAGCCTCATGCCCGGTGACCTCGTCTTCTTCTTCAAGCGCGGTGTGCATCACGTCGCCGTCTATGTGGGCGCCGAGAAGATCGTCCACGCCGCCCGTCCGCGCGAGGGCGTCAAGATCACGCCGATGTCGGATCCGTGGGTCGCCGCGCACATCTCGGGCTACGGCCGCTTCGTGCCGTCCACGGCCTCCTGACCCGGGGTTCCGCACTCGTCCCCGACCGCACGGCCCCCGGGCATATGAGACGCTTGCACCCGGTGCACTCCTGCGCACCTGTCCATCCGGAGGGAGCACCATGGCGTCTGTGCGCCCGCTGCGCCTGACCTCCGACACGTCCATCGATGCGCTGGTCGAGCGCAAGGGCGAGCGGACCATCAGCGTCTGCATCCCCGCGCGCAACGAGGCCGCGACCATCGCGCCGATCCTGCTGCGCATCAGGCGCGACCTCATGGACGCGCATGGCCTGGTCGACGAGCTCATCGTGATGGACCACCAGTCGGTCGACCAGACAGCCGAGGTCGCCGCCGAGTGCGGGGCCACCGTCGTCGAGGCGAACGCCGTGCTGCCCGAGTTCGGTCCGGCCATCGGCAAGGGCGACGTGCTCTGGCGCTCGATCGAGGCCTCGACCGGCGACTGCATCGTGTGGCTCGACGCCGATCTCGGCTCCTTCACCACCGACTACGTCACCTCGCTGGTGGCGCCGCTGCTCACCGATGACGCCATCGCGCTGGTGCGGGCCGACTACCGGCGCACCTTCCATGGCGAGGGCGATGAGGGGGGCCGGGTCACCGAGCTCACGGCACGGCCGCTGCTCAAGCTCCTGTTCCCCGAGCTCGCGCACATCCGCCAGCCCCTGGGCGGGGAGTACGCGATCCGCCGCGACATCGCCCGGTCCCTGCCCTTCGAGGTCGACTACGGCGTCGAGATGGGGCTGCTCATCGACGTCGCCCGCACCTGTGGCGTGCCCGCGATCGCGCAGGTCGACCTCGGCACCCGCACGCACCGCAATCGCCCGATCGCCGAGCTGCACGAGCAGGCGGTCCAGGTGATGCGCGCAGCCTTGGCCCGCACCGATGCGCTCGATGCCAGCCTGCGCCAGCCTGTGCGCCCGGCCCTCGACTCGCTCGCAGGCGGGCTCGATCAGGCCATCACTGCATCGATGACGTAGTCGGCGAAGGCCAGGGCGCTCGTCCATCCAGGTGAGACCGCATTGAGGATGTGGGTCGAGTCCTGGCCCGGGCGCACCACGAAGTCCATCTCCAGCGTCCGGGTGGGCAGGTGGAAGAGCTGCGCGCGCACGCCGACCCGGCCCTTGGTCACGAAGTCCTCGACCCGCACGCTCGGCACGAGGGCGGCCGCCTGGCGCACCAGGTGCTTGCGGGAGTACTTGGGCAGCTCGCTGCGGATGAGGCCGGGCACGTCATGCGCATCGCTGGCCAGGAAGCGCGGGAAGGTGCGGGCGATCTCCCACGTGTCCTGGGCCTTCCAGCCGCCGAGGCCGCCGTAGTCCTCGCGCCACAGTGCCGGGATGGCGGTCGGCCCGATCTTCGCCCGCCCGTCGACGGTCACGGTCAGGTGCACGCCCAGGAAGGGGTTGCGCGCATCGGGCACGGGGTACACATGCCGCTGGAGGCGGCCGGGCGCCCACGAGCCATACCAGTACAGGCCCTTGAACGGCAGCATCCGGTACTCGGTGCCCACGCCGAACCAGTGCGCGATGACATCGGCATGCAGCCCAGCGGCGTTGATGATGTGGCCGGCCGAGATGAGGCCGTCGCTCGTGGTCATCACCCAGCGAGGGCCGGCTCCGGTGACGGTCGACCCCAGGAGGACCTCGCCGCCCTTGGCACGCACGCGTCGGGCCAGCGCCTCCACGACGGCAGCCGGATCGGCAACGCCGGTGGTCGGCGACCACAGGGCCTGCTCGTGGGTGCGCGCGAGCGGCTCCAGCTCGCGCAGCTGCTGCTCGTCGATCAGCTCGACGTCGACGCCGTTGGCCGTCCCGCGACGCTGCAGTTCGAGCAGCGCCGGCAGCTGGTCGGCGCTCTGGGCGACGACCACCTTGCCGGTCTCGCGCACCGCGACGCCCTGCTCTCTGCAGAACTCATGCAGCAGCGCGTTGCCCTGCCGGGTCAGTCGGGCCTTGAGGGAGTCGGGTGCGTAGTAGAAGCCTGCATGCAGGACCCCGCTGTTGCGTCCGGACGCGTGCGCGGCCAGCGCGGGCTCCTTGTCGACGACGATCACGCGGTCAGCCGGAGTGCGCGTGAGCCAGGCGTCCGCCAGTGCCAGCCCGACGATGCCGCCGCCGATCACGACGAGGTCGGCGGAGCGTGGCATGGTCACAGCCTACGAGCGCGAGGCCACGGGCCAGGTGGTACGCACCGCGAGGCCGCCCAGCTGCGACGGGATTGCGACAGCATCGCCGCCGCAGGCACGTGCGGTCTCGCGCACGAGTGCCAGGCCCAGCCCGCTGCCCCCGGGAGCAGCACCGTCGCCACGCACGAACCGGTTGAAGACACGCTCGCGCTCTGCAGTCGGGAGCCCTGGGCCGTCGTCCTCCACCACGAGCGCCGCGAACTCGCCCTGCACGGACAGCGACACCTCCACGCGGGCGCGCGCGTAGGCGAAGGCATTGCCGAGCAGCTCATCGACCACACGCGCCAGCGGCGCCTCCGTGACCATGACGACGACATCGGCATCGACGAACGCGTCCAGGATCAGATCGCCCTCGGCCGCGATGAGCGCAGCCTCGGCGAGGCGATCGCGGATGACCGCGGACGCATCGGTGCGGCCGCGCAGCAGCGCACCGGCATCGCTGCGCGCCAGCGCCAGCACCTGGTCGATGCGATGGGTCAGGCGGTCGACCTCAGCGGTCGCGCGCTCGGCCTGGGTG
>JAQTXL010000054.1 GCA_028688835.1 Candidatus Nanopelagicales bacterium | reverse complement strand
TTCGACGCGTTCAGCATGAGTTCCACGCTCATGAAGACCACGATGGCGTTGCGGCGGACGAGCACGCCCACGGCCCCGATGCCGAACAGCAGGGCCGAGAGGATGACGTAGTTGGAAGGATTCACAGCGAATCAGCCTCCTCGATCGCGTGGACGTCCTCGATGTCGACCGGCTGCACGTCGCCGCGCGCCTTGAGGGCACCGGGGATGCTGACCTCGGCGGGCGTGCCGTCGGGCAGCAGGCCTGGGGTGTCGACCGCGTTGTGCCGGGCGAAGGTGCCCGGACCGGGAAGGTTGCCGGGGTGCCCGGCGCCGAGGAACCGCGCCTGCGACAGCTCGGCCTGGGTGGGCTTGGGCTGCCAGTGCTCGCGGTGCGCCAGCACCATCGCGCCCATCGCCGCGGTGATGAGCAGCGCCGAGGTCACCTCGAACACGATCAGGTAGTCGGTGAAGATGAGGTGCGCGATGCCCTGGACATTGCCGCCGTCCTCACGGTTGGCGGCCTCGAGGCCGACGGCCGGCACGCCCGCGAGCGCACTGCCGATGCCCCAGACGAGGACGACGGTGAGGGTCAGGCCCAGGAAGATCGCCGCCCAGCGCTGGCCCTTGATCGTCTCGATGAGCGAGTCGGAGGCATCGACGCCGACCACCATGAGCACGAACAGGAACAGCATCATCACGGCGCCGGTGTAGACGATGATCTGCACCATGCCCAGGAAGGGCGCGCTGTTGGCGATGTACAGGACCGCCAGGTTGATCATGGTGAGCGCCATCCAGAGCGCGCTGTGCACGGCCTTGCGCGAGGTGATCAGGCCGATCGCGCCTGCGACCGACAGGATGGCGCAGATCCAGAACACGACGGCCTCGCCGGTGTTGGCCTCGACGAAGGTCATGACTGCACCTCTCCCTCGACGGCGGCCGGACCCTTCACCCTGTTGGCGTAGTAGTCCTGCTCCGTGGTCCCGGGCACCATGTCATGCGGAGGCAGCTGCATGCCTGCCAGGAGCGGTGCCAGCAGATCCTGCTTCTCGTAGATGAGCGAGGCGCGGTTGTCCTCGGCGAGCTCGAATGCATTGGTCATCGTGAGGGCACGCGTGGGACAGGCCTCGATGCACAGGCCGCAGAAGATGCAGCGGGCGTAGTTGATCTGGTAGACGCGGCCGTAGCGCTCACCGGGCGAGAATCGCTCCTCATCGGTGTTCGAGGCCCCCTCGACGAGGATGGCGTCGGCCGGGCAGGCCCAGGCGCACAGCTCGCAGCCCACGCACTTCTCGAGTCCGTCGGCCCAGCGGTTGAGCTGGTGCCGGCCGTGGAAGCGCGGCTGCGTCGGGTACTTGTGGGAGTCCTCGGGGTACTGCTCCGTGACCACCTTCTTGAACATGGTCGCGAAGGTGACCCAGAATCCCCGGACTGCCTGGGGCAGCTCAGCCATCGATGGCCTCCTGCGTCGTGGTGGATGCGGTCGCACGTCGGGTGGTCAGCTCTGCCTGCTGGCCCGGCATGGGTGGGACGGGATAGCCGCCGGCCATGGCGTCGAAGGGGCGCGCCTGCGCCTCTGCGAACTCCTGCTCCTTGGCATCGGCCTTGCGGTCGGCACGGGCCTGCAGCAGCCACGAGGCCACGAGCAGCAGCGCGATGACGATGCCGCCGGACAGCAGGATCTGCGTGGTCGAGATGGTCATCTCGTTGCGCACGACACGGGCGGTGGCGACGATGAGGATCCAGGCGATCGACACCGGGATCAGCACCTTCCAGCCGAACTTCATGAACTGGTCGTAGCGCAGGCGCGGAAGCGTGCCGCGCAGCCAGATGAAGATGAAGATGAAGATCTGCACCTTGGCCAGCCACCACAGGATCGGCCAGTAGCCGGTGTTGGCGCCCTCCCACAGCGACAGCGGCCATGGGGCCTGCCAGCCGCCGAGGAACAGCGTGGTCGCCAGTGCCGAGACGGTGACCATGTTGATGTACTCCGCCAGGAAGAACAGGGCGAACTTCATGGACGAGTACTCGGTGTGGAAGCCGCCGACGAGCTCGCCCTCGGCCTCGGGGAGGTCGAAGGGCGCACGGTTGGTCTCGCCGACCATCGCCGTGACGTAGATGAGGAAGGACGGCAGCAAGATGACGGCGAACCACACCGGCTGCTGCGCCGTGACGATCTCGGAGGTCGACATGGAGCCGGCGTACAGGAAGACCGCCACGAAGGACAGGCCCATGGCGATCTCGTAGGAGATCATCTGGGCGCTCGAGCGCAGGCTGCCCAGCAGCGGGTAGATCGAGCCCGAGGACCACCCGGCGAGCACGATGCCGTAGATGCCGATCGAGGCGATCGCCAGGACGTAGAGCACCGAGACCGGGAAGTCGGTGAGCTGCAGCGGCGTGTAGGTGCCGAACATCTCGACGACCGGGCCGAAGGGGATGACCGCGAAGGCGACGAAGGCCATGGTCGCCGAGACGATCGGCGCGATCCAGTAGACCGCGAGGTGCACGCCCTTGGGGACGATCTCCTCCTTGAGCGCCAGCTTGAAGCCGTCCATGAGCGACTGCAGCAGGCCGAAGGGGCCCACGCGGTTGGGCCCGATGCGGTTCTGCATGCGCGACACGACGCGACGCTCCCACCAGATGGTGAACAGGGTCAGCAGCACGAGCAGCGCGAAGATGCCGAGCACCTTGACGATGACGATCCCCCAGGGATCGGTGCCGAAGAAGCCGAACTGGCCGTTGGTCATGCCGCACCTCCAGCAGTGACGTCGACAGCGGTGCCGATGCGTGCACCGAGATCGCGATAGATCGAGCACTCGGACGAGTGCATCGGCACGAAGACCACGTCGTCGAGCACGGCGCCGACCTCGAGGGGCAGGGTCACCGATCCCGCCGGCCCAGTGACGGTGACGGTGGCGGGTGACCCGAGTCGCGCAGCGGCTGCTGCCGAGACGATGGCCGCTGACGGGCGGGCGGTCGCCGCGAGGAACGGCTCCCCCTCCTGCAGCACGCCGGCGTCGAGCAGCTCGCGCCAGGAGGCCAGGCGGAAGCCTGCGCCGGCAGCCGCCTGCGGCTGCACGCCAGGCACGACAGCGCGTGCACCCTGCCAGGGGCCGAGCGCGGTGAGCTCGCGACGGATGCCGTTGACATCCCAGGCGCCGGCCGAGGTGCCGATCGCGCTGGCGATCATGCCCAGCACGGTGGCGTCGCTCATCGTGAGCGCATCCTTGAAGACCTGGCCGAACGGGCGCGGACGACCCTCCCAGTCGAGGAAGGTGCCGGACTTCTCGGTGACCAGGGCCACCGGCAGCACCACATCGGCACGCTCGGTGACCGCGGAGTGGTGGTGGTCGAGTGCCACCACGAACGCCGCAGTGTCGACAGCGCGCAGCGCGAGGGCGGGATCGGGGAGGTCGACGGGGTCGACGCCGGCAACGAGCAGTGCCGACAGCCCGACCCGGCTGGCCGAGGTCAGCAGGTCATCGCCCGACAGGCCGGGCAGGCCCGGCAGGGCTGCTGTGTCGATGCCCCAGATCGCGGCGACCTGCGCACGCGCCTGGGCGTCGATGAGGGGACGGCCGCCGGGCAGCAGGCCCGCGAGCGCGCCCGCGTCGAGGGCGCCGCGCTCACCGGCACGACGCGGCACCCACGCGAGTGCGGCACCGGTCGAGGCGGCGAGGGTCGAGACAGCGGAGGGGGCACCAGCGCTGGCAGCGATGCGCTCGCCGGCCAGGATCACGGCGCCGGGCTGCTCGAGTGCGGCACGGATGTCGGCCGGCAGGTCGCGCAGGGCGGCAGCCTCCTGGCCCGGCAGCGCAGCGAGGAGCTCGCCACCCATCTTGTCGAGCCCGCGCGTGGCCACGGCACCGACGCTGACGACGCGGGTGCGGGCCTTGCGCAGGCGCAGGAACACGATGGGCGACTCGTCCTCGGGCTCGAAGCCGACCAGGAGCACGAACGGCGCCTGCTCCAGGGCCGTGTAGGTGACGCCGATGGGAGCGCCGGCGACGGCTGCCCGCAGGAACTGCGTCTCCTCGGGCGAGGTCGCACGAGCACGGAAGTCGATGCTGTCGGTGCCGAGCACGGCACGCGCGAACTTGGCGTAGCCGTAGGCGTCCTCCTGCGTGAGGCGCCCACCGGTGAGCACACCGGTGCGTGAGCCTGCGGCCGCCAGGCCGCGAGCGGCGACGTCGATGGCCTCAGGCCACGAGGCAGGGCGCAGCTCGCCGTCCTCGCGCACGAGCGGGGTGGTGATGCGACCCTCGGCGAGATAGGCGAAGGCGAAGCGGCCCTTGTCGCAGTTCCACTCCTCGTTGACCTCGGGCGAGTCCCAGGCCAGGCGGCGGGTGACCACGCCACGGCGGTAGTCGGTGCGCAGCGAGCAGCCAGACGCGCAGTGCTCGCAGGTGGTCGGCACGGACACGAGGTCGAATGGGCGCGAGCGGAAGCGGTAGGCCGCGCTGGTCAGGGCGCCCACCGGGCAGATCTGCACGGTGTTGCCCGAGAAGTACGAGTCGAAGGGCTCGTCGGACGCGGTGCCGACCTGCTGCTGGGCCCCTCGCTCGAGCAGCTCGATCATCGGGTCGCCGGCGATCTGGTCGGCGAAGCGCGTGCATCGCGCGCACGACACGCAGCGCTCGCGGTCGAGCAGGATCTGAGCGCTGACGTTGATGGGCTTGTCGAAGGTGCGCTTCTCGCCCTCGAAGCGGGACTCCCCGCGCCCGGCCGACATGGCCTGGTTCTGCAGGGGGCACTCGCCGCCCTTGTCGCACACCGGGCAGTCGAGCGGGTGGTTGATGAGGAGGAACTCCATGACCCCCTCCTGCGCGTCCTTGGCGACCTCGGACGACTGCTGCGTGCGGATGGTCATGCCCTCGCCGACGACCTGGGCGCAGGCCGGCTGCGGCTTGGGCATGCCCTCGACCTCGATGAGGCAGGCGCGGCAGGCGGCCACGGGCTCCAGCAGCGGATGGTCGCAGAAGCGCGGGATCTCGACGCCGATCATCTCCGCGGCGCGGATCGCCAGGGTGCCCTTGGGCACCTGCAGGGCGACGCCGTCGATGGTGACGCTGACCGTCGGCACGATCTCGGTGGTGGTGTTCTCGGTCATCGCGCAGCAGCTCCCGCATGGATGTAGGAGGCGACCGGATCGAACGTGTCGTCGACCGGGGTGTGGGTCGCCGCGACGAACTCGTCGCGGAAGTACTTCAGGGCCGCCGGATACGGCGTGGCTGCAGCATCGCCCAGGGCGCAGAAGGAGCGCCCGGCGATCTGGTTGCAGGCGCTCACCAGGAGCTCGAGATCGGACTCCCTGCCGTGCCCGTGCTCGAAGGTCTCGAGCATGCCGGTGATCCAGTAGGTGCCCTCGCGGCACGGCGTGCACTTGCCGCACGACTCGTGCTTGTAGAACTCCAGCCAGCGAGTCACGGCCTTCACGACGCTGACGGTGTCGTCGAAGATCATCGGCGTTCCGGTGCCGAGCATGGTGCCGGCTGCAGCCATCTCCTCGTAGGTCAGCGGGAGGTCGAGGTGCTCGGCCGTCAGCAGCGGCACCGACGAGCCGCCTGGCAGCCAGAACTTCACGTTGCCGCCGCCGCGCACGCCGCCGGCGTACTCGAGCAGCTGACGCATGGTGATGCCGAGCGGCGCCTCGAAGATGCCGGGGTTGTTGACGTGACCGGACACCGCCCACACCTTGAAGCCCGGCGACTTCTCGGTGCCGAACTGGCGGAACCAGTCGAGGCCGCGGTCGATGATGTAGGGGATGTTGCAGATGGTCTCGACGTTGTTGATGACCGTCGGCGAGGCATACAGGCCGGCGACTGCAGGGAACGGCGGCTTGAGTCGCGGCTGGCCGCGGAACCCCTCGAGCGAGTCGAGCAGCGCTGTCTCCTCGCCGCAGATGTAGGCCCCAGCACCGGCGTGCACGACGATGTCGATGTCGAAGCCGCTGCCCAGGACATTGGTGCCCAGGTAGCCGGCGCGGCGGGCCTCGGCGACGGCGTTGGCCACCTTGCGCAGTGCGTTGGGCACCTCGCCGCGGATGTAGATGAAGGCGTGGTTGGCGCGGATGGCGAACGAGGAGATGATGACGCCCTCGACGAGGGCGTGCGGGTTGGCCATCATGATCGGGATGTCCTTGCACGCACCCGGCTCAGACTCGTCGGCGTTGACCACGAGGTAGTGCTGCTTGCCGTCGTTCTGCGGCACGAAGCTCCACTTGAGGCCGGTGGGGAAGCCTGCACCGCCGCGGCCGCGCAGGCCGGAGTCCTTGATCGTGGTGATGATCGCGTCGGGATCCTGCTTGAGCGCGGACTCCAGGGCGCGGTAGCCGCCGAAGCGGCGGTAGCCCTCGATCGTGTAGAGATCGGGAGCGTCCCAGTGCTCGGTGATCACGGGGGTCAGGGTCATGGCTCAGGCCTCCTGTCCGTGCGCAGGGGCGCTCATGTTGTGCTCCTTGGCGTAGCGCAGGCCCGCGAGCATCTTGTCGTCGACCGAGGTGCCCTCGCCAGCCAGGCCGTCATCAGGGAACGCGAGGGTGTGCTCGGTGGCCTGGAAGGTGCGGATCGCGGGGCCACGGGTCGACAGCACCTGCTCACCGCGCTCGAGTCGATCGACGACATCGACGGCAGCTGCTGGGGTGACGTCGTCGATGAACTCCCAGTCGACGGTCATGACGGGCGCATGCGTGCACGCCGCCTGGCACTCGATGCGCTCGAGCGAGAACTTCCCGTCGGCGGTGGGCTCGTTGTGACCCACGCCGAGGCGCTCCGACAGTGCGTCGTACACGGCATCGCCGCCCAGGAGCCCGCAGAGCGTGTTCACGCACACACCGATGTGGTGCTCGCCGACCGGCTTGCGCTTGTACATCGTGTAGAAGGTGGAGACACCCGTGACCTCGGCCGGGGAGATGCCCAGGACCTCGGCGCAGGCGTTGATGCCATCAGTGGTGACCTCGCCATCGACGCTCTGCACGAGGTGGAGCATGGGCAGCAGGGCCGAGCGCGGCTGCGGGTAGCGCGAGGCGAGCTCACGCATGCGCTCGAGGGTCTGGTCGCTGATGGTCATGTTCTCTTCCTCTCGACCGCGCTAGCGATCGACTCCGCCCATGACGGGATCGATGCTGGCAACCGCTGCGATGACGTCGGCGATTTGGCCGCCCTCGCACATCGCTGCCGTTGACTGCAGGTTGGTGAACGACGGATCGCGGAAGTGCACGCGATACGGACGGGTGCCGCCGGCGCTGACGAGATGGCAGCCGAGCTCACCGCGCGGCGACTCGATGGCGGTGTAGACCTGCCCAGTTGGGACCCGGAAGCCCTCGGTCACGAGCTTGAAGTGATGGATGAGCGCCTCCATCGACTCGGACATGATCTCGCGGATGTGCTCGAGCGAGTTGCCCTGTCCGTCGCTGCCGACCGACAGCTGCGCAGGCCACGCGATCTTCTTGTCCTCGACCATGACCGGCCCGGGCTTGAGGCGATCGAGCGCCTGCTCGACGATGCGCAGCGACTGCTCCATCTCGCGAATGCGGATGAGGAAGCGGCCGTAGGCGTCGCAGGTCGTCTCGGTGACGACGTCGAACTCGTAGGTCTCGTAGCCGCAGTACGGCTGTGACTTGCGCAGGTCGTGCGGGAAGCCCGTGGCGCGCAGGATGGGGCCGGTGACGCCCAGCGCCATGCACCCGGTGAGGTCGAGGTAGCCGACGTCGACGGTGCGACCCATCCAGATGGCGTTGTCGACGAGCAGGTCTGCAGTGTCCTTGAGCCGCTTGCGCAGCACCGGGATCATCTCGCGGATCTGCTGCTCGCCGCCCTCGGGGAGGTCCTGCGCGACGCCGCCGGGACGGATGTAGGCGTTGTTCATGCGCAGGCCGGTGACCATCTCGAAGATGTCGAGCACCAGCTCGCGCTCGCGGAAGCCGAAGGTCATGGCGGTGAGCGCACCGAGCTCCATGCCGCCGGTCGCGAGTGCGACCAGGTGCGAGGAGATGCGGTTGAGCTCCATCATGAGGACGCGGATGACCGTTGCGCGCTCGGGGATCTGGTCGGTGATGCCGAGCAGCTTCTCGATGGCCAGGCAGTAGACGGCCTCATTGAAGAACGGTGCGAGGTAGTCCATGCGCGTCGCATAGGTGACGCCCTGCGTGAACGAGCGGAACTCCATGTTCTTCTCGATGCCGGTGTGCAGGTACCCGATGCCGGCACGCGCCTCGGTGACGGTCTCGCCGTCGAGCTCGAGGATCAGGCGGAGCACACCGTGCGTGGACGGGTGCTGGGGGCCCATGTTGACGACGATGCGCTCACTGGCCTCGGACGAGACGGTGATGGACTCCCAGTCGCCGCCGCCGACGTTGAAGACCCGGCTCTCGGTGTCGTCGTTGACCCCGGCATAGGGATCGGACGACGAGGTGTCGGCGCTGGTGTACGTGACGTTGTCTGCGGTCATGAGTTGTACGCCCTCCGCTGGTCTGGTGGCGGCACCGTCGCACCCTTGTACTCGACGGGGATGCCGCCGAGCGGGTAGTCCTTGCGCTGGGGATGGCCGGGCCAGTCATCGGGCATCTCGATGCGGGTCAGGCCCGGGTGCCCGTCGAAGATGATGCCGAAGAAGTCGAAGGTCTCGCGCTCGTGCCAGTCGTTCGTGGGATAGACGCCGACGGACGAAGGGATGTGCCGATCGGAGTCGGGCGTGGTGACCTCGACCCTGATGCGACGGTTGTGCGTGATCGACAGCAGGTGGAAGACCGCGTGGAGCTCGCGCTGGGCGTCGTTGGGGTAGTGCACACCGCTGACGCCGCTGGACAGCTCGAACCGCAGGCCCGGCTCGTCGCGCAGCGCGCTGAGCACGCCCACGAGCAGGTCGCGCCTGATGAAGAACGTGATCTCGTCGCGGTCGATGACGACCTTCTCGATGGCATCGCCGGCGCTGATGCCGCGCGCAGCGAGGGAGAGCTCGAGCTCGTCGGCGACCTCGTCGAACCACCCGCCATAGGGACGTGCGGACGGTGCGGGCATGTGCATGACCTCGACGAGCCCGCCGAAGCCGCTGGTGTCACCCGAGCCGGCATTGCCGAAGGCGCCCTCGCGCACATGGAAGACCTCGAACTGGGCGACGCCCTCAGGAACGACGGGCGCCTGGGCGGCGGGCGTCTCGCTCATCGCAGCAGCCCCCGCATCTCCTGGGTCGCGGGTGCGATGAGCGCCTCGGCCTCGAGCTCGCGCATCTGCGCACGCCGGTTCGCGCCGAGCTTGGTGTTCTGGATGTCGTCGTGCAGCTTGAGGATCGCGTCGATGAGCATCTCGGGACGCGGCGGGCAGCCGGGCAGGTAGATGTCGACGGGGACGACGTGGTCGACGCCCTGGACGATCGCGTAGTTGTTGAACATGCCGCCGCTCGACGAGCACACGCCCATGGCCAGCACCCACTTGGGATTGGGCATCTGGTCGTAGATCTGGCGCAGCACGGGCGCCATCTTCTGGCTGACGCGACCGGCGACGATCATGAGATCGGCCTGGCGCGGCGAGGCGCGGAACACCTCCATGCCAAAGCGCGCGATGTCGAAGCGCGGTCCGCCGACGGCCATCATCTCGATGGCGCAGCAGGCCAGGCCGAAGGTCGCGGGCCACAGCGATCCCTTGCGCGCGTAGCCGGCAACCTTCTCGACAGTCGTCAGCAGGACGCCTGACGGCAGACTCTCTTCAAGACCCATGTCGGACTCCCGGTCAATCCCACTCGAGTCCGCGTCGGCGCCAGACATAGGCGTAGACGACGAGGACGGTGACGATGAACAGCACCATCTCGATCAGGCCGAACACGGCCATGCGATCGAAGGCGACTGCCCACGGATACAAGAACACGATCTCGATGTCGAACACGATGAACAGCATCGCGGTGAGGTAGTACTTCACGGGGAAGCGTCCGCCGCCGATGGGCTGCAGGGTCGGCTCGATGCCGCACTCGTAGGCGTCGACCTTGGCGCGGTTGTAGCGCTTGGGGCCGGTGATCGGCGCGATGACGGCCGAGAACACGGCGAAGCCGAAGGCCAGCAGACCCAGGACGAGGATCGGCGTGTAGACGTTCACCTACTGCTCCTCACATGCGGAACGGGAAGGCCAGATTGTGCGTTTGTGAACGCATTCACGACCGGCGCAAGCATAGTGCGGATGCGCCATCACAGGTGCTCAGGGTTGACAGCCCGATGGATGGCCACGATGCCCCCCGACAGGTTGCGCCACTGCACCTGGTCCCAGCCGGCGTCGACGAGCTCGTCGGCCAGCTGCGCCTGGTCGGGCCAGGCCCGGATGGACTCGGCGAGGTAGACGTAGGCGTCGGGATTCGAGGCCACGCGGGTGGCGACGGCGGGCAGGGCCTTCATGAGGTACTCGGTGTAGAGCGTCCGGAACGGGGCGAAGGTCGGGTGCGAGAACTCGCAGACGACCAGTCGCCCACCGGGCCGCAGCACGCGCTTGAACTCGGCCAGCCCGGCGGCGCGGTCGTTGATGTTGCGCAGGCCGAAGGAGATGGTCGCGGCATCGAACGAGTCGTCCTTGAACGGCAGGTGCTCGCCGTCGCCGGCGACGAAGGGCAGGGCCGGCTGGCGCTCGTGGCCCACGCGGAGCATGCCCAGCGAGAAGTCGGTCGGGATGACATGCGCGCCGGCCTCTGCGAAGGGCACGCTCGAGGTTCCCGTGCCGGCGGCGAGGTCGAGGATGAGCTCGCCAGGCTGCGGGCGCACCGCCGCCACGACCGCCCGGCGCCAGATCCGGGTCTGCCCCAGCGCGAGGACGTCGTTGGTGAGGTCATAGCGCTCGGCGACCCCGTCGAACATGGCCGCGACTTCGCCCGGCGCCTTGCTGAGGTCGGCTCGTGTCACGGCTGCATCCTTGCACCGACCCGCGGACCCGGCGCATCTAGGCTGGGGGTGTGGCCGAACCCCGTGCAGAGGCGCCGTCGTCGCCGAGCCGATCCCCCGAACGCCAGGGCGCACCGCTCCAGGTCCGCACGCGTCCCCTCGACGATCCGGGCAGCCTGTTCGCCCTGCTGCCGTCGGGCGACGCGGTCACCTGGGTGCGCAACGGTGACGGCATCGTCGGCTGGGGCGTTGCCGCCAGCCTGGAGATCAGCGGTCCCGAGCGCTTCAGCCGGGCCCAGCGCTGGTGGGCCAACCTGTGCGCAGCGGCATCCATCGACGACACCGTCTCGATGCCCGGCACCGGCCCCGTGGCCTTCGCGTCCTTCGCCTTCGATCCCGATCCCGGTCGCTCCATCATCATCGTGCCGCGCGTGATCGTCGGCCGGCGCAGCGGCCAGTCCTGGATCACCGTGGTGGGCGCCGAGGGCGACCCGCGCAAGGAGCTGCGCGCGGTCAGCGTGCCCGAGGCCCCGAGCGATGTGCACTGGGAGGGCGGCTCGCAGACCCCGGAGGCCTGGCAGGCCTCGGTCGAGGTGGCGATCTCGCGCATCAACCACAAGGAGCTCGACAAGGTCGTGCTCGCGCGCGATGTCGTGGCCCGGGTCGAGGGCACCCTCGACTCGCGCAGCATCCTGGCGACGCTCGCCGCCGAGTACCCGACCTGCTGGACCTTCAGCGTCGGCGGCCTCGTCGGCGCGACGCCCGAGCTGCTCGTGCGCCGCACCGGTGACCTCGTCACGAGTCGCGTGCTCGCCGGCACCGTGCGCCGCCAGGGCAACGAGGCCGCCGATGCGACCATGGCCCAGTCGCTGCTCGCCAGCGGCAAGGACCTCGCCGAGCACGAGTACGCCGTGCGGTCGGTGGCCCGCGCGCTCGCGGCGCACTGCACCGACCTCGACGTGCCCGACCGCCCGCATGTGCTGCAGCTCGCCAATGTCCAGCACCTGGCAACCGATGTGACCGGCCGCCTCGCCGACGACGTGCCCGTGCTCGGGCTGGCCGCCCTGCTGCACCCGACGGCGGCCGTGTGCGGCACTCCGACCGAGCGGGCGATGGCGATGATCCGCGAGCTCGAGGGCATGGACCGCGGACGCTACGCAGGGCCGGTCGGCTGGTGCGATGCGCATGGCGACGGCGAGTTCGGCATCGCCCTGCGCTGCGCGGAGATCGACCAGGAGGCCGGCACCGTGCGCGCCTTCGCCGGCTGCGGGATCGTGGCGGGCTCGAACGCCCACCAGGAGCTCGCCGAGTCCAATGCCAAGCTGCTGCCGATGCGGCACGCGCTCGAGGAGCGCTAGGC
>JAQTXL010000197.1 GCA_028688835.1 Candidatus Nanopelagicales bacterium | reverse complement strand
CATGCTCATGCGCGAAGGCATCGACCTCGCCGGCGGTGTGCACCTGGGCCCAGGCCGGCACCGGCGCACCCAGGGCGCTCAGGGCGGCGCGCATGTGCAGCTTGTCCTGGGCGTGCGCGAGCGCACCCGGCCCGGGCCGCACGGCGATGCCCTGCTCCTCGAGGGCGAGCAGGATCGCGGCGGGCACATGCTCATGATCGAAGGTGACGACGTCGCAGCCCTGGGCGAAGGCCAGCACCGCCGCAGGATCGTCGTGGGAGCCGATGCGCACGTCGGCCACGACCTGGGCGGCCGGGTCGTCAGCCGAGGCCGCGAGCACCCGGAAGCCCACGCCCAGGGCCGTGGCGGCCTCGGCGGTCATGCGGGCAAGCTGGCCGCCGCCGATCATGCCGACGACCGGGGCGCCATCACGTCGTGTCACTGGACAAACCTAGTGCCAGCGGCGATGCACCCGATCGGACGGATTCTGGCCGGCTGCTCGGCCACGGGATCCCGCAACCGGCGCGGGTATGCTCCAGCGATGCCCTCCGCCGCCGATGCGAACGTCGTGACGCGCGCCTGGACGGCCTTCCGCGACCAGTTCCGGGCGCTGTTCCACGAGGTGGCCAAGTTCGGTGCCGTGGGCCTGGTCGCCCTCGTCGTCGACATCGGCCTGTTCAACCTCCTGCGCTTCGCCGGAGGCCAGGGGCCCATGTACGACCGGCCGATCAGCGCCAAGATCATCAGTGTCGCCGCCGCCACCGTGGTCGCCTACTTCGGCAACCGCTACTGGACCTGGCGCGATCGCGGACGCACGCACATGAGCCGTGAGCTGCTGATGTTCTTCCTGCTCAACGCCGTCGGCATGCTCATCTCCGTCGCCTGCCTGTGGATCAGCCACTACGCGCTCGGGCTCACCAGCGCGCTCGCCGACAACCTCAGCGCCAACGTGATCGGCCTCGGACTGGGCACGCTCTTCCGCTTCTGGAGCTACCGCAAGTGGGTGTTCCCGGAGCTGCCCGACGACGCCGTGGCGCACGAGATCGCGGAGCGGGACGCCTCCACGCTCATCTAGGATCCGCAGGTGAGCGTCGCGATCACCGGCCTGTCAGGCCTGCTGGGCAGGTACCTGGTCCAGACCGATCGCGCGCACCGCACCATCATCGGCGTCAGCCGCGCGGCCCAGCCCGAGGTGTCCGCCGGGGTCGAGGGGTGGGTCACGACCGACCTGGCCGAGGCAGGTGCCGGCCGCGCTGCGCTGGCCGACATCAGGCCCGATGCCGTCATCCATGCAGCGGGCGAGGGCCGCGTCGACATCGTCGAGGGCCACATGGACCAGTTCCGCGGGCTCAACGTCGACGCTGCCGGCGAGATCGCGGGCTACTGCGCCGAGCAGTCCATCCCACTGGTGTTCCTGTCGTCCAATGCGGTGTTCGGCGGCCGTCAGGAGGCGCCCTACACCGACGACAGCCCCCTCGACCCGGTCAACGACTACGGGCGGCTCAAGGCCGAGTCCGAGTCAGCGGTGCTGACGGCCGACCCCGCCGCCCTGGTGCTGCGACCCCTGCTCATGTACGGCGTGCCGTTCCCCACCGGCCGCTCGAACCCGGCACTGCACTGGGTGCGCGAGCTCGCTGCCGGTCGTGAGGTGCGCGTGGTCGACGACGTGCGCACGCAGCCGCTGTGGGCGGCTGACTGCGCCGAGGCGATCTGGCGCTGCATCGACCTGGGGCTCACGGGCACCCTGAACATCAGCGGCGGCGTGAGCCTCACGCTCTTCGAGTTCGCGCAGCTGACCGCCGAGGTCTTCGGCTACGACGTGAACCTCGTGGTGCCGATCGCCTCATCGAGCCTGACGGCGCTGGCGCCGCGGCCCGCGACCACGGCCTTCGACCTGCGTCGACTGCACGACGACCTCGGGTTCACGCCGATGCCACCGCGCCAGGGCCTCCAGGCCCTGCGACACGAGCTCATCGAGCACGGACTACTCAGCGGCTGACCCGCGCAGGACGCCCGCACCCGCCGAAGACACCCAGCGGCTACTCGAACAGGTCCTCCAGGAAGCTGCGCCGACGCTTGGCTGGCGGCTGCGCCGGGGACTGCGGCCGGGACTGCGGGTGCGCCTGCACGCTGGGCGATATGGCGTGCGCAGCCGGCTGAGGCTCGGCCGCAGCCGCAATCAGCGTGTCGAGCTCGCCGCGATCCAGGAAGATGCCCCGGCACTCGGTGCACTGCTCGATGACGATGCCATTGCGCTCGTAGGCGCGCATGGCCGCCTGGCATTTGGGACAGGGGTACTCGATGGACATGGTCAGGTTCCTCTCGTGATGTGGTGCGGGTCGGGGTCGTGATGGTCTGCTCGGGCATCGCCCTGCGGCGCGCGGTCGCGACGGCGCCGCCTCGGCACGCGTGCCCGGGCGTCATGCCAGCGTCGTCTGGCATGCGCAAGCGCGGTGCGCGCCCACATGAACTCCGTGGCCAGGATCGCCAGGCCCACCAGGATCCCGGCGATGCCGGGGCCAGGCAGGACCAGCATCGCCGCTCCTGCCGCCATCACGGCACCTCCTGCCACTGCCACGGCGATCTTGCGCAGGGGTCCGGGAAGGGAGCTCCAGCGGTTCCTGGCCCGCACGGCCGTGGTCATCGCGCCAGCTCCGAGGGGCGTTCGGACCGTCGCGTGCTCACGAGGCTGGCGATCACGGCAGCCGCGAGGATCGCCACGATCACGGCCAGCCCCACAGCTGTGGGGATGGGCAGCCAGGCGTGGCCGACGATCATCTTCACACCGACCCAGACGAGGATGACCGCGAGTCCGGCCTTGAGGTACACGAAGCGGTGCATGACGCCGGCCAGCAGGAAGTACAGCGCCCGCATGCCCAGGATCGCCATGGCATTGCTGGCGAAGACCAGGAACGGCTCCTGGGTGATCGCGAAGATGGCCGGGATGGAGTCGACCGCGAACAGGATGTCCGTGAACTCGATGACCACGAGCACGAGCAGCAGCGGAGTCGCCATCAGCACCCCGCCTTGGCGCA
>JAQTXL010000196.1 GCA_028688835.1 Candidatus Nanopelagicales bacterium | reverse complement strand
CTGTCGGCCAGCGCGTCATAGCGCGTTCCCGTCACCTTCCACAGCACGCCGACCACGAGCATGTAGGCGACGAAAAGGCCGACGACGACAGCAACCGGGTGCTCAGGAGTCATCGACGCACCGCTCCCTCCGGGTTCGGACCGCATGGCCCAGTGGCAGGCGGCGATCCTACGCATCCGCCGATGTGTGCGCGCGGCTCAGATCCGCAACAATGAGGCGCTCGGATGCTCACCATGCCGCGACGGAAGAGGGATCCATGTCGAAGGACTCACCGGCCAAGCGTGCGAGGCGCGCCGCACGGATGCCCCTGCCGCTCTACGAGGCCGAGCTGCGACGGCTGCAGGCCGAGCTCGTGCAGATGCAGGAGTGGCTGCGCCAGGAGGGCGCGCGCATCGTCGTCGTCTTCGAAGGGCGCGACGCCGCGGGCAAGGGCTCCGCGATCAAGCGCATGACCGAGTACCTCAATCCCCGCGTCGTGAAGGTCGCCGCGCTGCCGACGCCCACCGAGCGGGAGAAGACCGAGTGGTACTTCCAGCGCTACATCGCCGAGCTCCCGGCCGCCGGTGAGATCACGCTGTTCGACCGGTCCTGGTACAACCGCGCCGGAGTCGAGCGCGTGATGGGCTTCTGCACACCCGAGCAGCACCGGCGCTTCCTGCACCAGGCGCCGATCTTCGAGCGGCTGCTCGTCGAGGACGGCATCATCCTGCGCAAGTACTGGTTCAGCGTGAGCGATGCCGAGCAGCAGCGCCGCTTCAAGTCGCGGCTCAAGGATCCGATGCGCCAGTGGAAGCTCTCGCCGATGGACCTCCAGTCCATCACCCGCTGGGAGGACTACTCGCGGGCCAAGGACGAGATGCTCGTGCACACCGACATCCCCGAAGCCCCCTGGTGGATCATCGAGGCCGACGACAAGCGGCAGGCGCGCATCAACTTCCTGCACCACCTGCTGTCGACCATCCCCTACTACCACGCGACGACGGAGCCGATCGAGCTGCCGGAGCGCCCGCCGGCCACCGGCTACGAGCGCCCGCCGCGCAACCAGAACCACTATGTGCCCGACTTCGCAGGCGCGCTGATGGCGGGCACCGTTCCCGAGGTCGGCGAGGTCGGCGAGTAGCCGGACGACCGGCGCTGGGCAGCAACCTCGCCCGGCAGTTCGGTAGAATACCCAGAGGGGGTATCTCATGAACACGGCTCCACGGTGACCGCGCCTGATCCGCACGTGCACCCGGCCTGGTACGGCGCAGTCATGGGCACCGGCGCGCTCGCGCTCGCGCTGGCCGCACAGTCGGATGCCTGGGGGTGGGACTGGCTCGACGCGATCGCAGTCGCGATGCTCATCGTCGCGAGCATCATGGCCATCGTGCTGCTGCCGCGCTACCTGCGCCGGCTCAGCGACCGAGGCTCGCTCGCGCGCGAGATCGCGAATCCGGCGCAGGGGCCCATGCTCGCCACCCTGCCTGCCGGCCTCCTGGTGCTCGCCAGCGGCTGGGGCCGCATCGGGCCGTCCTTCGTGCCCACCACCGCCGCACTGTGGGTCGACGCCGTCCTGCTCGTCATCGGCGCGCTCCTGGGGCTGGCCCTGAGCGTGATCTGGTCGGCCTCGCTGCTGCAGTCGACTCCCGGGCTCGAGGGCGTGAACGGCGGCTGGCTGGTGCCGCCCGTCATGACCCTCCTCGTGCCCCTGGGACTTGCGCCGCTCATCGTCGCGAACCCGGATTCGGCACCACTGCTCCTGCTCATCGGCTTCGCCTTCTTCGGCATCGGCACGGTGCTGTTCCTGTCCATGCTCACCCTGCTCGTCGCACGACTGGCCCTGCGCGATCCCCTGCCACCCGCGATGGCGCCGTCGATGTGGATCCCCCTGGCCCCCGCAGGCATGATCGGCCTCGCACTCATCCGCCTGCTTCAGGCTGGCACCCAGGCCGGCGTCCGCGACTTCCACGGCGTCGGCGGTGGGCTCATCATCGCTGCCATGGGCATCGGGTTCGGGCTGTGGTGGGCAGCCTTCGCCGCGCTGGAGCTGCGACGCACCGTCCGGTCGACCGGAGCGCCAGCGACTCCGGGCTGGTGGGGCTTCGTCTTCCCGATCGCTTCCCTGACGCTCTCGATCGCCGCCGTCGGGGCGGTCACCGAGGTTCGGGGCGTCGAGCTGCTCGGCCTGCTGGCCACCGTGCTGCTCACGGTTGTCTGGACGTATGTGCTCATGCGCACGGTCCGCATGCTCCTGCCAGGCCGCACGCCACCACGAGAGGTCACGAGATGAGCACTGCCATGTGGGATGAGCGCTACAGCGCCCAGGAGCTCGTCTGGTCGGCCACGCCGAACCAGTGGGTCGAGGAGCTCACCGCCGACCTGCCCCCGGGACGCGTCCTCGATCTCGCAGCCGGCGAAGGACGCAATGCGCTGTGGCTGGCCGAGCGCGGGTGGGACGCGACCGCGGTGGACTTCTCGCAGGTCGGGCTCGACCGCGCCCAGCAGCTCGCAGGGCAGCGGCTCGGCAGCGATGCGCCGCGCTTGCGCACCGTCTGCGCCGACCTGCTCACGTATGCACCCGCAGCCCAGGCCTACGACCTCGTGCTCGTGGTCTACCTGCACCTTCCCGCCGAGCAGCGCGGCATCGTCATGCGAGCCGCGGCTGCAGCAGTGGCCCCGCGAGGCCGACTCATCGTGATCGCCCATGACACGCGCAACCTGACGGAGGGCATCGGGGGACCCCAGGATCCGGCCGTGCTCTACACCGCTGCCGACCTCACCGATGACATCGACGGCAGCGGCCTGGCCATCGAGCGCGCCACGGTCAGCTCACGGGCAGTGCAGACGGACGCGGGCACTCGCGAGGCGCTCGACGCGATCCTGGTCGCACGGCGACCCTGACCTGCATCACATACCCCTCGGGGGTATAGTGAGCGCACTGTCATCTCACGAGGAACGGATGCGCCATGTGCCGTCAGACCACCTGCAAGACCTGCAAGAAGGCCACCTGGGCAGGCTGTGGCCAGCACAAGAACGAGGT
>JAQTXL010000195.1 GCA_028688835.1 Candidatus Nanopelagicales bacterium | reverse complement strand
CTCGCCCTGCACCTGACCAAGGGGCCGGCCCCTGCCATCAGGCTGGTCTGGCTGCTGGTGATCATCTCGGTCGCACAGGCCGCCGTCGGCTACACGCAGTACTTCACGAATCTGCCGATCGTGCTCGTCATCGTGCATGTCGGCGGCGCCACGCTCCTGTGGATCACCATGCTGTTCATCCCGGCGCGCGAGCGCACA
Organism: Candidatus Nanopelagicales bacterium; assembly: GCA_028688835.1. Taxonomy (GTDB): domain Bacteria; phylum Actinomycetota; class Actinomycetes; order S36-B12; family S36-B12; genus UBA11398. The sequence continues at coordinate 2,822 of JAQTXL010000195.1, read as the reverse complement.
CGTGGGGTGCCCGCACGCTGATGCCGCGAGTCGCGGCCCGCTGGAACTAGCTCCAGGGCGAGGCGACGAAGGGGTCGATCGCCACGGCCAGGAACAGCAGGGCCAGATAGGTGATCGAGTAGTGGAACAGGCGCATGGCACGGGCATTGATCTGCGGGTCCTCGCGGCGGGCTGAGCCGAGCAGGCGATAGGCCTCGACCAGGAAGACCGCGCCCAGCACGACGGCCGCGACGGCATAGACCGGCCCCATGGGCGCGACCGGCACGAGCACCAGCGACACGAGCACCATGACCCAGCTGTAGCGCACGATGCTGACCACCACGTGCTCGGGCGACTTCAGCACCGGCAGCATCGGGATGCCGGCCTTGGCGTAGTCGTCCTTGTACTTCATCGCCAGCGGCCAGTAGTGCGGCGGCGTCCAGAAGAAGACGATGAGGAAGAGGACCACGGGAGTCCAGGTCAAGGATCCGGTGACTGCCGACCAGGCGATGAGCACAGGCATGCAGCCCGCCGCACCACCCCACACGATGTTCTGCGCAGTGCGGCGCTTGAGCCACATCGTGTAGCCGACGGCATAGGCCGCGATCGCGACCAGCGCGAGCACGGCGGCGACCCAGTTGGTCCACCACAGCAGGAAGAAGGCACTGGCGATGCTGAGCACGAACCCCTGGAACAGGCCGGCGCGCACGCTGATGATGCCCATGGCCGCTGGCCGCTTGTCGGTGCGGTGCATGATCGCGTCGATGTCGCGGTCGTAGACGCTGTTGAGGGTGTTGGCTCCCATGGCGGCCAGGGCGCCGCCCACGAGCACTGCGACGGTGGCCTGGAGGGTGGGCAGGCCCTGGGCGGCCAGGAACATGGTGGGCACGGCCGTGACGAGCAGCAGTTCGACGATGCGCGGCTTGGTCAGCGCGATGTGTGCCCGGATGCGCTCGCGCGGCGTGCTCGACGGCACCTTGACACCTGTACTCACCCCCACAGCCTAGCGATGGCCTGCGCGTTCCAGCGGCCCCTGCACCGCACTAGGGTTTCTCACGTGACGGCACTCGACTGGACCCCCGCTGACGAACGTGCGACCGCCTATCTGCGTGCCCTGGCCATGGACGCCGTGCAGCAGGCAGGCAACGGGCATCCCGGCACGGCCATGACCCTGGCCCCGCTTGCCTACCTGCTCTTCCAGCGGGTCATGCGCCACGACCCCTCGGACCCTGCCTGGATCGGGCGCGACCGGTTCGTGCTGAGCTGCGGCCATTCGAGCCTGACCCTCTACAGCGAGCTCTTCGTGAGCCAGTACGGCCTCACGATGGGCGATCTCGAGTCCTTCCGCTCCCCCGGGTCCCGGACGCCTGGCCATCCTGAGCATGGACACACCGCCGGCGTGGAGACCACGACCGGCCCGCTGGGCAACGGCCTGGCGACGGCCGTCGGCATGGCCATGGGCGCCCGCTATGAGCGTGGCCTGTTCGACCCCGACGCAGCGGCGGGCACCAGCCCGTTCGACCACCACGTCTGGGTCATCGCCTCCGACGGCGACCTGCAGGAGGGGGTCTCGGGCGAGGCCTCGTCGCTGGCCGGCACCCAGGCCCTGGGCGGCCTCACGGTCATCTGGGACGACAACCACATCTCCATCGAGGGCGACACCGCACTGTCGTTCACCGAGGACGTCGTCGCGCGCTACGCGGCCTACGGCTGGGCGACCCACTTCGTCGACCGCCTGCCCGACGGCAACATCGACCTGCCCGGCATGCACGCCGCGATCGAGGCTGCCCGCGCGCAGGTCGACCGCCCGACCTTCATCGCCATGCGCTCGACCATCGCCTGGCCCGCCCCCCATGCCCGCAACTCCGCCAAGGCCCACGGCTCGGCCCTCGGCGCCGCCGAGGTCGCCGCCACGAAGGTCGAGCTCGGGCTCGACCCCGAGCAGTCCTTCGCCTTCGACCCGCAGGTGCTCGCCGACGTGCGCGGCCGCCTGCAGGCGCGGGTGCTGGCCGATCGTGCGTCGTGGGACACGGCCTTCGCTGGCTGGCAGGACCGCGAGCCTGCGCGTGCCGCCCTGCTCGCGCGCATCACCGCCGGCCTCCTGCCTGCGGATCTCGAGGCCGCCTTCCCGAGCTGGGGCGCCGATGACTCCCTGGCCACGCGCAAGGCGTCAGGCGAGGTCATCAATGCGATCGCCAGGGTCATGCCGGAGTTCTGGGGCGGTTCAGCAGACCTCGCAGAGTCCAACAACACCTCGATCGAGGGTGGCGGCAGCTTCCTGCCGGCGCCGAGCACGACACCGGGCGCATCGCCGTACGGGCGCATCGTGCACTTCGGCATCCGTGAGCACGCGATGGGCGCCGCCCTCAACGGCATGTCGCTCAGCGGGCTCACGCGCCCGTTCGGCGGCACCTTCCTCGTCTTCAGCGACTACATGCGCGGTGCGGTGCGACTGGCGGCCCTGATGCAGACACCGGTGACCTACGTGTGGACCCACGACTCGATCGGGCTCGGCGAGGACGGCCCGACCCACCAGCCCGTCGAGCACCTCTGGAGCCTGCGCGCCATGCCCGGGCTGTCGATCGTGCGCCCCGCCGACGCCAACGAGACTTCGGCCGCCTGGCATGCGACCCTCACCCAGCGGCGCCCGGTCGGCCTGGTGCTGACCCGCCAGAACGTGCCGACCCTGACCGCCCCGGCCGACGCCATGGCCGGCGTGCGCCGAGGCGCCTACGTCGTCGCCGATGCACCAGCACCCCAGGTGCTGCTCCTGGCCACCGGATCCGAGGTGCAGCTGGCCGTGCGTGCGCATGCATCGCTGCTCGCCGACGGCATCGCGAGCC
>JAQTXL010000053.1 GCA_028688835.1 Candidatus Nanopelagicales bacterium | reverse complement strand
ACCGGTGCCCCCGCGCGCACGCGAGTCGCTGGAATCGACCTGCGAGAACTTCTGGAACAGCAGGTGGTGGGAGGACTCGGGGATGCCCCGCCCGCGGTCGACCACCTCGACGCGCACGAATCCGGGGTGCGCCGCGCTGAGCACCCTGATGTCGACCTGTGCGCCCTCGGACGAGAACTTGGCCGCATTCGACAGCAGATTGCTCATCACCTGCTCGAAGCGCGTGACATCGATGTCGACATTGACGCCCTCGAGCCGGTCGATGCAGGCAAGGGTCACGCCGAACTGCTGCGCATAGGACTGATTGGCGTCAATGGCCCGGTCGATCGCCGGCATCAGCGCGCACACCTGCATGTCCAGACGCACCTTGCCCTCGACGAGCTTATCCATGTCGAGCAGGTCGTCGATGAGGCGCCCGAGGCGTTCACTGTTCTTGTGGGCGATGTCGATCATCCTCTTCGACTCCTCCGGCAGCTCACCGGCGATCCCGGAAGCCACGAGCGCCAGCGATCCGGTGATCGCGGTGAGCGGCGTGCGCAGCTCGTGACTCACGGTCGAGGCGAAGCCGCTCTTCATCCGCTCGATGGCCTTCAGCTCGGAGATGTCGGCGACCATGACCATGTAGCCGCCGGGCTCGCCCCATTCATTCGCGAGAGGGTTGGCGGTGAGCCGCACCCAGACGATCGCACCCGACTTCCGGTACGCCAGCAGGTCCACTTCGAAGGCCTCGCGACGGGTCATGGCCTCGAACACCGCAGTCACGGTCTGCGGGTCGGTGTCTGGGCCGTGCAGGACCTCCCGAGGCCGCCGGCCGATCAGCTCGTCGTGGGAGTACTCGGTGATGCGCGTGAAGGCGTCGTTCGCCCATTCGATGTGACCGTCGATGTCGGTGATGATGATGCCGCTGAGCATCTGGCTGGCGACCATCGACAGGCGCGCGATCACCTGCGCATCCTCACGACGCTGGCGGGCAGTGCGGTACACGTCGATGAACTGTGCCGCGGTGACGAGCACCGGCGCGAGCATGTCGACATCGCGCTGGGAGAACCCACCGGGCTTATTGGCCAGGGCGAGCATGCCGATGAGTCCCCCCGAGAACAGCGGAAGGCCCAGATAGGCATGCATGGCCGGATGCCCCTCGGGCAGGCCACCGCGACGGTCGTCATTGGCCGGATCATTGGCGATCACCACCGACGCATCAGTGATCGTGCGCCCGAACAGCGTGTCGAGATTGCGGAACTCGAGTCCGTCCTCGGCGTACATGTCATAGAACTGACGGGTCTCCTCGTTCCAGGCGATGTTCGTCAGCGCGAGGTTCTTGAGATACCGCGTGCCCGCCTCGTCATGCAGGATCTCGCCGATGAAGCCGTACTCGCAGCCCATCATCGCCAGGATGTCCTCGAGCAGGCCCTCGAAGGTCTCACGCCGGTCATGCTTGGTGATGAAGCTCGACTGGGCTCGGGTGATCACGGCCGAGACCCGCTGCTGCTCGATGAGCGCGGCATCGAGGGTCCAGCGCCGCAGTCCTGCGCCCACCCACCGAGAGAGCAGCCGGATGAAGTCGACGTGGGCATCGGTGAACTCGTGCGTGACACCCGGGGAGTCCGCAGTGAAGGTCAGCACGCCGACGAGCTCGCCCTTGCTCATCAGCGGCATCGAGAGGAAGGAGACGTCCGCCTGCACCCAGGACCAATGGTCATCGGTGCGCAGCCAGTCAGTCGAGGGGGTTCCCACCACGAAGTCGTCAACGGTGAACCCTGACGCACCCGGGATGTCCGTCAGGGGATACGTGTGCCCCTCCGCCCACTGGGCCTGCGCGCCGACCGCGACCAGCACCTCGACCTGGTCACCATGCACACGACTGATCGCGCCGATCGGCAGCTTCAGGAACTCGCAGCCCAGCGCCAGGGACCTCAGCAGCATGTCCCGCACGCCCTCGTCCGCATCTGCGGTGGCTGCGGCCAGCGCCTGCAGGGCCTGGCGCTGGTGGATCACCTCTGCCTGGCGAAGCTCATGCTGCACGACGTCAGCAAGCTCACGGAGCCTGCGCGACTGCTCCGGGCTCCACTCGCGCGGCCGACTGTCGATGATGCACAGGGTGCCCACCTGCTGCCCACCGGCAGTGCTCAGGGGCGCTCCGGCATAGAACCTGATCGTGGGGTCGCCGGTGACCAGCGGGTTGTCGGCAAACCTGGGATCCACTCGTGCATCTGGGACGACCATGACGTCGTCATCGAGGATCGCATGCCCGCAGAAGGACACCTCCCGGGAGGTCTCGGACGCCGCGAGTCCCTGGCTGGACTTGAACCACTGCCGGGTGTCATCGACCAGGCTGACGAGCGCGATCGGCACGTCGAACACGTCGCGCGCCATGCGCGTGAGGCGATCGAATCGCTCCTCGGGCGGGGTGTCGAGGATGCCCAGCGACTGCAGGGCCGCCAGACGCTGCGCCTCGTCGGCCGGCAGCGGTGGCGGGATCATGCGGTGCTCCCCCGCATCGCGGCCTCGTGCACGCGGCCTGCTGCGATGGGGCAGGAGGCCAGGCGGGACATGTCGGCATTCTTCCACTGATGTTCCGAGCATTCGCCATTCCCAGTGCGAGCCGCAGCCCCCAGATGGATCGTGTGCAGCGATTGCCTGCCAGCGAACAGGGGCGGAGAATCGAGGGTATGGGCAGCACCCGGGTACGCGCAGCCGCAGGAGGCGGACTGCTCATGCTGTGCTTCCTGACCTTCGCAGCAGCTGAACAGGCTTCCGGCGTCCCACGGCCACCCGTGTCGACCCACCTGTCCTTGAGTGCACGAAGCGCCAGCGTCGGCACGTGGGTCGACTACACGGTGACGGGCGCACCTGCCTCGGCTGCGCGAGGCCAGCGAGTGCGGGTGCTGGTGCGCGCACAGGATCACTGGGAGCCGATCGGCACCATGCAATTCGACAGCAGGGGGACGGCCAGAGGGCAGGTGACAGGCCTGGCTCCGGGAGTCGGACGCTATGTCGCGCGGGTCCTCACGAGCAGCGGTGCCACGGCATCCCAGTCCAGCATCGTGACCATCACGTGGACCCCCGCCGAGTTGCCTGTGCTGATCAGATCGAGTCCAGGCGCTCCACGACAGCGGCGGTGAAGTCGGCCACCCATGCAGCCGGGTCGGGGCCGATCGGCGAGACCCACACCTGCGAGACACCCATGGCGGCGTACTGCTCCATGGTCGACAGGAAGGCGTCGACATCCGTCACCGGGCTCAGGCCGCCGACGGCCAGGGTGCGCTGCACGGACGCGGGGTCGCGGCCAGCGTCCTCGCAGTGCCGGTCGAGCACTGCCAGCTTGTGGCGCACGAGCTCGATGTCGCCGCCGAACAGGTTGCAGGCATCGGCGTACTTGGCGACTAGGCGCAGCGTCTTGCGCTCCCCGCCACCCCCGATGAGGATCGACGGGCGGGGCGACTGGATCGGGCGCGGACTGCAGATGGTCTCGGCCAGCTGGTAGTACCGCCCTGCATAGGGGCCGTCGTCATCACTCCACATCTGCAGGCAGATCTGCAGCGCCTCCTCGAGGCGCTCGAATCGTTCTGCGACCGGCGGGAACTGCACGCCGAGACCATGATGCTCGCGCTCGTACCAGGCAGCGCCGATGCCCAGCTGAGCCCGGCCTTCCGAGAGCACGTCAAGGGTCGTGACGATCTTTGCGAGCAGCCCGGGATGCCGGTAGGTGACGCCCGTGACGAGCAGTCCCAGGCGCATCGACCTCGTCTGCGCAGCGAGGAACCCCAGGGTCGTGTACCCCTCGAGCATCGGGTCCTGCGCCGTTGCCAGCTGCTCCATCTGGAACCAGTGGTCCATGACGGTGAAGGCGACGCAGCCGCCGTCCTCAGCCGCACGCGCGGTCGCGGCAAGGGTCGGGGCGATGGCTGCGGCCCCGCCTGGGAAGCTGAAGCTCGGGTAGTGGATGGCCAGTTTCATGTCGTCAGGCTAGCCACGCACCCTGCCTATCGCCCGGTGTTCGCGCAGAAGATCCGCCGGTCGTCAACGCCGCAGCGCGCGTACTGACGACCCGTATGGTCGAGCATGGCCATCCGCCAGGATCCGGCCTTGGCGTTGGGGTAGGCCATGGCATAGCCGAAGCGCTGATCGACCCACGCCGACGACGGCACCGGGTAGGCCTGGCCCGTGCCCACCACCTGGCCGGTCGTCGGCAGTGCATAGCCCACTGCCGGGTCCAGGAGCGTGCCGCCGTTGCCGAGCACCAGCTGTCCCGGCAGCCCGGGCAGCTGCACCGCCTGGGCGATGTGGATGTGCGAGGACGACACCAGTGCGAAGTTGCCGAGCAGCCCGTAGGCCGCAGCTGCCTGGTCACGCGACGTCCACGGGTCGAAGGCCTTGCCCGGCTTGGCGAAGGTGCTCGACACATATGCGTACAGGGGCCGGTGCGTCACCAGCCACGACTCACGGCCTGCGGCAGGTGCAGCAAGCCGCGACGCCTGCTCGTAGGCCGGGCGCTGCTGCGCGGCGTACGACGTCACCTCCGTGTCGCTGCCGCCCGCGCTGTCGACGATGGCCAGGCGCAGGGTCCGGGACGCCGTGACCGGCAGGTCGATGGCATAGGTGGGCAGGGGCAGCGTCGCAGCGGCCTCGAGCCCCTTTGCCCCCAGCACCGGGGCACACGTGCCCTCAGTGCCCTCGCGAGGATCGAACATGAGGAAGTAGCCGTTGCCCGCGCGATAGCAGGCCTCGTGGTTGCCGCGGGTGACGATGAGCGGCGCAGTGGGCAGCACCGGTGCCATCGGCAGCAGCACGTCTGCGATCCAGCCGTACGCGCTGTCCGTGATGGGCAGGCTCGCGACCGGTGGCGGGCTCGATCCGCACTCGTCATCGTCGAGCGCAGGGCACGGAGCCTCACGGTAGAAGAAGTCGCCGTTGAACACGATCGCGTCGGGATCCTGCGTGGCCATGCTGCGCGCCAGGCGCGCGAGCGGCCACTGGCTCGAGTCGGCGCAGTCCTGCACCTGCGTGGACTCGATCCGGCAGCCGGTGTCGCCGAACATCGCCAGGCGCTGGACGCGTGCGGGCATGTGCGCGGGGATGACATGGCCGCCGACGCTTGCCGTGCTCGCGCCGACGGGCACTGGCGCGGAGCACACCAGGATCGATGCGAAGGCAGCACCGGTCGTGGCTGGTGCCAGGCGCTGTGTCATCGCAAAACTGCGGTGCGTGGCCCTGCTCGATGTCCGGGCCGAGATCTCGAGTGCCGGGCACGAGGACCCGGCCGGCACGACCGCACGCGCCACGAGCCCTGAGGGCACCTCGGTCGTCGGCGCGGCAAGCGCGTACGCCGCGATCACGCCGTGGTCTGGCGCCGTGCCTGCGGTTGCGGCACCGACGCCTCCACCGAGCAGGAGTCCGACGGCTGCCGCAACGGTCGCAAGGCGCTTCACACGTGTCATGGGCGAAGGCTACTGATCCCGAGCGCACCCCGTCCTGCGGTGCACGTGTGCCAGCATTGCGACATCGGGAGCGGCCATCGATGTCGCGTGCGAGAGGAAGCCCATGCCCACACACCTGCGAGCACGACGACTCGGCCTGGCCGTCGCAGCGCTCGGCGCTCTGGGCGTCGGAGCTGCCGTCACGTCGACCGCTCAGGCCGCAACGGCGCCCGCGTGCTCGCCGACGTCACTCAGCGCGCGCGTCACCGGCGGCAGTGCAGGCATGTCGCAGCCGGCGAGCTATGTGACCCTGACGAACACCAGCACTCGCGCCTGCAGGCTCACCGGCTATCCGCGCATCACCAGTGCATGGACCAAGAGCGGCCGCCAGCGGGTGAGCGTGACGAATGGTGCAGTCATGAACGCCCCCACGGTCAAGCCCAGCACCGTCACTGTGCAGCCGAAGGGCCACGCCTGGTTCGCCGTCGGGGCAGCCACTGCCTATGACCCGCCACTGGTGACCTTCGAGCGCATCACCGTCGCGCCGAGCGCATCGAGCGCCAGCTTCACCGTGCGCGACCTCGGGCTTCCGGCGACGGCACCCAAGGGCAAGGCGTTCCCACTGGGCGTCACGGCCTTCGCAGCTGGGAAGCCCCCAGCGTCCTGATCACGGGACTCTCGCAGTCAGCGAGACGTCAGAGCTACCCGAGCCTGCACAGGCTCGGATTGACCGCGGCCCCGCAGGTGAACTTCACCGGGCCCTGGCCCACCTGCACGATGGCTCCTGCCGGGTACTGCTCGCCGAGCACGCCCTCCCCCGCGATCGAGCCCGCTCGGTACCCGACCGGGGCGCCAGACGCCGTCATCGCGAGGTAGAACGCGTCGCCACCGTCCTTGGTGAAGTAGCAGCGGACGACCTTCGTGGCCGTCTCGTCGCAGCCCTTGAAGGTGGTTCCGCCGAGCCAGCTCCGGGCCTGGTTGTAGGCAGCGATGGTCGCGGTGGTTCCCGTGTGCAGCTGGATCCCGACGAGCGAGTACGGGCCGGCAGTCCAGAGGTACCAGAACGTGGACCCGATCCCGAGTCGAACGGAATCGACGTAGGTGCGCGCCAGGATGGCTGCGCCATCCTCCGGGCCGAAGGCCGTGCCCGGCGTCGCCCCGGGGCCAGCGAGTCCGTAGTTGATCTCGGTGTCCCAGATCCCCTTGCGCATGGCCGCCGGATCATTGCCCGTCGACGTCGCCAGCTGTGCCTTCCACGTGGTGATCCCCGCAGAGCGACCTGCAGGCCCGGCATCCCCGGCCGGGTAGCTGTGGATCGACCAGGCGTCGATGGGGTAGCCACGTGTCTTCAGGGCCGCCGCGTAGGGGCCGAAGAAGGTGCGCACCGGCCCAGTGAGCCGGGTCGTCGACGAAGCCGCGAGCACCACCGTGCCCGGGCTCACTGCCTTGACCGCCTGGGAGGCGCGCTGCGTGAGATCGGCCATCTGCTCAGCCGAGCCGGACCAGAACGTGCGCAGGTTCGCCTCGTTCCAGACCTCGACTGCGCCGATCGCACCGCCGTAGCGCTGCATCACTGCAGTGATGTAGTTGGAGTAGGTCGTCGGATCCGCCGGTGGCGTGCAGGATGCCGCACCCCAGCGCGGATCGCAGTCACCGCCGCTGGCCGCCCACGAAGGTGTCAGGCCCGCGACGTAGAGCACCTTGGCGCCCGAAGCCTGCGTCTGTGCGACCCGCTGGTCCAGCACGGTCCAGTTGAAGACGCCCGGTGACGGATTGACGTCCTTCCAGGCCGTGGCCATGTCCCAGAGCCGGATGTACCCCGCAGCAACACCGGGGGTGCCGGTGACCTCAGGGGCCAGGCCGATGCTGAACTGGTCAGTGGAGACGGGGGTGTTCGCCGGAACAGCGGTCGATGCCGCTGCGGTGCGCGACGGCGTCGGCGTGGTTGTCGGGGTGACTGCGGCCGTCCGCGACGTGACGATGTCGAAGTCCACCGCCCGCTCGCCGTACTGCCCTGAGGCCTCGTCGCACTCGAGGGTGGCCGTGGCCGACTGACCGGGCGCGAGCGCAGGCATCGGGAAGACACCAGTGAAGGTGCCAGGCACGCGGGCCGGCGCCGGGCCGCTGGGTGCCCGAACCTCCGTGAGCGTGAACTCGAACTCGCCGCCCAGGCTGAGGCGGCACGTCTTGCCTCCGTACTCGCCGAGGGACTCGATCGTGATCTTCACCGTGCTGGCTGCACCTGCAGGCAGTTCGAAGCGGGCGTTCTCACGCACCATGGGCGCGAATCCTGACAGTTCGCGCTCGTCGCTGGCCTGCACCTGAACTGGCTCCAGGCCGGTCACGGTGATGGGTCGGCCGTTCTCGCAGCTGCCTGCCGTGACCGAAACGACGACGAGGACGAGTCCCAGAGCGCCGAGTGAGCGCTTGCGCCGGTTCATCGCCCGTACCGCTTCGTCGCCGAGCCCGCGAATGCGTACCCGTTGCTGAACTTCCCGGTCACGACGGCCTGCACCGGGACTCCCTTCGCCGGAGGCTTGAAGCGGCATTGGCCGGCCCCGGCCTTCACCGGCGCCGTGCACAGGACCTTGCGGCCGGCGATCACGCGCATCTGCCCGGCGGCCTTCGGCGGCACGATCGTCAGGGTGGAGCCGGTCACCTTCACCCGCGCAGTCGCGCGCGATCCCGGAGTGATCGTGAGCTGCACCTTCGTCCCGGCCCGGGCGTTCTTCCGACTCACCACGACGAGCCCGCTCTGCAGGTCAGGCGCCAGGCGCGCCTGCAGCACCGGCAAGGCTGTGGCAGCGACACCGTTGGCGGACATGTCCTCGAACGCAACCGTGACATCGGTGCTCTGGCCACTGGGCTTCAGTGACACCGTGACATCGCCCTTGATGCTCCCGAGGACGTTGTCGTACGACAGCGACATGCGCACCTTCTCCAGCAGCACCTGCTCGACCACCTGCGCCTTCATGTCGACGGTCTGCACGCCCATGCCCGGCACCGGCACCTTCATGCGGTAGATCCAGTCAGTGCCCGCACCTGAGGCACTGACGCAGCCGGTGAGCAGCTGGCACAGTCCATCGCGGGTCACCTGGCTGTACCAGAATGCATCGGGAGTCATCGGGACGCGTGCAGTGGAGGAGACGCCATCCAGCTTGACGGGATCGGCCATCGCGCGCGCGACCGCCGATGTCGCCAGCACGCCAGCTCCGGTGAACACGACCACGAACACGGCACATGCCGCCCTGAGCAATCGCCTCATGATTCCCCCGTCGATTCCGCCGACGGCGGTGGCTCACCGTAGTGGACGGACTCCGGGGTTGGGAATACTCACCCGGCGGGCAATTGCCGTGTCGCGACGTGGGCAGGATCGAGCACGGCGGCTCGCGGCCTGGGCTAGGACTCGAGCAGCACTGAGTCCAGCCACGCGAAGGATCGCGCGTGGTAGAGCGAGCGTGCGCCCATCTCGCAGTGGTCACCGGCGCCCTCGGAGCTCGCGAACGTGAACAGCGCGTGCCGGCACGTCAGCGCCGCTGCCAGCTGCGGGGCTAACGCTGCGATGTCGTCGCCCTCCGGCTGGCACACCAGCGTCGGGCAGGTGATCTGCTGGGCATGCCCGTCGAGCGTGTACTCCCGCAGGGCCTGCAGGTACTCCACAGGTGTCGCCACCCCGTGCGCCTGCATCCCACGACGCAGGCTCCAGCCTCCCGTGGGTCGCGCAGCCACGCGCGCGAGCAGCGACGCGAGCATCCGCCCGCGCTTGGACTCCGGAGCATCGAGACCTGTGCGCAGCGGTTCGGGGATCCGTGCGACTGCGGATGCGAAGAGGTCGAAGGAGCCTGAGTCGGCGATGCACGCCGCCAGGCGATGCTCAGCGCTGGCAGCCCGTGGTGCGAGGTAGCCGCCGAGGCTCAGGCCGATGAGGACGATCGCGTCGGGGTCAACGTCCTCGCGGGTCAGCAGCCAGTCGACCGCAGGAGTGATCACCGCCTCGTAGTCGGGGCGCAGCGCGAGGCCGAGCTCAAGCAGCGATGATCCCTGCCCGGGTCCGTCGAAGGCGAGCACGTTGTAGCCGCGAGCGAGCGCTGCTGCGCCGTTGAGGAAGTACAGCTCCTCTGCCGTGCCGTCGTAGCCGTTGAGCAGGATCGCCGTCCGGCGCGGGATCGACGACTCGTCCGGGCGAATGAAGTAGCCCGCGAGCTCGTGTCCCGCATACGGGATCGTGATGCGCTCCACCGGCGTGGTCATCAGCGCTGCCGCCTGCCGGAAGGCATCTGCCTGCCGCCGCGCACTGTCGACGAGTCGCGCGTCAGCGGGCACACCCATGAGCATCAGCCCGGCGGTGCGGTCGTACGTGCACGAGCGCAGGTAGGCATCGCGTGCGCTCGTTCGTCGGCCCTCGACCAGCTCGCTGTCGCCTAGCCGGCGAGCCCGCTGTGCTGCGGTCGCCCACGACGTGTACCAGTCGTCGAGGCTCGTGCCCTTGACTCCACGCGCGGCGGCCCGGCACTCGCCGATGTCGGCGCCACCGAACGGTGCGGCAGCTGCGGCCCGGATCGTCTGGGCGTCCAGCAGCTCGTCGTCGAAGAACAGGCCCTTCATGCGGATCTCCTCGTGGGTCTTGGTGCGTGCACCCCGAACCTACTGTGGCTGCGTGCCAGAGTCGGCTGGCGACGGGTCACTTCCATAGGCGCGGATCACCGACGCAACGACCACGGAGTAGTCGGCGTACCAGGTCGTTCGGCCGAGATCCTGCGCGAGCAGGTGCTCCTGGACCAGCTTCCAGGATCGGGCGCTCGCGTCATCGCGCCAGTACGACACCGTGATGCCTGTTCGCGCCTGAGGATCACGCACGGAGTGCACGGAGATGAATCCATCGTGCTCGGACGCAAGGGACTCCATGCGCGCGGCCATGGCCGCATACCCCGGCTCATCCGCGCTCGACCTGGTGCTGGTGAAGATCACGGCGACTGCCCCGCGCTCGATCATGGGGCAACCCTAGGCACACCAGGACGACGAGAACACGTGCGCCGACGAGGCGACTTTCCCAGATTTTGCTCAAACTCGGTTTCCGAGGCCCGATCTGCGCCCTACAGTTTCCGCACTGAAGCGTCCTCTGTCCGAAGGAAACACCATGCGCAGACTCTTTGCCGTCTTCATCAGTGTCCTGCTGGGAACCGTGCTCGTCGCGGCAGCAGCAGGGGTCGCCGAGGCCGCGACGAAGGGCCCGTGCTGCGGCACCACCATGCTCATCAACAAGTACAAGGGAACCGACTCGAACCCCTCGACCGCGAAGGCTCCGGGCCAGATCAACGTGGTGAGCGGGAAGCTTGCCAACGACCGGGGAACCATTAACGGGACCTACTCGTCGGTGCAGACCGTCCTGTCGGTCTCGACCGGAGGCACCTACGAGATCCTGAACACGACGATCTACAAGTTGCCGAAGGGGACGCTCACGACCAGTGGGCCCGAGGTGTGGGCCCCGGGCAACCGGCTGGTCAATACTGCGCCACAGGTCCTTGCCATCACGGGTGGGACTGGCCTCTACGCCGGGAGTGCAGGAACGGCCACGTCAGTTCCCAACCCCCAGAGCATTGAAGTGACCTTCACCTTCGCCAACAAGTGACCGCTAGCGCGGCTGGTCGGCACGATCTGGCACAGCGCCAGCGACGCTGACGCATACGCCAAGGCCGGCGTGGCCCAACCGTCACCGCATCGAGCACGCACCGCTCGCCGACACCGACCTTGTAGGCCACGCAGAGCCCAAGACATTCGCTCCACTCCCGCTGACACGAGGCCGCCACGACGGTGCCGTGGGCACACGCAGCGACACGGACACGGGCTATCCAGTGGGCTAGCGCATTCAGCGACTCACGGGCGTTTCCCCCCTTGCCCATCTGCGGCTGCCTAGGTTTGAATGCTCGCGATTCCGACGGGGCTGCACATCACGACATCCCCTGTACTCTCGTTGCATAGGCAGTCGCGAAGTAGATGGGACCTCGGATGATGCGGAACCTTGTTGCCCTCGTGGGTGCGGCTGCATTCGCGACGACTATTGCAGCCGTTCCCGTTTCAGCTGTTGAAGCTTCCCCGACATGCGTGATGACTTCTCCTAGGGCCGGTGTCTGGCAAGGCACTTGTGCCAGCATTGACATCTTGCTCCTGAAGACTTCGGCTGGAGATTGGAAGGGCCGGATGGGCACGGGAGAATTCACCCTGAAGCCGGGGGCGAAGAATTCCTGGGTAGGGGAATTTGGCGATGGGATCGCTGAATTCAAGCCAACCGGCAAAGGCACGATGCAGGGCTACTTTGGAGTTGCTTCTGCCTATATCGCAACGTTCGACGGCAAGTCCGCGACGGGATGGATTGCGCGGACTGTGAAGGTCGTTCCCAAGTACAGCACAATGATCAACGTGGACTTCGACTTAGGCAACTCCCGCAAGCTTGTCGGAAGATTCGCCCCTCAGATGAACGGCACGATAGGGGATCCCGCACTGGGCGTCGCGATGGTCCTATTCGCTACGACAAAGAACCCTTTTGGTCACGGCTGATAGTCGGAACCCTTCCCCCACCCCTCGTTAGGGCGCTTGTCCGGGGGCTCTGATATGCCTCCCCCGGGTTGAATCTGTTCAACTGGAAGTGCGTTGACAGAGAATGCAACGCACTATCACTGCTGCAGCAAGGGCCCGCACAGCACGCAACGACCTACGACTTTGCAAGATCTCCCAAGTCGTGGATGCGCTGAACAAACTGCAAACCCAAGGGCGTGGGAGCCTGACCCGCTTTTCCGGACACCTGATCTGGACGATGATTCGTCCGGGAGGAGTCTGTTATGCCTGCACCGAAGCCGCCGGAGTTCCGGCGTCGTGCCCTTGACCTGGTTGCGCAGGGCGAGC
>JAQTXL010000052.1 GCA_028688835.1 Candidatus Nanopelagicales bacterium | reverse complement strand
GGCATTAGCGTGAGCCATGAAGGCCTCCTTCGTGGATGTGGATGCTTGGTCGCTTCACACCTCACAAGGAGGCCTTCCTCACGTCAACAACTGACGCGCCCCGTTACCAACCTCTATGGACAGAACACCTAGCGGGTGACGCCTGGCAGGTTCCAGCTGCGCCGGTGCTGCGCGGTCGGTCCCAGCGCAGTCAGGGCCGCGATGTGGTCGGGCGATGCGTAGCCCTTGTTGTCGGCCCATCCGTAGGCGGGGAAGTCCGCGGCGATGCGCGCCATGATGGCGTCGCGCGCCACCTTCGCCAGCACGCTCGCGGCGGAGACGCTCATGCAGGTTGCATCGGCCTTGACCTTGGTCACCACGGGCGGGACATCGTCGAGCAGGTCGACGCTCAGGTCGAGGAGCGAGGGCTGCTCAGGGCGACTGAACCAGTCGTGACTGCCATCGAGCAGCACCACGGCAGGCGCCGTGCGCAGCTGCTCCACCGCGCGGTGCCCGGCCAGGCGCAATGCGCCGATGATGCCGAGCTCGTCGATCTCCGCGGGCGAGGCATGCCCGACGGCGCTGTCGAGGCACCAGGCGTGGATGCGCGGGACCAGCGCGATGCGGGCATTGTGCGTGAGGTCCTTGCTGTCGCGCACGCCCGTCAGCGTCGCCATGACGGAGGAGTCGACGACCACAGCGCCGACGCTCACCGGCCCGGCGAGCGATCCGCGACCGACCTCGTCGATGCCCACCACGGTGGTGTGGCCGGCCTTGATGAGGGTGCGCTCAGTGCGCAGTGTCGGGGCGGTCACTGGGCCGCTGGCGCGCTCGACTTCTGCAGGGCGGGATTGCCGAAGATGTCAGGGATCGGCAGCGTCGTGAAGCGCTTGAGCGGCCAGACCACCACGAAGGCCCGGCCCACCACGTTGTCGACTGGGACACCACCGGAGTTCTCCTCGAGGTGGAAGCGCGAGTCACGGGAGTTGCCGCGGTTGTCGCCCATGACGAAGACCGAGTCGGCCGGCACGGTGATGTCGAAGGTCACCTGGTTCGTGGGCTGCACGATGTAGGACTCGTCGAGGGGCACGCCATTGAGGACGATGCGCTGCTGCGCGTCGCAGCAGACGATGTGGTCGCCAGCGACGCCGATGACGCGCTTGACGAGGTCGTTGCCGCTGTCGCTGGGCAGCAGCCCGATGAACATGAGCGCGTTGTGGACCAGCCCGCGGAAGCCGTCAGGACCAGGTGCAGGCGCCTGCAGCCAGCCACCGGGATCGCGGAACACCACGACCTCGCCGCGCGAGACGCCGCCGAAGTGCGTGGTCACCTTGGAGGCGACGATGCGATCGTTGGGCAGCAGAGTGTTCTGCATGGACTCGCTGGGCACGTAGAAGGCCTGCACCAGGAAGGCGCGCACCAGGGCGGAGAGCACGAGTGCGGCGATGATGACGATGCCGAACTCACGGACACCGGCGAGGAAACCGGGCTTCTGCGGCCTGGCGGGGGTTGGCACTGCCTGACGGTCCGGCTCCTGGTCAGTGCTCACTGCTCCACCTTTGCATACCCCTCGGGGATGTCGATGGCGCCCCAGCGGCTGGGCGGCCACACGACGGCCATGACCCGCCCGATCACCTTGGACTCCTGGACCATGCCACCGCCGGGAGCGGCGAGGTGCGCTCGCGAGTCGGCACTCTGCGAGCGGTGGTCGCCCATGACCCACAGCTTGCCCTCGGGCACGATCGCGTCGAAGGCGAAGGCGCTGGCGGCATCGCCCGGGAACAGGTACGGCTCGTCGAGCGGAACCCCGTTGACGATCAGGCGGCCGTCCGGCGAACAGCACTGCACGTGGTCGCCGCCGACGCCGACGACGCGCTTGACGAAGTCGGTGCCATCCGGAGCCAGCACACCCAGTGACTGCCCGACCGACACGAGCGCTCCGGTGATCGGGTCGCGCGCGGTGGCCGAGCCCTGGGGGACGAAGGAGTCAGTGCCGTCGAAGACGATCACATCGCCACGCTCGATGGGCCGCAGGTGGTAGACGACGCGGTTGACGAGCACCCGGTCACCCACCTGCAGGGTGTCCTCCATCGATCCGGACGGGATCGAGAACGGCTTGGCGATGAAGGCAGTGCCGAGCAGCACGACGACCAGGGCGCCCGCGATGGTGAGCGGAATGTCCCAGCGGGGGTGTGCGCGCACTGGCCCGAGGACTAGTCCTCGGACTTGGCGGGCACGGCGTCGCGCTTCTCGCGGATCTTCGCCTTCTTGCCGCGCAGGTCGCGCAGGTAGTACAGCTTGGCCCGGCGGACGTCACCGCGGGTGACCAGCTCGATCTTCTCGATGATGGGGGTGTGCAGGGGGAACTTGCGCTCGACCCCGGTGCCGTAGGAGACCTTGCGGACCGTGAAGGTCTCGCCGATGCCCGAGCCGGAGATGCCGATGACGACTCCCTGGAAGACCTGGACGCGGGTCTTGTTGCCCTCGACGACCTTGACGTGCACCTTGAGGGTGTCGCCGGCGCGGAACTCGGGGTGGTCGGTGCGCAGCGAGGCTGCATCTACTGCGTCGAGCGTCTTCATGGTCATTCGCTTCCTGCAGGAGCCACAGGTCTCCCACGGTGCTGTCGCGGATGGTGTTCTCCCATGCAGCCGAGTCCCCTGTGGCAGAGCTCCGGTGCGGTGGGCTGCAGCAGTCTGCCACAGCAGGCGCCCACGACCCAAACTCGCCTCGGCGACCCCGTGCTGCGAGCATGGGCGCACGCGACAGAAGGGACTCCCATGAGCCGGCACCCACGAGCAGGCCTGCCCGCACTCGGGTCCGACCTCGTCCCGGTCCCCAACCTCATCACGGCGTACTTCACCCTGCACCCCGACCCTGCGGACGCGGCCCAGCTCGTGAGCTTCGGCACCTCAGGCCATCGGGGCAGCGCCTTCGCGCTGTCGTTCAACGAGGACCACATCGCGGCGATCGCCCAGGCCATCTGCGATCACCGCAGCGAGCAGGGCATCGCCGGGCCCCTCTACCTCGGCAGCGACACGCATGCCCTCAGTGCCCCCGCCTGGGCGACCGCCGTCTGCGTCCTTGCGGCCAACGGCGTGCGCGTGACCGTGGACGCCGAGTTCGACTCAGGTCTTGGCCACACGCCCACGCCTGCGGTGTCCCTTGCGATCCTGCTGCACAACCGCGGGCGTGCGGTCGATGACCCGGGCCGCGCCGACGGCATCGTCATCACCCCATCGCACAACCCGCCACGCGACGGCGGCTTCAAGTACAACCCGCCGAATGGCGGCCCGGCGGATGCCGCGATCACCACCGACATCCAGGACCGCGCGAATGCCTACCTCGCGGCCGGCCTCGCCGGCGTGCGCACCATGCCGCTGCGCAGCGCCATGGCCGCCAGCACCACCGGTGTCATCAACTTCCGGCAGACCTACGTCGACGAGCTCGCGTCGGTCGTCGACATGGACGCCATCCGAGGCGCGCACCTGTCGATCGCCGCAGACCCGCTCGGCGGGGCCAGCGTCGACTACTGGCCGCTCATCAGCGACCAGTACGGCATCGCCATCGACATCGTGCATCCGCAGGTCGATCCGACCTGGGCCTTCATGACCCTCGACTGGGACGGCCAGATCCGGATGGACTGCTCCTCCCCCGATGCCATGGCCTCCCTGATCGCCGGCCGAGGGTCGTACGACATCGCCACCGGCAACGACGCCGACTCCGACCGGCACGGCATCGTGACCCGCGACGGACTCATGAACCCGAATCACTACCTGGCTGCCAGCATCGACTACCTGTTCCGGCATCGAACCGCGTGGCCGGCATCATCAGGCATCGGCAAGACCGTCGTCAGCTCGAGCATGATCGATCGCGTCGCACGATCGCTGGGCCGGCCGCTCATGGAGGTGCCGGTCGGCTTCAAGTGGTTCGTCGACGGGCTGCTCGACTCGAGCCTTGCCTTCGGCGGTGAGGAGAGCGCGGGTGCGTCGTTCCTGCGCCGCGACGGCAGTGTCTGGACCACCGACAAGGACGGCATCATCGCGGCCCTGCTGGCATCGGAGATGCTCGCAGTCACGGGCATCTCGCCCTCGCAGCGCTACCGGCAGCTGACCGAGGAGTTCGGCGATCCCGTCTACGCGCGCATCGATGCGCCGGCATCACGCGAGCAGAAGGTGCGCCTGGGGCGCCTGTCGCCTGCGGATGTGCAGGCGACCGAGCTCGGCGGCCAGCCCATCACTGCGGTCCTCACCGCTGCGCCCGGCAACGGGGCACCGATCGGCGGTCTCAAGGTGACGACCGACGACGGATGGTTCGCGGCGCGTCCGTCAGGCACCGAGGACGTCTACAAGATCTATGCGGAGTCCTTCCGCGATGCCGCTCACCTCGCCCAGATCCAGGCCGAGGCCCAGGCGCTCGTCGACACCGCGATCAACGCCGGGTAGCGCAGCCGCTCAGCTCGTGAGATCCGGGCGCATGTGCGCCGTGCGCTCCTGCGCCTGGGCGCGTCGCCACTGCGCGATCCTGGCGTGGTGGCCGCTCAGGAGCACATCGGGCACGGCCACGCCGCGCCACTCCAGCGGCCTGGTGTAGACCGGGCCCTCGACCAGGGCGCCGTCGTCGGTCAGGCTGAAGGAGTCATCCGGGGCGCTTGCAGCGTTGCCGAGGACCCCCGGCAGGAGACGCCCGACCGCCTCGACGATGACCAGCGCGGCGGCCTCACCGCCAGCGAGCACATAGTCACCGATCGTCACCTCGACCACGCCCGACCAGTCCTCGCGTGCGGCGAAGTGGGTCATGACGCGCGAGTCGATGCCCTCGTAGCGTCCGCACGCCAGCACGAGCCATGGGCACTGGCTCCAGTCGTGCGCAAGCGCCTGGCTGAAGGGCAGGCCCGAGGGGGTGGGCACGACGAGGGTCGGGCGCACATCGTCGCCGGTTGCGCGGATCGCATCGAGGGCCAGCCCCCAAGGCTCGGGCAGCATGACCATGCCCGGCCCACCGCCGTAGGGCGTGTCATCGACCGTGCTGTGCCGGTCGTCGGTCCAGGTGCGCAGGTCGTGCACCCGCAGGTCGATCGCGCCGGAGTCCACGGCCTTGCCGATGAGTGACAGCCGCAGCGGCGCGAGGTACTCCGGGAAGATCGAGACGATGTCGATGCGCATCAGGCGTCGAGGTCCTCGATCAGCCCATGGGGCGGGTCGACCACGATGCGCCCGGCCGTGATGTCGACGGTCGGCACGAACTGCGCCAGGAACGGGATGAGCACCTCCGTGCCATCGGCGCGCAGGACCGACAGCATGTCCTGGCTGGGCAGGTGGATGACCTCGTCGACAATGCCCAGCTGACTGCCGTCGACGAGCTCGACTCGGCAGCCCTCGAGCTGGTCGTCGTAGTACTCATCGGGGTCGTCGGGCATCTCGTCCGGGGCGCGATCGATCTCAAGCAGCATGTTGCGCAGCGACTCGGCCGCAGTGCGGTCGTGCACGCCCTCGAACGACAGCAGCAGGCGACCGGAATGCCAATGGACGTGCTCGACCACGAGTGGTCGGGCACGTCCAGGGATGACGAATGCCGCGCCGGGAGCGAAGCGCAGGTCGGGCTCGTCAGTGCGAGGCTCGACCGTGACCTGGCCGCGCACGCCGTGCGGCCGACCGATGCGTCCGACGACGACGCGCATGCGTTGTTAGCGCTCGGCCACGTCGAGGAAGTCGATGCGCACGCCATGACCGCCGTTGATGGCAGCCAGGACGTTGCGCAGGGCCGTGGCAGTGCGACCGCCACGGCCGATGACCCGACCCATGTCCTCGGGGTTGACGCTCACATTGAGCGTGCTGCCCCGACGCTGGGACTTCTCGGAGACGTTGACATCGTCGGGATGATCGACGATGCCGCGCACCAGGTGGCCCAGAGCCTCGTCGAGCATCAGGCGGGGGTCACGTCTGCCGGGGCGTCCTCGGACACGACGACGACGGCCTCGGACTCGTTGGCGATCTCCTCGGCGACAGCCTCGGCGACGACGACCTCGGCCTCGACCACGGCAGCCTCAGCGACCTCGGCCTCGGCGACAGCCTCGACCACGGCAGCAGGCGCCGGCTCGGCAGGAGTCTCGAGCTTGGGCTTGCGCACGACCTTGGGCTCATTGGCAGCCTCGGCCACAGCGGCCTCGAAGGCGATGAGCTTGTTGGCCTTGGGGGCCGCGACCTGCAGCGTGCCCTCGGCACCGGGCAGGCCCTTGAACTTCTGCCAGTCACCCGTGACCTTGAGGATCGCCTCGACGGCCTCGGTCGGCAGCGCGCCCACGCCGAGCCAGTACTGCACCCGATCGGAGTTCACCTGGATGAGGCTGGGGTTCTGCAGCGGCTGGTAGATGCCGACCTCCTCGATGGCACGGCCGTTGCGGGCGGTGCGGGAGTCGGCGACGACGATGCGGTACTGCGGTGCATGGGTCTTGCCCAAGCGCTTCAACTTGATCTTTACGGCCACGGTGGGCGTTCTCCTGTTGTGTGAGGCGGTGCGAGCCGACCTCGGCGTGGGGACACGTCGATCAGCCAAGACCTTGCGGACTGCTCCGCCTGGGGTTGAGAGGGTCCTTCGGCGGGACAAGTGCCCGCCTATTCTGCCAGACCCCCGGACCGGCCACGACCACGCCTCCGGAAGCGCGCTACTGGCCGAGCATCCGCTTGAGATCGGGGGGCAGCGAGCCCAGGTCGACCGGTGCGGCAGTGCCGGGCGCGTCCGCACCGGGCAGCCCGGCCCGCTTGGCGGGATTGCCGCTGCGGCCCTTGGCGCCCTTGGCCGGCTTGGCCTGCTTGGGCATCTTCCCCTTGGACTTCTTGCCCCCGCCCATGCCGAAGCCCGGCATCCCGGGCATCGCCGGCATGCCGCCGCCCTTGCCCATCTGCTTCATCATGACCTGCGCCTGCGCGAAGCGCTCCATGAGGCTGTTGATCTCGCTGACCTGCGTGCCCGAGCCCTTGGCGATGCGGGCCCGGCGCGAGCCGTTGAGGAGCTTGGGGTCCTGGCGCTCGGCCGGGGTCATCGACTGGATGATGGCGGCGACGCGGTCCATGTCGCGATCGTCGATCTGGTCGAGCTGGGCCTTCATCTCGCCCATGCCGGGGAGCATGCCGAGCACCTTGCCGATGGAGCCCATCTTCTTGACGGCCTGCATCTGCTCGAGGAAGTCGTCGAGGGTGAAGCTCTCGCCCTTGGCGACCTTGGCGGCCATCCGCTCGGCCTGGTCGGAGTCGAAGGCCCGCTCGGCCTGCTCGATGAGCGTCAGCACATCGCCCATGTCAAGGATGCGGCTGGCCATCCGCTCGGGATGGAAGACCTCGAAGTCCTCGAGCTTCTCGCCGGTCGAGGCATACATGATCGGCGCGCCGGTGACGTTCTTGATCGACAGTGCAGCGCCGCCGCGCGCGTCGCCGTCGAGCTTGGTGAGCACGACCCCGTCGAACCCGACGCTCGTCATGAACTCCTGGGCTGTGCGCACAGCGTCCTGGCCGATCATCGCATCGACGACGAACAGCACCTCGTCGGGCTGCGCGGCCTGCTTCACCTGGCGCAGCTGGTCCATGAGCTCGGCATCGATGGCCAGTCTGCCGGCGGTGTCGACGATGACGATGTCGTGCAGCTTCTGCTCGGCATGCACGCGCGCATCGCGGGTGACCTGGACCGGATCGCCCACGCCGCTGCCGGGCTCCGGCGCGAACACGGGCACGCCGGCACGCTCGCCGATGACCTTGAGCTGGTCGACGGCATTGGGCCGCTGGAGGTCGGCGGCGACGAGCAGCGGCGTGTGCCCGTCGCGCTTGAGGCTGACCGCCAGCTTTCCTGCCAGGGTCGTCTTGCCTGCACCCTGCAGTCCTGCGAGCAGGATCACCGTCGGCGGGTTCTTGGCCAGGCGCAGCGTGCGCGTCTGCCCGCCCAGGATGGTCACGAGCTCGTCGTGGACGATCTTGACGACCTGCTGGGCCGGATTCAGCCCACCGGACGCCGACACCTCGAGGGCGCGCTCCTTGACGACCGCGCAGAACTCGCGCACGACCGGCAGCGCCACATCGGCCTCGAGCAGGGCGATGCGGATCTCGCGGACGGTGGCATCGACGTCGGCCTCGGACAGTCGTCCCTTGCCGCGCAGGCCCTTGAAGGTGACCGCCAGGCGGTCGGAGAGGTTGCCAAACACGGTGCTCAGGGTAACTGCTGCAGCAGCTCGCCCAGCACCGTCACCCTGACCGCTGCGGCATGCTGCGGATTGAGCGGGTTGCCATGCCGATCGACGAGGAAGAAGACGTCGACGGCATCCGAGCCCAGCGTGGTCACCTTCGCGCCCGTGATCGCCGCGTCGGTCGAGGCGATCGCCCGTGTCACGCGGTACAGCAGGCCGGGGACGTCGTGCGCGCGCACCTCGAGCACGGTGGTGCGCTGCGAGGCCTGCTCGATGATCTCGATCGTGGGCGGCGCGGCAGCGGCAGTGGGTCGGTACGCCTCGTCGCGCTTGCGCAGGCGCTCGGAGATGTCGAAGGTGCCCTCGATCGCACGCCGCAGCTCATCCCCGAGCTGATCGATGCCCGGGGGGTCGCCGAAAGTCGGCTGCACATTCCAGACCTGCACGGCGCGGTCGCCCTCCGTCATCACCCTGGCCGAGCGCACCTGCAGCCGGTGGATGGCAAGGACGCCGGCGACCGTCGCCAGCAGGCCGATCCGATCTGGGGCGGCGATCGTGAGCTCGTGGCCGTCGTCCGTCTCGGTCATCACCGCCCACACGCCCTCATGGGCCAGGGCGACCTGCTGCTCGCCGGTGAGGGTCGGCGGCTCGGGCAGCGCCCGACCCGCGATCGACTCGTGCACGCGTCGCACGAGCTCGTCGATGAGGTGCTTGCGCCAGCTGCTCCACATCGCGGCACCAGTGGCGATGGCATCGGCCTCAGTCAGCGCGGCGAGCAGGTCGAGCACTGCCGGGTCAGGAATGCGCTCAGCCACGGCTGCGACGGTCGCTGGATCATCGAGATCGCGACGCGTGGCGGTCTCGGCCAGCAGCAGGTGATGGCGCACGAGCAGGGCCACGATGCCGATGTCGGCAGCCGGATAGCCCAGGTGCTTCATGACGCCGACGACGAGCCCGGCTCCCACCTCGCTGTGGTCGCCCTCGCGTGCCTTGCCGAAATCGTGGAACAGCGCGCTCAGCAGCAGCAGGTCGGGACGGTCGACCGTGCGGGTGAGCGCACTGGCCTGCACCACGCACTCGACCAGGTGCCGGTCGACCGTGAAGCGGTGCAGCGCATTGCGCTGAGGCGCCGAGCGCACCACCTCCCAGCCGGGGATGAGCTTGGCGATCACATCGGCCTGGTCGAGCGCCTCCCAGACCTGCAGGGTCGACTGGCCTGCTCCCAGCAGCGACAGGAAGGCATCGCGGGCCGCCTGCGGCCACGGCCGCGGGAGCGGCCGGCACTCCTGGGCGAGCCGGGTGACGGTATGCGGGGCGAGCGGAATCCCCGCCTGGGCCGCCGAAGCGGCTGCACGCAGGAGCAGGACGGGGTCCTTGTCGGGCCTGGCATCGATCGCCAGCACCACCTCGCCGGCCTGCACGACCACTCCCTCACTGAGCGGCACGCGCTCAGGCGAGGCCTTGCGCAGGGCTCGCGCGGTGTACCGGGGCGTGCGTCGCGTGAGCCGCTCGACGCGGTGCCAGGTGGAGTCCGATGAGTAGGCGATCGAACGCGCGGCCGAGTACACCCGGCGCAGCAGCTCGTCAGCGTCGCGGTAGCCGAGGGCATCGGCGACACCGTCCTGCTCCTGCAGCAGGAGCAGGTCGCTGCTGCGGTTGCTCACCACGTGCAGGGCATCGCGCACGTCGAGCAGCTCGTTGATGCCGTCCTGCCAGTGACCGTGCGTGAGATCCGTGATCCACGACGCTGCGATGGCCCGCAGCACCGTCGCCTCACGCAGGCCGCCATAGGCCTCCTTGAGATCAGGCTCGAGCATCGTCGAGAGCTCGCCGTAGCGGTCACGCCGCTGGTCGACGAGCAGGCGCAGGTCGCCGATGCGCTTGGGTGCGGTGGCCCGCCAGTCGGCGTAGATGGCCTTGCGCAGCTGCTCGCCGATGCTCGCATCGCCGGCGATGACACGCAGGTCGAGCAGGCCGAGGATCACCTTGATGTCCTCGCTCGCGAGCCGTCGGGCCTCGGCGACCGTGCGCACGCTGTGATCGAGGGCGAGTCCGGCATCCCAGATCGGGTACCAGAGCTCCTGGGCGATGGCTGCCGCCCGCCGCGGGTCGATGCGGTGCAGCAGCACGAGGTCCAGGTCGCTGCCCGGCGACAGCTCGCCACGGCCATGCCCGCCGACGGCAACGAGGCAGATGCCGTCCGCCAGTGGGTGCGAGGCGGCGAAGACGGTCTCCAGCCAGGCGTCCGTGACCTCGGTCAACGCGGTGCGACGCCCCGGGCCGAAGGGCCCGGGGCGTCGCACGACGGCATCACGTGCGCTGATGAACTCGACATCGGCGCGCATCTCATGTGCCTCCTGGATCTACAGGGCGTCCGCGCCGCGCTCGCCGGTGCGGACCCGGACGACGGCCTCGACGGACGAGACCCAGACCTTGCCGTCGCCGATGCGACCGGTCTGCGCTGCGCCGACGATCGCGTCGACCACTCGGTCGGCATCGGCGTCGTCGACGACGACCTCGATGCGGACCTTGGGCACGAGGTCGACGGTGTACTCAGCGCCGCGGTACACCTCCGTGTGCCCGCGCTGCCGGCCGAAGCCAGACGCCTCGGAGACCGTGAGCCCGTGGATCCCAGCGGTCTCCAGTGCTCCCTTGACGTCCTCAAGCTTGAACGGCTTGATGATTGCGGTAATGAGCTTCATCTCTAGATCTCCTCTGCCCGTGCGCCGTGTCCCATGCCTGCGAAGACACCGCCACTGCCGCTGTCGCCGAACTCGTAGGCGGACTCTGCGTGCTCCGCCAGGTCAATACCCGAGACTTCCTGATCCTCCTTGATGCGGAAGCCGATGGTGAACTTGATGGCGTAGCCGATGATGAGCGCCACGACCAGCGAGTATCCCAGAACCGCGAAGGCTCCGATGGCCTGCTTGCCGAGCTGATCGAGTCCGCCGCCGTAGAACAGCCCGTCGACGCCGGCCGGAGCGACCTTGGTCGCCAGCAGGCCGATGAGCAGGGTGCCCACGACGCCGCCGACGAGGTGCACGCCCACGACATCGAGCGAGTCGTCGAACTTGAAGACGTACTTGAGCCCGACTGCGAGTGCGCAGAGGACACCTGCGACGACGCCGACGATCATGGCGCCGATCGGCGTGACCGCCGAGCAGGCAGGTGTGATGGCGACAAGTCCGGCGACGATGCCCGAGGCCATGCCCAGTGAGGTGGCGTGACCGTCACGGAGCTTCTCCACGACGAGCCAGCCGAGTGCAGCCGTGCAGGTCGCGATGAAGGTGTTGTAGAACACCACTGCCGAGACGTTGTTGGCTGCCAGGGCCGAGCCGGCGTTGAAGCCGAACCAGCCGAACCACAGGAGGCCGGCACCGATCATCACGAGCGTGAGGTTGTGCGGCTTCATCGGCGTCTTGGGCCAGCCGATGCGGCGACCCAGGACGATGGCCAGGGCCAGGGCTGCAGCGCCTGCGTTGATGTGCACTGCTGTGCCACCCGCGAAGTCGATCACGCCCTTCTGGAAGATCCAGCCGCTGGTCGACCAGACCCAGTGCGCCACCGGGAAGTAGACGAGGGTCGCCCAGACACCGGCGAACACCATCCAGGCCAGGAAGCGGGCGCGGTCTGCGATCGCGCCTGCGATCAGGCCGACGGTGATGCAGGCGAACATCGCCTGGAAGGCGACGAAGGCCATGAGCGGGTAGCTCGCCTCGGGATCGTCGGTGATGAGGTTGGTCAGCCCGAAGTTGTTGCTGATGCTGCCGATGAACGTGGTGTCCTCGGCGCCGGGGAAGCCGTCCTCATTGGTGCCGAAGGCCATGCCGTAGCCGAAGAAGGTCCACAGGACTCCGACGATGACGAGTGCGCCCATGACCATCATGAGCATGTTGAGGACGGACTTCTGTCGAACCATGCCTCCATAGAAGAAAGCGAGGCCGGGGATCATGAGCAACACCAAGGCTGTGCTCGTGAGGAGCCAGGCGGTGTTGCCTGTATCTAACGCCGAATTCATTCCAGTCTCCTTTCGAACCACTGCATGTGGCCGGTCGCGTAGTCGACAGGGAGGAGACTGCCCGCGGGAGATTTCCGAGGGCGACGCTGTTGATTTCCGTCACATCACAAAAGCGGACCTGAGGTAACGGGAGTGTTAACGCTGCTG
>JAQTXL010000194.1 GCA_028688835.1 Candidatus Nanopelagicales bacterium | reverse complement strand
TCGAGGCCGCCGTAGGCGGCAAGGAGCGCTGCCGCGGTCTTGGCACCGATGCCGGGGACGCCCGGGATGCCGTCGGAGGGATCGCCGCGCATGATCGCCAGGTCGACATAGGCGGCGGTCGCCACGCCGAAGCGCTCAGTCACGCCTGCCTCGTCGAGCAGCGGCCACTTCGGCATGCCGCCGTTGACCGCGAGCAGGAGCCGGACACCGTCGGCGTCATCCACCGTCTGCACGAGATCGCGGTCGCCCGAAACGCCGACGACAGGGCCAGGCGTCGCCTGGGCAAGGCTCGCCAGCACATCATCGGCCTCGAATCCCGCAATGCCGACCCGGGCCACGCCAGCGGCATCGAGCATGGCCGCGAGGGCGTCTGCCTGCGGCGTGAGCGCATCCGGCTCCTGCTCGGTCCAGCCGGTTTCAGCCGAGCCGTCGACGACGCGATGGGCCTTGTAGGTGGGCATGAGGTCGACCCGCCACTGGGGACGCCAGTCGTCATCCCAGCAGGCGACCAGCCCCGTCGGCGCAAACTGCCGGTGCAGGGCGTCGAGGGTGCCCAGGAAGCCGCGGATCGCCTGATGCGGACGCCCGTCGGGCGCGGTCATCGAGTCCGGCAGGGCGAAGAAGGAGCGGTAGTACAGGGATGCAGAGTCCAGGAGCAGCATCGGTCCAGTCGTCATGCCTCATCGTCGCAGACGCACCTCGACCTCGATGGCACCCCGATGGCTTATGTTCAGGGGATGGCATCACTCTTCGGGCCCGATGACTTCCTGGCACGCCTCCACCGCGTGCGGCATGCAGCGCTGGAGGCCGGCGTCGACGGCGTGCTGGTCACTCCGGGAGCCGACCTGCGCTACCTGACCGGATACGACGCCAAGGCGCTCGAGCGCCTGACGTGCCTGGTGATCCCGACCCATGGCGACGCTGCCATCGTCGTGCCCAACCTCGAGGTGCTCGCGGCCCTGGCCAGCCCGATCGCCGATCTCGATCTCCCGGTGATCGGCTGCGGCGAGGGCGATGATGCCTATGCGCGGGTCGCCGACCTGCTGCCGAAGGCGGCAGTGATCGCCGTCGACGATCACATGTGGGCCTCGAAGGTGCTGCGGCTCAAGGCGGCCATGCCGAGCGTCGAGCAGCTCCTCGCCGGACCGTTCATCGAGCCGATCCGCATGCGCAAGGACGCGCGTGAGATCGCGGCACTGCGCAGTGCCGGCGCGGCGATCGACCGCGTGCACGCGCAGGTGCCTGGCCTGCTGCGTGCGGGGCGCACCGAGCGCGAGATCGGGCGCGACATCGCCGAGCTGATCATCAGCGAGGGCCACGTCACGGTCGACTTCGTGATCGTGGCCTCCGGGCCCAACGGAGCCAGCCCGCACCACGATCTCTCCGATCGCGTGCTGCAGCAGGGAGATGCCGTCGTGGTCGACATCGGCGGCACCATGCCCGACGGCTACTGCAGCGACTGCACACGCATGTACGCACTGGGCAGTCCGGGCGAGGAGTACCTCGAGAAGTTCGACATCCTCTACGACGCCCAGCGACAGGCGCGCGAGCTCGCGCGACCGGGCGTGGCCGCGGGTGCCATCGATGCAGCCGCCCGGGAGCACCTCGACGCGCATGGGCTGGGCGAGCAGTTCATCCATCGCACCGGTCACGGCATCGGCATGCAGACGCATGAGGAGCCGTACATCTTCCAAGGCAGCGCCTTCGTGCTGGAGCCCGGCATGGCCTTCAGCATCGAGCCGGGCTTCTACGACGAAGGACGCTTCGGCGCGCGTATCGAGGACATCGTGGTCTGCACGGCCGACGGCATCGAGTCGATGAACCTGCAGCCCCACGAGCTTGTCGTGGTCGAGTAGTCCGGTCGATGAACTGGCAGTCCACCCAGCGGGTGCTCTATCGCAATGCCCTGATCCACAGCAGTGACGCATCCAGGCACGCCGCGATGATCGTCGATGGCGACCGCATCGCCTGGCTGGGTGACGAGTCACCAGGAGCGGCACCGGCGTTCGACCTCGTGCTCGATCTCGAGGGAGCAGTCGTGGCCCCCGGACTGGTCGACGCGCACATCGAGGGACTGCAGGCAGGCAGTGCCGCAGAGCTCACCGCCCTGCGTGACCAGGCCGGTCGACTCGGGTTCGTGGCCCTGCACGACTTCTCGACCACGCAGGCCGCGCTGATCGGCGACCAGATCGTCGAGCGTCCTGGCACGCTCGTGTACCCCTTCCGCCGCGTCCACGACACCGCCGCCTTCGGTGCGGTCTGCGCGCCCGACGCGCACGACGAGTGGCGCGCAGCGATCGAGGCAGGACTGCCGCTGGCGATCACCTGGAACGACGACGACGATGCCGACGCGCTCGCCGCAGGCCTCGCGGGTCTTGCTGCTCGGGTGGGCCTCGAGCGCCTGCGGCGGGCCGCGACACGCCTCGAGGTCGTGTCCCGCAGTGCGGGGCCCCTGCCTGAGGCCGTCGGCCAGTACGCACTCACGGTCATCGGCTCCGTCGCGGGGACCTCGGGCGCGTGGGGCTCGTTCAGCGCAGCCCCGGGGAGTCCCTGGATCGATCTCGCTGGCGGTGCTGCGGATCCATCGGGCCCTGGCCTATCTGCGGCGCTCACGCGCGGCTCCGCACGCGCCTGGCAGGCACTGGGCCGACCAGCGGTGGGCAGGCTCGAGGTGGGCGCTCCCGCGCACCTGGCCATGTGGTCGCCGTCCCTGACGACCGCGTCGGTTCTCGCTGAGCCGCCGCAGTGCCTGCGCACCGTCATCGCCGGGACGATCGTCCACGACGCCGGGGTCCTGCCGCGGTGAGGCCGGTCTGGGCCTGGCTGGCGGCCGTCGCCAGCGGTTTCGTCCTGTGGACCTCGTTCGCACCCCTCGGCTGGGGCTGGAGCGCGGTGCCCGGGTGCATGCTGCTCATCGCCGCCACGATCCGTCAGCCGCTGGTCATCGCATTCCTGCGTGCCTTCGTGGGCGGGGCGGTGTTCTTCCTGCTGCTGCTCACCTGGCTCATGGTGGTCGGCCAGGACGCCTGGGTCCTGCTCTCGGTCGTGTGCGCGATCTTCGTCGGGCTCATGGGCA
>JAQTXL010000193.1 GCA_028688835.1 Candidatus Nanopelagicales bacterium | reverse complement strand
TGCCTCGCACTCGCGTGCGGCGGCCAGCTGACGGCCTCCCTGGTTGAACGTCATGCGCAGGGTGGTGAGGTCGAGTGCGTTCATGGCAGGCTCCATCGTCTGGCTCGGTCAATGATCGGTCAGTTGTTCATGAGTCCGTGCTGCATGTCAACCCGGTCCTCAATGGAAACGGTACTAGGGTCTGTGACCCACTTCTCACCGGTACGAGGGTCTGCGGGGACAAATCGCCCCGAAATCGACCTTCCTTGCCTCGCCTGAGCCCACAACTAGGCTGGTCGGCGTGCCGGCGCTGCTGATCGATGTGACCGATCTGGTCGAGTTCCTCCAGCGCCGCGAGTCGGTCTCGGGGGTCCAGCGGGTCATCGCCGAGGTCGCACCGCTCCTGCCCACCTCCGCTGGCGCCACGGTGCACGCTGTCGTCCTGGATCGCGGACGCGGCGCCTTCGTCGCCCTCGAGCCGGCCGAGCAGCAGGTGCTCGTCGTCCGCGGCGCGCGGGCGGGCAGCGACGCCACGCGTGACGAGCTGGCCGCCGCCGCCGGATCCGTGCTCGATCGGGCCCGCGCTGCCACCCCCATCGGCATCAGCCCCGGCGACGTCCTGCTCTTCCTCGGCGCCCTGTGGATCAACGACGCGCTCATGCTGGCCGCCCGCGATGCCCACGCGCGGGGCGCGATCCTGGTCGACCTCCTCTACGACCTCACGCCCGTGCTGCAGACCGGGCACACCGCTGCGGTGAACCGCCTGTTCGAGCGCTACCTCACGCTCGTGTGCCAGACCGCGAGCCGAGTGCCGGCGATCTCGCAGTCGAGTCGACGCGACTTCGAGCGCTACGCGGCCGAGCACGGCTGCCTGCCTATCCCGGGGGAGGCCACTGGCCTGCCCTGCGGCCTGACGCCGGCGACCTTCGGGGCAGGCACCGCGCACGAGTCGCCCTGGCCGCGCCCGTTCGCGCTGTTCGTGGGCACGGTCGAGTCGCGCAAGAACCACCTGCTGGCCCTGCGAGGCTGGCAGGCGCTCATCGAGCGTCATGGAGCCGAGTCCGTGCCCGATCTCGTCTGCGTCGGGCGCCTGGGCTGGCACGCCACCGAGTTCCTGACCGAGTACGTCCGCACGCACGGTCTCGACGGCAGGCTCAGCGTGCTGAGCGCCAGCGTCAGCGACCAGGAGCTCGCCGACCTCTATGCGCATGCCGAGTTCACGGTGTACCCCTCGAACTACGAGGGCTGGGGGCTGCCGGTCTCCGAGAGCCTGGCCTTCGGCAAGGTGCCGGTCGTGGCCGACAACTCCTCGCTGCGCGAGGCGGGCGGCGACCTGGCCGTGTACTTCCCCACCGACGACATCGGCGCCTTCGTCACCGCGGTCGAGTCGGTGCTCGACGTCGAGCACCGGGCCATGCTCGAGCAGCGCATCGCAGCATCCCAGGCGCCCCCCATCACCTGGCAGCACGTCGCTGCCGTCATCGCGAGCGAGATCGCAGCAGCGCAGGCTGCAGGAGTGAGGCAACCAGTGATTCCGGCAGTTGAACTCGGACGCGAGTACATGCTCGCGGTCGGTGGGCCCGCGCCAGACTCGGGCTACGCCGATCAGGTGCTCGACCACCTCCAGGCCGAGGGCCTGACCCCCATGCTGCGCCAGCCCCGCGGCGAGCGCGACTTCGAGATCGTCGATGCGGCGGTGATCGGGTCCTTCGGCTCCCCGCAGGCCTGGGGCAATGAGCTGCACCCGGGGCGCCGGGCCCAGTTCCGCATCGAGCGACCCGTGCCGGGCCCACTGGTCCTGCTCATCGCCACGCGCTCGATGCCCGGGGTCGCCATCATCGACGCCGCCGGCCCCGGTGGGCCCGTGCGCGAGGAGGTGTACCTCGGCTCGGTCATCCGGCTGCCCCTCGGCGACGGGCGCGCCGGCGAGCCCGCACAGGTGAGCCTGAGCGTCATCGATGCGCACGACTCCCTCGAGGGGTTCGTGGGCCTGCGGTCCTTCGTGGTCCTCAAGGCCGACGATCTCACGGCCGAAGTGCATGCCTACCGGTCGGCGGCCACGGCACTGCGCCAGGAGCTCGACTTCATCCAGGGATCACGCTCGTGGAAGGTGACGGTGCCGCTGCGCCGGCTCAAGGGCCGCGGCGCGAACTGAGGACGGCCTGGGCGGCGGTCTCCGCCGCGGCCGGGCACGCACGGCACATGCGAAGGGCCGGGCCCGGGGATGCACCCCGAGCCCGGCCCTTCGAGCGTCAGCGCCTGGTCGAAGGCGCGGCAGCGATCGTGATCGTGTAGGTCTCCGAGCCCGGCGACAGGCTGGCGTTGCCAGCCGAGAACGCGGTGACCTGGCACTGGCCCGGGCTCAGCGCGAGCAGCACCGAGCCGTTGATGACGCACGGGCCCTGCTCATTGAAGAGCACGGTCGTGTTCGAGACGGCCGTCCCGACGAGGGTGACGCTCGTGCCAGCATTCATGAGGATCGGCTTGGCGATGCTCCACACCGGCTGGGTGGGCGGGTCGACGGTGATGTTGTCGACGGCGCGGGGGCCCTGGATGGTCACGAGCTGCGAGTTCGTGCCGCTCTGCACGCCGGCCTGGCCTGCCACCGGGTTGCTCGTGTAGCTCACCGAGATCGTGTGGTTGCCCGATACCGGAGGCGTCCACTGCAGCGAGGCGACGCCGTTGACGGTCGGGATCGAGCCGCTGATGCCGATGCCGTCCATCGAGAAGGCCGCCGAGCCGTTGTTGAAGCCGTTGCCGAGCACGGCCTGGATGACCGTGGTGGTGCCGGCGTACAGCGTGCTCGGCCAGCGCAGCGCGACCGGCGTGACGCCGGTCGACAGGAACGGCTGCGAGGTCTGGCTCGTCGAGGAGGTGAAGTTGCTGTTGCCCGGCGTGAACGTGGCGTTGATCGGCACGCCCGAGCCCAGGCTCGCCGGCGGGTTCCAGGGCAGCGTGGCCGTGGAGGTCGCGGTGCCGAAGGTGCCGGTGAGCGGCTGCGTCGTGATGCCGGCGTTGTTGAGGATGCCCAGCGAGACCAGGCCCGTGGGGGCGATCGTGCCGATGGGCGAGACGACGGCGGCGGCGAGGTTGTTGTTC
>JAQTXL010000051.1 GCA_028688835.1 Candidatus Nanopelagicales bacterium | reverse complement strand
CGCAGGCGATGCGGATCTTCTCCGCGACACCGATCGCCTCATCGAGGTCGTGGATGCCGTCGAGCAGCGCCAGGAACTCATCGCCACCCATGCGGGCCACGGCATCGCTGGTGCGCAGGGTTGCCAGGATGCGAGCAGCCACGGCCTCCAGCACCGCATCACCGGCAGCATGGCCCCAGCGGTCATTGATGGCCTTGAAGTCATCGATGTCGATGAAGAGCACAGCAGTGTGCGCACCGGGCTGCCGCGGGTGATCGCTGGCCTGGCGCAGGCGCTCGAGCATCGGCCTGCGCTTGAGCGTCCCCGTGAGATCGTCGATCGTGGCGCGGCGGGCGAGCTCGCGCTCGGACTGCACCTCATGGTCGGCGAGCCGGAAGGAGGCCACTACCCCTTCGATGGTGCCGTCCTCGCTGCGCGACGGACCTCCCGCGAGACGGACCCAGTGATAGGAGCCGTCGCTGGCACGCAGGCGCATCGTGCGGTGAACCCTGTCGCCACTGGTGATGCGGGTGCGGTCCTGGTGCACCATCTCCACGTCATCGGGATGCAGGAACTCGTCGGGCTGGTGGCCCAGCACCTGGCTCGGCAGCCATCCGAGAGCTTCCGTGACCGAGGGTGACACCCAGTCGATCTCGGTGCCGTTGGTCCGGTAGACCACGTCCGTCGCATTCTCGGCGAGCAGTCGGTACTGCCGCTCCGAGCTCGCCAGGGCCTCGCGAGCCTCGACCTCGTCCTGGATGTCGCGCAGGGTGTCGATGCCGCCGACCACCTCATCTGGAGCGCCGAAGAGCGCACGCCCTGCGTCGGACACCCAGCGCCAGCTGCCGTCCGCGGTCGCCATGCGGAACTCCACGCGACCACCACGGAGTCCCTGGGCCAGCAGGTCGGCCTGGCGCACCTTGATGCCTGCAAGGTCGTCGCGATGGATGAACTCGGAGATGTGATGGCCGACGATCTGGGCCGGGGACCAGCCCAGCATCGGCGTCAGCGTCGCCGACACCCATCGGATGACGCTGTCGGGCCCGGTGTGGACGATGGCCTCGGGGGAGTACTCGACCAGGAGCCGGTAGGCCTCGAGCAGCCGCACGGTGGCCTCATGCCCGCGATCGGAGTCGGAGATGTCGGTGAGCAGCGACAGCACGCCGATCACGGGTGCGTCGGGGCCGCCTGCGGGATCCCGCAGTGGTATCGTGGAACCGAGCACCCACCGGTTCTCGGCACGAGTGACCTGGCCGTCGAGGCTTCCGGGCGGCACGTGGACGCCGAAGACGAAGTCGTGCACCGGGTTCCCGTCAGCAAGGGTGCGCATCGCCGGGTACTCCTCAGTCCTCAGCGGCAGGCCGAAGTCGGAGATCACGGTCCAGCGAGCATCCCGGTGGGCGCGCTCGAACAGCTCATCCACCGTGAGCCCCAGCACGCTCCCGGCTCGGTCGTTGCACGCCACGATCACCCCGTCGGCGCGCTGCACGAGGATGCCGGATTCGGTGTCCGACAGCGAGCTGGCGAGCGCCGCCTGCAGGCGTGGATGCTCGGCGACCCACGTCAGCGCCTCGCGGGCAACGCCATCCTCATCGCGGGGCACGGCAGCCTCCGTTCGAGCACCTGTGGCGCCGTCGTTCATGGCGCACCTCCCTGTGATCCAAGCCTAGGCGGGCCTGTGGACCTTGGCTCGGCGGACGAGGCCTGGCCCGGACCACCGCCATAGGGTGATCTCTCACAGAAGGCCCGGCGCCCCACAGCCGTTCGCATCCGAAGGAGTTCAGGCGTGAAGTTCATCACCGACTACCCGGTCCGCTCCGATCTGGACGGCCAGTGGATCGCGCCCGCAACCATGACCGACCTGTGCCGGCACCTCGAGGGCCTGGGCCTGGACGGCCTCGGCGTGACCGACCATCCGGCGCCGTCGCGCAAGTGGCTCGACAATGGCGGTCACGAGGCCTTCGACCCGTTCGCCGTGCTCTCGTACTTCGCGGCGGTCACCGAGCGCATGTCGCTGTTCACGCACCTGCTCGTGCTGCCCTACCGCAATCCACTGCTGCAGGTCTCGGGCATGGCATCCCTCGATGTGCTCTCGGGCGGCCGTGCCGTGTTCGTGCTCGGCACCGGGTACCTGCGCTCGGAGTTCGCGGCGCTCGGCGTCGAGTTCGACGATCGCAATGACCTCTTCGACGAGGCGATCGAGGTGATCCGGCGCACCAGCACGGGTGAGCCCCTGAACTTCGAGGGCCGCACCTTCACCGCCCTCGACCAGGTCGTGCTGCCCGGCTACATCCAGCGCCCGCACCCACCGCTGTGGCTCGGTGGCAACAGCAGCCGTGTGCTCGACCGGCTGGCGGCCTGGGGCCAGGGCTGGTCGGTGATGATGGGGTCGGCCGAGCTCTCGCGGACGGCGCGCACGCCGGTGATCGCGACTCCGCAGGACCTCGCGCGAGCCCTCGCCGATCTCAAGACCCGTGCCGAGCAGCACGGACGCTCGCTTGCCGACATCACGGTGCAGGCCTCGACGCCGGTGCTCAGTGGCCAGTCGGGTGCGAGCCCTGAGCAGCGGATCCAGGCGATCGGCGAGCTCGCCGACCTGGGCGTCTCGTGGGTCAACGTCGACCTGTGGACCGACTCGATCGAGGAGTCCAAGGACCTTTACCAGGAGTTCCAGGAGACGGTGATGGCTCGCGTCTGAGCCGGCGCAGTTCAACCGATTCGACTGCACGTGCGGCACGGAACCGGGACGATACGAGCGCGCTCGGGATCACGACGGGCGTTCGGCCGGCGAAGGGTGCACCCATGACCACGATCCACGACGTCGTCGCCCTCGATGAGCTCGGCGACGACAGGTTCGTCACGGCCAACCTCGTCACGAACGGCGGCTTCCTCTACGGCGGGCAGCTGCTGGCCCAGGCGCTGATGGCCGCCTGCCGCACCGTCGAGGCCGACCGGATCCCGCACTCGCTGCATGCGTACTTCATCGCCGGCGGCAGGAGCACTGAGCCGATCGAGTTCCGCGTGACGCGCGACCGCGACGGACGCTCGTACTCGGCGCGCAGCGTTGCCGCCGTGCAGGACGGCCGGGTGCTGCTGAACATGCTCGTCTCCTTCCAGGTGCCCGAGGACGGCATCGAAGCGCAGGGGGATGCGCTGGCCGACGTGCCTCGCCCGCCCGCGGACTACGTGCCCTGGCCGCACCCCTGCTCACCCGATGCGCAGCTCTGGGACCCGGAGCCTGACGCCGCGCTCGCGCACCCGTCGCGCGGGTGGTGCAGGTTCGCGACACCGCTCGACGACGATCCCGTCATCAACGCCTGTGCGGTCGCATACATGTCCGACTTCTTCAACGGTCTCGTGTCGATGCCGGGGTTCCCCTCGACTGGGGTGTCGGTGAGCAGCCTTGATCACGCCATCTGGTTCTACCGGCCCACCAACCTGCACGAATGGCACTTCATGGACTGGCACGGGCACTCGGTCTCGAGCGGGCGAGGGCACTACAGCGGGACCATCCACGATGCTGACGGTCGGCTCGTCGCCGGCGTCAGCCAGGAGGCCCTGGTGCGCGTCGCGCAGCCGTAGGCGAGGAGGTCGGCCAGCCCGGTCTCGCACCGCGCACCCGGCGCGCGTGCGGCGTGCGCTTCCCCGATACTTGACCACCGGCGTAACGCAATGGCAACGGAGGGGTGATGTTCGTCCTCGATGCTTGGTACGTGGCGGCCTGGAGCACTGAAGTGTCCCGGGAGCCTGTGCGCCGGGTCATCTGCGAGCTCCCGATGGTGCTCTACCGGCGCACCGATGGCACGGCGGTGGCACTGACCGACCGCTGCCCGCATCGCGGCTCCCCACTCTCGGCAGGTCGCGTCGTCGGCGACCTGATCGAATGCGGGTACCACGGCTTCCAGTTCGACTGCTCGGGCGCCTGCGTGCGCATCCCCGCGCAGGAGATCATCCCCAGGCGCGCCCGCGTCCATGCCTACCCCGTCGTCGAGCAGGACGGCTGGATCTGGGTCTGGACCGGAGCTGCGGAGCGGGCCGACGAGTCCAAGGTGCCCGACACGCACTGGATGAGCGATCCGGGCTGGGCAACGGTGACGCACAGCTATCACTTCGCCTGCCGTGCCGAGCTCATCCACGACAACCTGCTCGACCTCACCCACGAGTCCTTCATCCACCTGTCGACCGTCGGCGACGACTACATCTACGAGCACGGCGTCGAGGTGCAGGTCGACGGCGACATCGTCAGCGTCGACCGCCTCATGCCCGGAGTCGAGGCGCCGCCGCTCTATGCGCGGACGATGCAGACTCAGGGCCTGTACGACCGATTCCACTGCACCGAGTTCCATGCCCCGAGCTTCCATGCCCTGCACTCGGGGATCACCGGCCAGGGCCGTCCACGTGAGGAGGGCTTCCTCATCAAGGTCATGAACGCCATCACGCCCATCGATGCGCACAGCGCCTGGTACTTCTACGCGTTCTCGCGGAACTTCGGCGTCGATCAGGACTGGGCCACCCAGGAGCTCGTGTCCGGTCTGGCAACGGTCCTCGATGAGGACAAAGCTGCGCTGGAATGGCAGGAGATTGGCCTACAGTCTCGTCCAAGCCACGAGAGCGACGTCCTCATCGCACAGGACGCCGGGATCGCCAAGGCCCGCAAGGTCATGGCCCGACTGCTCGCAGCCGAGCGGGCGGTGGCAGCAACGTAGGCAAGAAGGCGCGGGCATGGTGCCCGGGCCATGAGGGAGGAATGTTCATGAGCGCACTGCGCACGCGGCACGTCACCGTCATCGCGGCACTCGCGGCGACGGTCTCACTGGGTCTGGCTGCCTGCAGCAGCAGCGACTCGACGTCACCAGCGGAGCCCACGGCCACGGCCGCTGCCTCCACCGGCACCGACCTCGCGTCGCTGGTGCCTGCTGACGTCGCTGCCGATGGCAGCCTCACCTTCGGCACCGAGCTCGGCTACCCGCCGTTCGAGTACACCGACACCGACAACAAGACGCCGATCGGCTTCGACATCGACCTCGCGCGTGCGGCAGCCGAGGCCCTGGGCCTCACGGCAGAGTTCCAGAACGCCGCCTTCGACTCGATCATCCCCTCGGTGATCAGCAAGCGCTATGAGGCCGGAATCTCCTCCTTCACCATCACCCCCGAGCGCGAGAAGCAGGTCGACTTCGTGTCCTATCTGCTCTCGGGAGACGCGGGCGTCGTGCCGGTGGGCAACCCGAAGGGGATCGCCCTCGACGAGAGCATCTGCGATACCAAGATCGGCGTCCTCAAGGGCAGCACCCAGGAGACCGACACCATCCCGGCGCTGAACGCCGCCTGCAAGACGGCTGGCAAGCCTGAGGCCGCGGTCACGGTCATCGCGGCTTCCGACCAGATGCCGATCGCGCTCCAGAGCGGCCGTGTCGAGTCGCTGGTCACCGACAGCGCCAATGCGGCGTTCATCGCGGCCAACTCCAAGGGCAAGTTCGAGGTGCCGGCCGGAGCGCTGCTCAACCCGGTCACCCTGGGCATCCTCATGGGCAAGGACACCGGGCTGGCCCCGGCCCTGCAGGCGGCCGTGCAGCAGCTGATCGACAACGGCACCTACCAGCAGCTGGCCGACAAGTACAACCTGTCGACGAGCGTCATCCTGAACTCCCAGGTCAATCCCACGGGTGAGGTCACCCCGAAGGTCTGACATGCAGGGATGGTGGGCGCCCCTCCGGGGGCGCCCACCATCGACGTTGAGGGAAGGGGATGAGCGATGAGCGAGCCGGCACGCACTGAGCCGATCAAGGCCATCCCGGTGCGTCATCCGGGCAGGTGGGTCGCCACGGCGGTGATCCTGCTGTTCGTCGCGATGGCCGTCAACATGGCCGTCACGAACCCGAACTTCGCCTGGGATGTCGTCCGTGAGAACGTCTTCGCGCAGACCATCCTCGAGGGTGTCTGGGCGACGGTGTGGATCACGATCGTCGCGATGATCGTCGGCATCTTCGGCGGCGTCGTGCTGTCGGTCATGCGCCTGTCACCCAACCCGGTGCTGTCGAACGTGGCGATGGTCTACATCTGGTTCTTCCGCGGCACTCCGGTGCTCGTGCAGCTGATCTTCTGGTTCAATCTCGCGGCCCTGGTGCCGCAGATCTCCATCGGCATCCCCTTCGGGCCGACCTTCGCGTCCTGGGACACGAACTCGGTGATCACCCCCTTCATGGCGGCCCTGCTCGGGCTCGGACTCAACGAGGCGGCCTATATGGCGGAGATCTCACGAGCGGGCATCCAGTCGGTCGACGAGGGCCAGGTCGAGGCAGCATCCGCCCTGGGCATGAGCCGGTCGCTCACGATGCGCCGCATCGTGCTGCCGCAGGCCATGCGCGTGATCATCCCGCCCACGGGCAACGAGGTGATCAGCATGCTCAAGACCACCTCGCTGGTCAGCGTGGTGGCCCTGCCCGAGCTGCTCTACAACACGCAGCAGATCTATGCCCGCACCTACGAGACCATCCCCCTGCTCATCGTCGCCAGCATGTGGTACCTGCTGCTCACGTCGATCCTGACCGTCGGGCAGTTCTACATCGAGCGCCACTACGGCAGGGGCTCGTCCAGCACGCCGCCGCCGACCTACTGGCAGCGCCTGCGCCGCAACATGTTCAAGTTCCATGACACGCCGCCCACGCCACCGTCGATGACCATCCTCGATCCGAACAACGGTGTGCGATGAGCGTGCCCATGGTGAGGAGCGAGGGCGTCCACAAGAGCTTCGGCAGCCTGCAGGTGCTCCGTGGCATCGACCTCGAGGTGGCGCGCGGTGAGGTCTTCTGCCTCGTGGGTCCGTCAGGCTCGGGCAAGTCGACCTTCCTGCGCTGCATCAACCACCTCGAGAAGATCGACAGCGGTCGGCTCTCGGTCGACGGCGAGCTCGTGGGGTACCGCCAGTCCGGCGACCGCCTCTACGAGATGCGCGACAGCGATGCCTCGGTCAAGAGGCGCGAGATCGGCATGGTGTTCCAGCGCTTCAACCTGTTCCCGCACATGACCGTGCTGCAGAACGTGATGGAGGCGCCGGTGCGCGTGCGCCGCGAGTCGACTGCAGTGGTGCGCGAGCGCGCGCTGCGCCTGCTCGACCGCGTCGGCCTCACCGGCAAGGCCGACGCGTACCCGCGCCAGCTCTCCGGGGGTCAGCAGCAGCGGGTGGCCATCGCGCGCGCACTGGCGATGGAGCCCAAGCTGATGCTGTTCGACGAGCCCACCTCGGCCCTGGACCCCGAGCTGGTCGGCGAGGTCCTCGATGTCATGCGCCAGTTGGCGATCGACGGCATGACGATGATCGTCGTCACCCACGAGATGGGATTCGCACGCGAGGTGGGGGACAGTTTGGTCTTCATCGACGACGGTGTTGTGGTTGAATCCGGCCATCCCAGGGATGTCCTGGCCAACCCGCGGCATGAGCGCACCAAGGCGTTCCTGTCGAAGGTGCTCTAGCCGAATCACTCGACCGAGGTGGTGCCATGAAGCCC
This sequence comes from Candidatus Nanopelagicales bacterium, assembly GCA_028688835.1. Lineage (GTDB taxonomy): Bacteria > Actinomycetota > Actinomycetes > S36-B12 > S36-B12 > UBA11398. Next base: position 5,132 of record JAQTXL010000051.1, on the reverse strand, counting down.
GTGCCGATCACTGCCGTCCTGAGCGCCGCTGTGCTGGCCGGCTCGCTCGGGGCTGCAAGCGCGTACGCAGCACCCAGCCCGTCGGCCACGACGCCGCCGGCATCTGCGGCGCGTGCAGCGACGTTCCCGCAGCCCCACACGCCCGCCTCGCCGGCCGGTTCGGCACCGTCCTGGGCGACGCAGGGGGTGCTGGCACCTGCGTCCGCGGGCCCGCTGCTGGCCCAGGCGATGCAGGTCTACCAGACCATGAAGCAGACGAAGTACTCCCACCAGTACGTGATCAACCCCGGCACCGGCACCTACTTCTGGGACTGCGTCGGCTTCACCAACTGGGCGCTCAAGCAGGCGACCCCCAATGCCTGGAAGGCCTTCCACACCGCGATGAACGTGCCGGTGGGCGCCTCCGGCCGAGTGGCGCTGTGGGCGCAGTTCCTCACCGGCACGCCCGGCCCCTCCTGGAGCGTGGTGAACTCGGTCACCGCCCTCACGGGCGGCGAGCTCATGATCATCCCGGGTGAGATCGTGCTCAACGGCAAGCCGCAGTACGGCTCCTCATCGAGCGGCCAGTCCTATGTCGGCCATGCGGTGATCATCGCGGGTCCGCCGACCCGGCTGTCCGACGGCACCTACGCAGTCGCCACCTATGACTCGACCGCCCTGCCCGGACACGGGCAATGGGACTCGCGCTACACCGACCCGCGGGCACTGCCGCTGGGACCCAGCACCCCCACGACGTTCTCCGGCACCGGATTCGGCACCATGAGGCTCAGCGTGAACGCCAGTGGCGCACCCACCGGTGTCTACTGGTCGGGCAGCGCTGCCGGTCCGATCATGTTCGCCGGCCAGCCCGTGGTGCCCGTGCTCGCCCGACCACTCAACTAGTCCAGCAGGGAGTCCCACATGTCACAGGACCAGCAGGCAGCGCCGCCGATCGAGCCCGGGTACTTCCACCGGCTGGGCCTCGCGGCCAGCCCGGAGGCCGGCTACGCCGACTGGCTGCAGCGCGTGCTCGGCGCCGTGCGCGTCGACTCCGGCATGCGCCAGGTGCAGGGCATCCCGTTCGGTCAGGCCACCAGCGGCGTCTCGCACGACTCCGGTGCGGCCTCGGAGATGCTGTGGCTGGGCACCATGCCGATCTGCATCTTCGCCGCGATCGACGGCGACGGCCAGCTGGGCAGCTTCGTGGCCAAGTACGGCCCCGGCCTGCACTCGGTGGCCTGGACCGTCGAGGACTTCTGGAAGACCGAGCACCTGCTGCGCCGCGCCGACATCCGCATCACCGGCGTCGACATCGCCGGTCGTCACTTCTTCATGCACCCTGCCGACACCGCTGGCCTGCTCATCGAGATCACCGACACCGAGTTCACGAACGATCCGCGTGACGACGCATCGTTCCTGCCGCCTGCGCCGGCCGACGCTGTCGTGCAGGGTGCGGCCCTGGCCTGGCTGACGCTGGCCTGCGCCGATCCGCACAAGAGCGCTGATGTGCTCACGGCCCTGCTGCACACCACCGAGGTGCCGGGCCTGCCGCACGAGCCCGGGCAGGAGGTCATCGACCTGCAGGTGCACGACGTGGTCGTGCGACTGGCCAAGCGCGTGGAGGGCGATCTGGCACGCGACACCTTCGCCTCGTTCTGCCTGTCGGTGCCCGATCTCGACGACACCTGCGATCGCCTCGCCGCAGCCGGCATCAGGGTCGACGCTCGAACTGACGGCCTGGCCTGGACCAATCGCGACGACACCCTGGGCATGAGCATCCAGTGGGTGTCGAAGGCACTGCTCGGCTAGTTGCGCACCTCATCCGGCGGCGGCTGGCCGGGTGGCTCGCGTCGGTGCAGGTCATCGACATAGCGCTGCCACTCCTGCAGCTGCTCATCGGCCGGGTCGATGGTCGCATCGATGGTCGAGGCGGGATGGTCGGCAGCCTCGAACTCCGCCTCATAGCGCTCCACGCGCGCCCTCCAGCGTGAGGTGAAGCGCTTGGTGATGCTGCCCTCACTGCGGTAGCGGTACCAGATCCAGCAGCAGATGATCCCGATGAGCGGCCACTCGAAGGTGTAGGCCCAGGCACGCCAGACTCCCTCGCTGGCGCGGCGGAGCTCGATGATCGTGAGCGTGGTGCAGAGCACGACGGCGAAGGCCAGCGGGAGGTCGAGCTGCCAGAAGTCCTTGCGGCGCTGCGCCGATCGCTCCTCAGGCGTGCGTTCGCGCTTCGCGGCGGCTCCTGGGGCCTGCGCATCGCCCGACGGCTGCTCGCGGCCGTCGCTGTCAGGCATGCGCCGGCTCCAGGTCATCCGCGGCGTCAGTGTCGCGCGACGGCCTGCCCACGAGCACCGCAGCGAGCATGGCCTCCGCGATCACCGCGCAGACGAGCACGAGCCGCCACTCGCTCGTGGTGCCCGCGATGACCATGACGGCGATCGCGGCGATGGGGTAGCCGACGAGCATGAGGAGGGTCCCGTTCAGCCTGCGCGGGCCATCGATCGCCGCCGCCCACAGCCAGCCGGCGGCGATGAGGGCGAGCGCACCCGCGATGACCCCCGCCTCGAGGCCGAGAAGTGAGCCCAGCAGGTGCAGGCCCGCCACCTCGACGATCACGACCAGCAGGATGATCGCGGCGACCTCCGGGAACGAGCGCAGGAAGGCGAGCACGCGTCCCGGCGAGCGGGACGGCAGGACCCGCTGCAGCAGCAGCGGCAGCGCCAGTGCCAGCACGAGCACCGCGATCGGGTTGATGTTGCCGTCAGGGTTGGCGACGCTCTCGAAGCCGATGCGCGAGAGGGCCACGCCGATCGCGATCGCTGCGCCCATGAGCAGCAGCTCCCACCCGGCCACACGCGCCAGCTGTCGGGCCGCCAAGGGGCCGTCGGCAGCCAAGGGCACGACTCGCGCACGCTGCTGCCAGCCCAGCCGGATGAGCCAGGCGAGCAGGGCCGCCTTGGCGAGCGTGAGGGATCCGTAGAGGGTCCCGACGAAGAGGCTGGCCGCACCCATGCGCAGCGATGCATTGAGCAGTCCGCTCTCGGCGAGCACGATCACGCACCACAGGGCCAGGAGGCTGAAGCGGGGCAGCAGCACGCGGGCATGGTCCGGCTCGCAGGCCAGCAGCGCCACGCAGACCGCGAGCCCGCCCACCCACAGCGACACGGCCACCAGGTGCACCGCCAGGCTCACCATCATGCCGATGTGCTCGCTGGTGATGCCGCCATGGCCGAGGAGGGCCGGTGCGGCGCAGGCGCCGGCAGCGACGAGCACGCTGGCCCACACCAGCGATCGTGAGCGGCGACGGGAAGCCAGATGCGCCAGCACGAGGACGCACGGCACGGCGACCAGCTGGCCGAGCAGCACGCGGCCGACCACGGTGTCGACCAGGAACGGCCGCCAGACTGCTGAGGCCAGCGCGTCCCATGGGCTCACCGCGACGACATCGGAGATGGTGAAGGCCACGAGCGCAAGCGATGCCACCAGCCAGGCCAGGGCCCACGCGACCGCCCAGCGCAGGACGCGCATCGACGGTGTCGGCAGCAGCAGACCGCCGACGACCAGTGCGCCGAGTGTGATCATCGCGGTGATGTCCCGCACGCAGCGCAGCAGCGGTTGGCCGGCGAGGGTCAACCCGGGCGGTGTCGGCAGACCCGGGTAGTCGCGCAGCACGAGCAGCCCGCAGGCCCACAGGAGCACGGCCAGCGCCGGGAGCCCGACCCAGAGCCGAGACCCGATGCGGAGGTTCACTCCTGGAACGTACCGAAGCTCGGGCTGTTGGTGTTGGGGCTGTCGGTCATGACTGTCGCGAACAGTGCGCCGAGGATCGCGGCGACGCAGACCCAGGTCATCCACATCGCGACGAAGCGCGCATGCGAGTGGTTGTCGGGTGCGATGCGGCCGGCGCGCGTGCGCCCGACGATCGCCATCGTCAGGAACAGCACGATCGACAGGTGCAGGGCGGTGGCCAGTGCCAGCCACTGGGTCGCCGACGCGTAGGCGCCGTCGCCAGGGCCGAACGGGAAGGTGCTGAGCTGGACGATCTGCCCGATGAAGGCGGCCAGCACGAGCAGGCTCGACAGCAGCGCTCCGGTGATGAGTCGCCCGGTGTGGCCTGCGCTGATGCCCTTGACTCCCCACCACATGGTGAGCGTGCCGAGCACGAGGCCCGCGACGATGGCCCAGAACGGCCAGGCCGGCGCCCAGGCGTCCTTCGGCGGGGCCCACGCGCTGTTGACGTTGAGCGACCACAGGTACGAGTAGGCAATGAGCAGCGCCACGGTGCCGGTGGCGTCGGACACGATGCACAGCCACACGCCGAGGCGGTTGCGGCGTGCGTTGACCTCCACCGGTTCACCGGTGGTGGGGTACAGCACGGGCTGCGTCGACGCGCTCATCGGGCACCCACCGTCTCGTTGTCGTCCTGGGACAGTCGCTCCTCAGTTGCGAGGTAGGGGTCAGGCACCCCGTAGCCGTAGGGATCCTCAGTGACGACCGGCAGCACCGGGAAGTTCTCGAGCGGCACGGGGGTCTCGGTCTGCCAGTCGAGCGTCTTGGCGCCCCACGGGTTCGATGCGGCCGGCTTTCCATGGCGCCAGGAGGTGATGATCGCGTACAGGAAGATCAGCATGCCGATGCCGATGAGGTAGGCGCCGATGGTCGACAGCCAGTTGGAGATGTTGAAGGCGTTGTCGAACTGCAGCACGCGTCGTGGCATGCCCTGCAGGCCCGCGACGAACATCGACATGAAGGTCAGCTGGAAGGCGAAGAAGGCAGTCCAGAACCCGATCGAGCCGATGCGCTCGTCGAACATGCGGCCGGTCATCTTCGGGAACCAGTAGACGATGGCGCCCATGGCGCCGAACAGGCCCGCGCCCATGAGCATGTAGTGGAAGTGCGCGACGACGAACATGCTGCCGTGCATGTACTGGTCGACCGGCACGTCGGAAAGGTAGACACCGGTGATGCCGCCGACGATCTTGCACCAGATCATGGCGTACACGGCCATCATGGGCAGGCGGGTCCAGACCCGGCCGCGCCACATCGTGCCGAGCATGACGAGCACGAGGAAGCCGAACGGGATCGAGGTGAGCTCGGTGGACAGCATGAACGGGTACCCGGCCGACGGTGCGAAGCCGGTCATGTACATG
>JAQTXL010000192.1 GCA_028688835.1 Candidatus Nanopelagicales bacterium | reverse complement strand
GACAGTGCACCGCGACAGCAGCCCAAGCGCGTCCCGCGCTCGAAGCGCCCGAAGAAGTAGCCGTGCGCCCGGAGGTGGAGCAGCTGCTGCGCTCGCGCATCCGCCAGATCGACGACTGGCCGATCGCGGGTGTGGTGTTCCAGGACCTCACCGGGCTCATGGCGCACGGTCCGGCCTTCGCGGCGGTCATCAGCGAGATGGACACGGCCCTGGGCGGGCTCGAGGTCGACGAGGTGGTCGGGATCGAGGCACGTGGCTTTCCCTATGGCGCCGCCCTGGCGAGCAGGCGCGGGGCGGGCTTCATCACGGTGCGCAAGCCCGGCAAGCTGCCCGGCGCCGTGCATGCCCTCGAGTACGAGCTCGAGTACGGCACGGCCACGCTCGAGTTGCACCAGGACGCGCTCGGTCCGGGCAGCCGCGTGGTGATCGTCGACGACGTCCTGGCCACGGGCGGCACTGCAGGCGCCTGCATCGATCTCGTGCGGCGCACCGGTGCGCAGATCGCAGCCGTGCTGGTGATCATGGAGATCGGATTCCTCAACGGACGCGAGCGATGCGCGCAGCGCGCAGTGCCCGTGATTGCGCTCCTTTCGGCCTGAGCACCGTAAACTGGGGCATCCCCATCCTCGAGGAGCACCGTGAGCAAGGAAGCGCCGCTTCCCACGGAGCTGACACCGGCTCCGCCTGTCGTCGCGCCTGAGAGCCAGCGACTCCGCTCACGCATCGCGATCTTCGGCGGCCAGCGCCGCCAGCACCCCGAACTCGACCGGCTCCTGCGCACGCTGCGCAAGTACCACCCCAAGACCGACGCACGGCTGGTCGAGCGGGCCTATGAGACAGCTGCCTACCTGCACCGCGACCAGCGACGCCGCAGCGGTGACGCGTACATCACGCATCCGGTCGCGGTGGCCGAGATCCTCGCCGACCTCGGCATGGGCGGCACCACGATCGCGGCCGCGCTCCTCCATGACACCGTCGAGGACACGGGCTACTCGCTCGACGCCCTGCGCGATGACTTCGGCGATGAGGTGGCCGGCCTGGTCGACGGCGTGACCAAGCTCGACAAGGTCAAGTACGGCGACGCCTCGACCGCTGAGACGGTGCGCAAGATGGTCATCGCGATGGCACGCGACATCCGCGTGCTGATGATCAAGCTCGCCGATCGCCTGCACAACATGCGCACGCTGCGGTGGATGAGTGAGGACAAGCAGCAGGTCAAGGCGCGCGAGACCCTCGAGATCTACGCGCCGCTGGCGCATCGCCTGGGCATCAATGCCGTGAAGTGGGAGCTCGAGGACCTCGCCTTCGCCACCCTGTACCCGAAGATGTACGACGAGATCGTGCACCTCGTGGGCCAGCGCAGTCCGCAGCGCGACCGCTACCTCGAGGAGATCATCGGCGACATCGAGGGCGACCTGCGCCAGAGCAAGATCAAGGCATCGGTCACCGGACGACCCAAGCACTACTACTCCGTCTACCAGAAGATGATCGTGCGCGGCAGGGACTTCGCTGACATCTACGACCTCGTCGGCGTGCGCATCCTGGTCGAGGACCTGCGCGACTGCTACGCGGTGCTCGGCATCATCCACGCCAAGTGGAGCCCGATCCCCGGGCGCTTCAAGGACTTCATCGCGATGCCGAAGTTCAACATGTACCAGTCGCTGCACACCACGGTCATCGGCCCCGGCGGCAAGCCCGTGGAGATGCAGATCCGCACCTTCGACATGCACAATGCGGCCGAATTCGGCGTCGCCGCGCACTGGCGCTACAAGCAGGGCGGCGACAGCTCGTCCAAGCAGGGGCCCGACGACTTCACGTGGCTTCGCCAGCTGGTGGACTGGCAGCGCGAGACCGAGGATCCCGACGAGTTCATGGATCAGCTGCGCTACGACCTGGGCTCATCCGAGGTGTTCGTCTTCACCCCGAAGGGCGATGTCATCGCGCTGCCCACGGGCGCGACTCCGGTCGACTTCGCGTACACAGTGCACACCGAGGTCGGGCATCGCTGCGTGGGTGCGCGCGTGAACGGCAAGCTCGTGCCGCTGGAGTCCAAGCTCAACAATGGCGACGTCGTTGAGATCTTCACATCCAAGGCCGAGGGCGCCGGGCCCAGCCGCGACTGGATCTCCTTCGTGGCCTCGGCGCGAGCCAAGAGCAAGATCAAGGCGTGGTTCTCGCACGCTCGCCGCGATGAGGCGATCGAGACCGGCAAGGACTCCATCGTGCGGGCCATGCGCAAGCAGGGGCTGCCCCTGCAGCGCATGATGACCAACCAGGCCCTGACGTCCATCGCGCTCGACCTGCACCTGACCGACGTCACCGGGCTGTACGCGGCGGTGGGCGAGAACAAGATCAGCGCAGGCGCAGTGATCCAGCGGCTCGTCGAGGCGGCCGGCGGGGTCGATCAGGCGGCGGATGACGCCGCGGAGGCGCTCACGCCGAGCCGAGCCCTCCGACGCGAGAACCGCAGTGCCAATGATGTCGGCGTGCTCGTCGTGGGCGCAGAGGACGTCTGGGTGAAGCTGGCCAAGTGCTGCACTCCGGTGCCAGGCGATGAGATCGTCGGCTTCGTGACGCGCGGCAACGGCGTGTCCGTGCACCGCAACGACTGCGTCAACGTGCCCAGCCTGCAGGAGCAGCCTGACCGCATGGTCGAGGTGTCGTGGGCGCCGACAGCGTCGAGCGTCTTCCTCGTGAACATCCAGGTCGAGGCGCTCGACCGAGCCCGGCTGCTGTCCGATGTCACCAAGGCGCTGTCCGACACACACGTGAACATCCTGAGCGCATCAGTCACGACAACCCGCGATCGCATCGCGATGTCCCGGTTCACCTTCGAGATGGCCGACCCTAAGCACCTGGGCTCAGTGCTGCGCGCCGTGCGTAATGTCGAGGGTGTGTTCGACGTCTACCGCGTCTAGCCCTGCGGGGGATCGCCCAGGCCCCGCATCGGCGGGGGAGAGCAGGCAGCTCAGCCCTTGAACTCCCGTGCGGCGGAGGCCGCAGCATCCAGCAGCGCCTTCGTCGACGCGACGGACGCCTCGAGCTTGGCGGCCTCGGCATCCTTGCCCGCGGCCTTGGCGGCAGCGAGCTGCG
>JAQTXL010000191.1 GCA_028688835.1 Candidatus Nanopelagicales bacterium | reverse complement strand
GATGACGTCGGCCGCACTGGTGCTGCTCATGACACCCGGACTCGCGCTCTTCTACGGCGGGATGGTGCGCTCCAAGAGCGTGCTCAACATGATCATGATGAGCTTCTCGGCGATGGGCGTCATCACCGTCGTGTGGGTGCTCGTCGGCTTCTCGCTCGCCTTCGGCAAGGACACCGGCCTGGGGCTCATCGGCGACTTCGGCGACATCGGCCTGACCAATGCCCTGACCACCGCGGTCGGTCCTGAGGGCCACCAGATCCCGATGCTGGCCTTCGTCATGTTCCAGCTGACCTTCGCCATCGTCACCACCGCGCTGCTGTCCGGCGCCATCGCCGACCGCACAAGGTTCAGCTCGTGGATCGTGTTCATGATCGTGTGGGCGCTGCTCGTCTACGTGCCGCTCGCCCACTGGGCCTTCGCCCTCCAGGGCGGCACCGGCGGCTGGATCAGCGATCGCCTGGGCGCCCTCGACTTCGCCGGCGGCACCGTGGTGGAGATCAACTCGGGCGCATCGGCGCTGGCGCTGGCGCTCGTGGTCGGCCGACGCATCGGCTTCCGCCACGACCCGATGCGTCCGCACAACCTGCCGCTCGTGCTCCTCGGCGCCGGCCTCCTGTGGTTCGGGTGGCTGGGCTTCAACGCCGGCTCTGCCCTGAGCGCCTCGGGCCTGGCCTCGACGGCCCTGATCAACACGCAGATCGCCACCGCCTGCGGTGCGCTCACCTGGATCGCGTTCGAGCGTCTGCGCGACGGACGGGCGACCACCCTGGGTGTCGCCTCGGGCGCCGTCGCGGGCGCCGTCGCGATCACGCCGGCCTGCGGCTTCGTCACGCCGCTGGGCGCGATGGCCATCGGCCTGGCTGCGGGCATGATCTGCGCCTGGGCGGTGCACCAGAAGTTCAGGTTCGGCTTCGACGACTCCCTCGATGTCGTGGGTGTGCACGGCGTCGGCGGCTTCGTCGGCATGCTGGGCATCGGGCTGTTCGCAGCCCTCATCGCCAACTCCGCGGGAGCCGACGGCCTGTTCTTCGGCGGCGGCGCGCAGCTGCTGGGCAAGCAGGTGATCGCATCGCTGGCCACGGCCGCCTACGCCTTCGTGGTGACCTGGATCATCGCGAAGGTGATCATGAAGACGATCGGCTTCCGGGCCCATCCTGACGACGAGATCGCCGGGCTCGACACCACGCTGCACGCGGAGAGCGCCTACGACCTCGCCGGCGTCGCGGGCGGCGGCAGCATCGGCGCAGGCCACCCCCTGCGCGATCTCATCGGCCGGAGCAGGGAGGAAGACGAATGAAGCTCATCACGGCGATCATCAAGCCGTTCCGCCTCGAGGACGTCAAGACGGCCCTGAGCGCCGAGGGCGTGCTGGGCATGACGGTGTCGGAGGCCAGCGGCCACGGGCGCCAGCGCGGTCACGTGGAGGTGTACCGCGGGGCCGAGTACCAGGTCGACCTCGTGCCCAAGGTGCGCATCGAGGTGATCGTCGACGACCAGGACACCGATCGCATCGTCGACACGATCGTGGCGGCCGCCCGCACCGAGCGCATCGGCGACGGCAAGGTCTGGGTCACCCAGCTGGACGCCGTGGTGCGCGTGCGCACGGGCGAGCGGGGCACCGACGCGATCTGAACGTGACATGAAGAAGCCCCGACCGCAGCAAGGTCGGGGCTTCTTCATCATCAAGGGCTCAGGCGCAGAGCCCCCCGGAGAAAGCACTCGGACTGGATCGTTCGAGCGGATGAAATCTGTATGGAGTTGTGGTCGAGTCGTCTAGGGCCGTGGTCGTGCATCGCCGAGCGCCTGGATGGCGGCCTGGCGCGTGGCGATCGCCTGCGTGATGGCCACGCGGCGGTTCATCACCGCGGCGGCCTTCATGCTGGCATTGGTGGCCGCGGACATCGCGGTGCGGTAGTCGGCCTGCGCCTTGTCGACGGCGGCCTTGAAGTCGACGTTGATCCGCGTCCTGGCGGCCTTGGCCGTGTCGGCCGCCGAGAGGTGCGGGCGCACGACCTCGTGCACCGTGCCCTTGCCGCCGGGGCGCGCGCTGGCAGCAGCGCTGGAGCCGGGGGCCGGGGTGCTGGCCGCGAAGGCGGTGGCCGGGCCGCCGAGCACGATGAGCGCACCGACAGCCGAGGCTGCGAGGGTGGCCGATCGGCGCATGGCGGCTGCTTTCGTCGAGGTGCGAGGACTGGCTTGATCCTGCGCCTCGTTCCTGTGAATTCCCTGTGAAGAGCCGGGGCAGTTGCCGTGATCGCCGCGGCCGGCGTGCGCGCCTGCCACCGTTGCCCTCCCGAGAGGTAGATTCGCAGCGGAGGTGCCCGTGTCCCAGCCGACGATCCTCATCGTTGACGACGAGCCCGGAGTCCGTGAGCTCCTGGGCGATGCCCTCAGCATGTCCGGCTACCAGACCCTCGAGGCGCCCGATGGCATCGAGGCACTCACGGTGCTCCACCGGCACACCGTCGATCTCATGCTCATCGATGTCAATATGCCCAAGATGGACGGATTCGCCCTGCTCGAGAAGCACCGCCGCGATGGGCACCAGACTCCGGTCATCATGCTCAGCGCCAGGGGCGAGCGCGCCGACGTCACCAACGGCCTGCGCCTGGGCGCCGACGACTACGTGACCAAGCCCTTCGGCCTCGAGGAGCTCATGCTGCGCGTGGCCGCGGTGCTGCGCCGCACGATGCCGGCGCAGGCCACCGACACGATCCTGTCCTGCGGGCCGATCACCATGGACCAGGCGCGTCACCTCGTCAAGCTCGACGACGAGCCCGTCGAGCTCACCCAGACCGAGTTCCGGCTGCTCGAGGAGCTCATGCTGCGCGCTGGCTACGTGGTCAGCAAGGAGACGCTGCTGCGCGCGGTCTGGGACATCGACTTCGACAGCAGCTCCACCGTCGTCGACACCTACATCTCCTACCTGCGCAAGAAGCTGCACCGCGGCGACTTCGCCGGCATCAGGACCATCCGCGGGGCGGGCTTCCAGCTCCAGGCGCAGTAGTGAAGCTGCAGACACGGCTGATCATCGCCGTGACCGCGATCATCGCGATCGTGGCCCTGGCGATCGGCGGCTTCGCGATCGTCCGGGCCCAGAC
>JAQTXL010000190.1 GCA_028688835.1 Candidatus Nanopelagicales bacterium | reverse complement strand
CCCTGATGTCAGTCGCCTCCCACTACGACGGCAGCGCCTCGTCCTATGCCGACCAGTACGACCCCGACAAGCTGTGGACCAACGCCGAGTACCCCTCGAACCTCTTCCGCCTGCAGCTCGTGCGTCGCCTGCTCCAGGAGGCTGGCGCCACCTCGGTCTACGAGCTCGGAGTCGGCGATGCCACCCCGCTGGTCACGGTCGCCGGCGATGGCCTGCGCGTCGCGGGCAACGACATCTCGCCTGAGATGGTGCGGCACGCGCGTGCGCGCATGGAGGCCGCCGGCCTGGATCCGGCGGCCATCGACCTGCTCGACGTGCAGGATGCCGCCTCGATCGCGAGCGTGCAGGCTCGTGCAGGCCAGTTCGACGCCGTGATGGCCCTGGGTGTCATCCCGCACGTGGCCGACGACCATGCCTTCGTGTCCTCGATGGACGCCTTCCTGCGCCCCGGTGGACGACTGCTGCTGCAGTTCCGCAATTCGATGTTCTCCATGTTCACGTTCAACCGGCTCTCCAAGGAGTTCATCCTCGACGAGCTGCTCGTCGATGTGCCCGACGCCATCAAGGCAGTCGTCGCGGCCGACCTCGACCAGCGCCTCGACGTGAGCAGCCCGCCCGTGCGCACGCGCCCCACGGGCGACGGCTACGACGAGATCCTGTCGCGGTTCCACAACCCGTTCGAGCTCGCTGAGGTCGTGCGCGCGCACGGCTACTCCGACCTTCGCTTCCACTGGTACAACTACCACCCCGCCTACCCGATGCTCGCCGGCCAGATCGACGCCTCCGAGTACCGCAAGGCGCAGGTGGCCCTCGAGCATGAGGGCACGTGGCGCGGCATGTTCCTGTGCTCGGCCGGCCTGATCGAAGCGGTCAAGAACGATCCGTCATGACCATGACCTTCGCCATGCTGCTGAAGTCGTACCGCGAGGATCTCGCGTACGCCCAGCGGATGGTCGCGTCCTTCAACCTCCACAACGTCGAGTCACTCACGCTGTTCGTGGTCGTGCCGCAGGCCGATCGTGAGTTCTTCGATCCACTGGCGTCGGCCACGGTCGAGATCGTCGATGACGAGCTGCTTGAGCGGCACTTCACCGACGTACCGCTGCATGGGATGCGTCCCGGGTACATCAACCAGGAGGTCGTGAAGCTCTCCTTCTGGGAGCTCGGCCTGGCCGACAACTACTTCTGCGTCGACTCGGATGCCGAGTTCATCCGCGACTTCCGGCGCGCCGACTTCATGGTCGATGACCACACGCCCTACTCGGTGCTCGTCGAGGACCACGAGCTCGAAGTCGAGCCGCAGTACTACGAGCAGTACTGGCGGGCCCGCGAGCATGAGATCCAGCACATCGCCGACGTCATCGGCTGGGACTCGCCGGTGATCCGCACCTGCCACGGCCACACCGTGCTGTCGGCGACGGTGCTGCGCTCATTCGTCAGCGACTTCCTCGCCGGGCGCGGCTGGACCTACACCGACGCGCTGGCCGAGGCGCCCTACGAGTTCAGCTGGTACAACATCTGGCTGCAGTTCGCGACGCCGATCGCGATCCACGCGCGCGAGCCCTGGGTCAAGGTCTTCCACCACGAGGGGCATCACCTCGAGTACCTCATGCGCGGTGTCACCGTGGCCGACATCGCCCGCGGCTACCTCGCCATCGTCGTGAACTCGAACTACTCGCGCGACCTCGGCGTCGTCAGTGCCGCAGCGACCAAGCCGGAGTCGCTTGCGCGGTACCTGTCCTACGGCGAGCTTGTGGGAGTGCTCACAGCCAAGCTGCGCGACACCGCACAGCGCCGCTTCGGCCGCCGCTCCTGAATACACTCCGGTGAGTGCCTAGGCTGGAGTGATCATGAGCGAAGCCGTCGAATCCGTCCTGCGATTCCCCCGTCTGGCCCGCACGGTCGCAGCGGCGCGCAGCTTCAACGCCGCGTCCTCCCCGCCGGCGAGCACGGCAGGCCAGGCGCAGTTCAACATGCGGTCGGCGATGGACCTCGACCCGCGCCTGGGCAAGTGGGTGTCGCGGCAGGTGATCCGGCACCGGGAGCCCGCCGCATGGCAGGTCGCCGACCTCAAGGCAAGTCGCATCGTCGACGTCAATGAGGTCGAGAAGGCCGTGGCGACCATCCGTCGCGACGGCTTCTACGTCTTCGACCAGGTCGTCGACCGCAGCATCACCGACGCGATCCGCTCCTTCGCCGAGCAGGCGCCGTCCACGGCACGCGGCGCGGGCACGCCCCCGGCGGTCTACCCGCGCAGCGCTCCTGCCGTCGGGCGCTATGACATCGACGAGCCCGTGGGCCTGCAGTGCCCCGAGATCCAGGAGTTCGTCACCGATCCGGTGATGGCCCTCATCGCGCAGCGCTACCTGGGCCAGCCGGTGCTCATGGATGAGGTCGCCTTCTGGTGGACCACGACGCAGCGCGCCGAGGACGCCGACACCAACGCCCAGCTCTTCCACCAGGATCGCGATCGCCTGTCCTTCCTGAAGTTCTTCATCTACCTCACCGACGTCGAGCCCGACACCGGCCCGCACGTCTACATCAAGGGCTCACACCGTCGACTGCCGTGGTCGCTGCGCGGGGATGGCCGCAAGAGCGACGAAGCCGTGCGCGCAGCCGGGCTGTGGGGCGAGGTCACCGAGATCTGCGGTCCGGCCGGGTCGGTGATGGCCGTCGACACCATCGGCCTGCACAAGGGCAAGACCCCTACCCGAGGCGATCGACTGGCCCTGGAGAACGAGTTCTCGACCTCACTGTTCGGCCAGGACTACGAGCGACCGGTCTTCGAGCCCACGGAGCTCGTGCGCGAGCGCTTCGCGCAGATGCCGTGGGTGCTGCAGCGCTACGCGAACGCGGTGCAGGGCCAGCAGCACTAGCGTCGCGTCAGCCGCCAGCGCTGGAGCCTGTTGAGGGCATGGCTGATGTCGAGGGTCGCCTTGCCGGCATCGCTGAACTCCACGCCGCCGAGCATGCGCATGCCGTCGGTGCGACGTGTGACGTACCGGTAGTTGAAGCCGCGTCGCTTCATCATCAGCCCGTAGGCGACCGCACCGGGCCACCAGCCCGGCTCCGTGCCGTCAAGCGCCTCGGCCAGCTCGTCGACCGTCGCGA
>JAQTXL010000050.1 GCA_028688835.1 Candidatus Nanopelagicales bacterium | reverse complement strand
CGCTGCCGTTGATCTCCACCGCCGGCTCGGGCCTGGTGCCGGTGAGCTCCTGCTCGAGGAACTTCAGCTTCGTCGTCGCCGACTGCTCGACCTGCACATAGGTGGTGTCCGGCGTCACATAGCCCAGGTGCCAGACCGGCGGCTCCTCACGCTGCCAGCGCGCACTGGTGAGCCGGTAGCCGTCGATCGCCGTGGGAACCAGCACCGGATAGGGCGCACTGAGCGTGGCGACCGTGAGCGGTGAGGTGATGTCGACCTCACGCACTGGGTCGGGACTTGATCGATAGCTCAGGAAGAGCACGACTCCCACTGCCGCGAACACGACGGCGAGCGAACGGACCATGTCGCCGACGGTCTGTGCGAGCCGCGCATTGGGGCGGCCCGTCGGCGTCGGCGTGGTGGTGCTCACATGGTCATGATGGCGCATGCCTGCGCGTGCACCGAACGCGAGGGCCGCGACTTCATTAGGCTTCGCGCAGGAGGCACGCCATGACATCGGCCAGCACACACGAAGTTCCCGACCGCAACCTCGCCCTCGAGTTGGTGCGCGTCACTGAGGCTGCCGCCATGGCCGCAGCCCGGTGGGTCGGGCGCGGTGACAAGAACGGGGCCGACGGCGCCGCAGTCAACGCCATGCGCTCGCTCATCGGCAGCGTGAGCATGAACGGCATCGTCGTGATCGGCGAGGGCGAGAAGGACGACGCCCCCATGCTCTTCAACGGCGAGCGCGTCGGTGACGGCCACGGCGCCGAGGCCGATGTCGCCGTCGATCCCATCGACGGCACGACCCTGGCAGCCAAGGGCATGCCCAATGCCATCTCCGTCATCGCCGTCGCCGAGCGCGGTGCCATGTACGACCCGAGCGCGGTGTTCTACATGGAGAAGCTCGTGGTCGGCCCTGAGGGCGCCGATGTCATCGACATCAGCGCGCCGATGGCCTGGAACCTCGAGCAGCTCGCCCGCGCCAAGGATGAGCGCGTCGCCGACCTGACCGTCTGCATCCTGGACCGTCCGCGCCACAAGGAACTGGTGCAGGAGGTGCGCGACGCCGGGGCACGCATCAAGTTCATCTCCGACGGCGACGTCGCCGGCGCCATCATGGCGGCGCGAGCCGACACCGGCGTCGACCTGCTCGCCGGCATCGGCGGCACTCCTGAGGGCATCATCGCCGCCTGCGCGATGGTCTGCATGGGCGGCGCCATCCAGGCCAGGCTGTGGCCGCAGGACGAGGCTGAGCGTCGTCGGGCCCTGGATGCCGGGCATGACCTGACGCGCGTGCTGCACACCGGCGACCTGGTCACCGGCGAGAACATCTTCTTCTGCGCCACGGGCATCACTGACGGCGAGCTCCTGCGCGGCGTGCGCTACCGCCCCGAGGGTCCGACCACGCACTCGATCGTCATGCGCGGCAAGAGCGGCACGATCCGTGAGGTCGCCAGCGAGCACGCGCTGGCCAAGCTGGGCCAGTACTCCGCGATCGACTTCCACAGCGCAGGATCCGGGTCGCCCGACACCGAGTAGCACCACGTCGTCGCGAGGCGCGGGTCACAGCATCGGCAGTGATCTGCCGTTGCGGCTGCCCGTACGCTGGAGCCATGGCTGAATTTCGTTACCAGGAGCTGCTCCCGCTCGGCGCCGACAACACCCCGTACCGCCTCGTCACGACCGAGGGCGTGAGCACGACGACGGTCGCCGGTCGCACGATCCTGCAGGTGGAGCCGTCCGCGCTGCGCACCCTGGCCTTCGAGGCCCTGCGCGACATCTCGCACCTGCTGAGGCCCGGGCACCTGGCCCAGCTCGCGCGCATCCTCGACGATCCCGAGGCCAGCCCCAACGACCGCTTCGTCGCCCTCGACCTGCTGAAGAACGCCAACATCTCCGCCGGCGGCGTGCTGCCGATGTGCCAGGACACCGGCACCGCGATCATCAGCGCTAAGAAGGGCCAGCACGTCTGGACCACCGGCTCCGACGAGGAGCACCTGGCGCACGGCATCTTCGATGCCTATCAGCAGCTGAACCTGCGCTACTCGCAGATGGCCCCGCTGTCGATGTGGGAGGAGCGCAACACCGGCACGAACCTGCCCGCCCAGATCGAGCTCTACGCGAACACCCACGAGGGCCACGAGTCCTCCTACGAGTTCCTGTTCATGGCCAAGGGCGGCGGCAGCGCAAACAAGAGCTACCTGTTCCAGCAGACGGCTGCGCTGCTGAACCCCGCATCATTCCGCGCGTTCCTCGACGAGCACCTGCGCGCTCTTGGCACCGCGGCCTGCCCTCCGTACCACCTCGCGGTCGTCGTCGGCGGCACGAGCGCCGAGTACGCCCTCAAGACCGCGAAGTACGCCAGCGCCCGTTACCTCGACGCCCTGCCCGTGCACGGCTCCCCCGACGGCAACGCCTTCCGCGACCTGGAGATGGAGGCGGAGATCTGGAAGATGACGCAGGAGTTCGGCATCGGCGCCCAGTTCGGCGGCAAGTACTTCTGCCATGACGTGCGCGTCATCAGGCTCCCGCGCCACGGTGCCTCCTGCCCGGTGGCCATCGCCGTCTCGTGCTCGGCCGACCGCCAGGCCCTGGCGAAGATCACCCCTGATGGCGTCTTCCTCGAGCAGCTGGAGCGCGACCCGGCGCACTACCTCCCCGAGATCACCGATGACCACCTCGACGACGATGTCGTCGCCATCGACCTCAACCAGCCGATGACGAACATCCGTGAGCAGCTGTCGAAGCTGCCGGTGAAGACCCGCGTCTCACTGACCGGCTCGGTGATCGTGGCCCGCGACCTCGCGCATGCGCGCATCAAGGCCATGCTCGATCGCGGCGAGCCGATGCCGGAGTACCTGCGCGATCACGCCGTGTACTACGCCGGACCCGCCAAGACCCCCGAGGGATACGCGTCGGGATCCTTCGGGCCCACGACGGCCGGGCGCATGGACAGCTACGTCGACCAGTTCCAGAAGGCCGGCGGCTCCCTCGTCATGCTCGCCAAGGGCAACCGCAGCAACGCGGTCACCGCGGCCTGCCAGGCCAACGGCGGCTTCTACCTCGGCTCGATCGGCGGACCGGCGGCTCGCCTGGCGCAGGACAACATCACCAAGGTCGAGGTGCTGGACTTCCCGGAGCTGGGCATGGAGGCCGTGTGGCGGATCGAGGTCGTCGACTTCCCGGCCTTCGTGGTGGTCGACGACAAGGGCAATGACTTCTTCGCCGAGACGATGAAGCCGCTCATCGCGCGCATCCCGGTCGGACAGCCCACGAACTGAGGCTCAGCAGCCGCCTACGCGCCAGTGGCTGCTGCCCGCGCCATTGCGCCAGATCGTCCAGAAGGCGCGGTCCTGCCAGTAGCGGTTCCATCGCTGCACCGGCGTCGAGCGCAGATCCGCGACCGTGGCCGCAGCCTCGGCGCCGAGCTCCTTGCGCACCTCGTCGAGCATCATCCAGGCCGCTCCGACCGCGAGGGCCTTGCTCATCTGGTAGGCGCCTCGGTACAGGCCGCCAGCGCTCACGGACTCGTAGTTGCCGCCCGTCTCCTTGCGTGCGATGCAGCGACGGGTGTCCTCGTCCTTGGCGTTGAACCACTTGCCTCGGTACAGGCTCTCCATGACGCCGTGCAGGTCGGCGGCCTTGGACTCGCCCTTGGCGTAGGTGACCTCGAGGGCACGCTGCGTGGCCTCGTCGATGACGGCCACGGGCTCGGGTGCCGCGCTGGACGCAGCCGGCGCCGGTGTCGGGGTGGCGGTGACGACGGGCGCTGGCGCGACCGAGGGCGCGACCGGTGCCGGCGCAGCGGCTGCGGGTGCGGTGCTCTGTCCGTGCACAGGCGGCGCAGGGTCGCCAGCCGCATATGCGGGCGAGGCGCCCAGGGCGATGAGAGCGGCGATGGCGCATGCGAGCGTGGTCGTGCGCATGTCCTTCACCTCCTCCGGGGGCCCGATGCCTCGGAATACGGTGCACTGCAACGCCCGATCTGTCACCTGTGATCGGCGTGGCACATCTCACGCGAGTGCGGCTGCCGCCCCCGAGCCCCCACGGATCGCCGCAAAACGTGAGCCACGCCACATCCTGAGTGTGATGGGCATCACATGGCTGTCCACAGGTGCGGCTCCCGGGGCTAGAGGATCCCGTCGTCGATGAGCCTGGTCGCCAGGGCCGCGATCGGGCTCCGCTCGGACTTGGTCAGGGTGACATGTGCGAACAGCGCCTCCCCCTTGAGCCGCTCGACCACCGCCGCGACGCCGTCGTGCCGGCCCACGCGCAGGTTGTCACGCTGGGCGACATCGTGCGTGAGGAACACCCGGCTGTTGCGGCCGAGTCGGGAGATCGCGGTGAGGATCGTCGACCGCTCGAGGTTCTGGGCCTCGTCCAGGATCACGATCGTGTCGGTCAGGGTGCGGCCGCGCACGTAGGTGAGCGGCAGCACCTCGAGGATGCCACGGTCGGTGATCTCGTCGATCGTGTTGTCGCTGGCGATCGACTCGAGGGCATCCTTCGTGGCAGCCGAGAACGGCGACATCTTCTCGGCCTCAGTGCCCGGGAGGAAGCCGATCTCCTGCCCGCCGACCGCGAAGACCGGACGGAACACCACGATCCGCTTGGCCTCGCGGCGCTCGAGCACCAGCTCGAGGGCGGCGGCAAGTGCCAGCACCGACTTGCCAGTGCCGGCGGCACCGCCGAGCGAGACCACACCGACCTCGGGGTCGAGGAGATGGGCCAGCGCGATGCGCTGCTCAGCCGAGCGTCCATGGACGCCGAAGGCATCGAGGTCACCCCGCACCTGCTCGAGGCGCTTGTCGACCGTGACCCTGGCCAGCCCCGACGACGACGGCGACAGCAGCACGACGCCCGTGTTCACCGGCAGGTCGTGGTCGAAGAGCTCGATCGAGCCGTGCGTGTAGAGGTCGTCGACATCCTCGCGGGACGCCTCGATCTCCACCAGCCCGGTGTAGCCGGAGTCGGCGACCTGCTCGCGTCGGTACTCCTCGGCCGGGATGCCCAGCGCTCCATGGGCGAGCAGGCGCATCGGCAGGTCCTTGGAGACCACCACCACGTCATGCCCCTCGCGCCGCAGGCCCTCGGCCACCGACAGGATCCGCGTGTCGTTGGTGCGCTCCGCACGGATGGCCTCGGGCAGGTGCGCGGTGTCGACATGGTTGATCTCGATGCGCACCGTGCCGCCCTGCGCGTTCACGATGATCCCCTTGCGCAGGTCGGCATTGGGCTGCTCACGCAGCGCCTCGAGCGAGCGCAGCACCGTCCTGGCGTTGTAGCCGAGCACCGGGTCGTGTCGTTTGCTCTCGAGCTCCTTGATCACGACGAGTGGCAGCACCACCGCATGCTCCGCGAAGGAGCGCAGGGCCGTCGGGTCTGACAGCAGCACCGAGGTGTCCAGGACGTACGTGCGGTTCTCTGCTCGAGCTGCTCGCGATGACGACACGGGTGATCGGCCTCCTCATGGGGCCACGACCGGGGCCCGGTGCGGATGCGCAGCCGTGGACACGGCCGCGATGACTCGACGCTAGAACTCGAGGACGAGCGCACCGTGACGCCACGCCGCGCCGATTGTTTCGGGGAGGTGAACCTTAGGAGCCGAAGCGGCGGTGGCGGTCGCCATAGGACCGCAGGGCGCGCAGGAAGTCGACATGCCGGAAGTCGGGCCAGTAGGCCTCGCAGAAGTAGAACTCCGAGTGCGCGCTCTGCCAGAGCAGGAATCCCGAGAGCCGCTGCTCGCCGGAGGTGCGGATCACGAGATCAGGATCGGGCTGGCCCTTGGTGTACAGGTGCTCGGCGATGTGCTCGGCATCGATGAACTGGGCGAGCTCATCGAGGGACGTGCCCTGGTCGGCGTGCTCCTGCATGAGCGAGCGCACGGCATCGACCACCTCGCGGCGGCCTCCGTAGCCGACCGCGATGTTGACCATGGCGCCCGGCGCATCGGCGGTGGCGTCCTCGGCCTCCTTGAGCAGCCGTGCCGTGCGGTCCGGGAGCAGATCGAGCGCCCCCACCGGGTGCAGGCGCCAGCGGCCCTGCTGCTGCAGGTCGATGACCGTCTCCTCGATGATGCCCATGAGCGCCTGCAGCTCATCGGCGGGACGGTTGAGGTTGTCGGTGGACAGCAGCCACAGCGTGACGAGCTCGACCCCGGCATCGTCGCACCAGCCCAGGAACTCCTCGATCTTGGCCGCGCCGGCACGATGGCCTGCCGATGAGCTCGACCCCTGCGCCTCCGCCCAGCGGCGGTTCCCATCGAGGATGACGCCGACATGCCTGGGGACCTGGTCGCGCGTGATCTGGGACGCGAGCTTGCGCTCGTAGATCCCGTAGATGATGTCGGCCAGCCCCACACGGGCAGGCTACTCCCCGAGGCGGGCTCGCACCTGTGCCGCCAAGCCGTGCGCGCTCGTGGTCGGCAGGTCGCAGGTGAATCCCCGGCAGGCGTAGGCGGCGGCCTGACCGTCGATGAGCGTGCGATCTCGCAGCAGCGGCACGTCGCTGCCCTCCGTCCCCACGGCCACCACGGCGCCTGGCGCAGTCGAGGCCAGGGCCACGGCACGCAGGGCCCGGGTGTCCGGTGCGTCGAGCACCCCGATGACCGCGATCTCAAGAGGCCCGTCGACGAGCGCGGCGGCCGCCGCCAGCCCCCAGCCGCAGGCGCGCGGCGATCGTCGCGCGAGCCCGGGCACGACGCCGAGGGCGCGCTCGGCGATGTCGCGGTAGTCGGTGACCCCGGTGAGCGCGGCGTAGCTGAGGCAGGCATTGGCCACGGCGAACCAGCCGGACGGCTCGGCGTTGTCCGACGGGCTCTGCGGCCGCTGCACGAGCGGGGCCGCATCGTCGGCGGTGTCGAAGAAGCCGCCCTGCTCATCGCGGAAATGCCCGATCGCGACATCGAGGAGCACCCCTGCCAGCGCGAGCCAGCTGTCGTCGCCGGTGACCTGGAACAGCGCCAGGAAGCCTTCGGCCACGCTGCCGTAGTCGTCGAGCACGCCGGCATTGCCACCAGGCCGGCCATCGCGCGAGGTCCGGCACAGCCGGTCGTCACCCAGCGGCCCGAGGTGGACCGCCAGCAGGAGGTCACCGGCCGCAACTGCCGCCTCGACCCATGCGTCCTCGCCGAGCAGTGCCCCCGCCTCCGCGAGGGCGGCGATCGCGAGCCCGTTCCACGCGGCCACGATCTTGTCGTCTCGACCAGGCCGGGTGCGCGTGGCATCACGGTGGGCATGCAGGCGCGCGCGCACGCGAGCCCAGCGCTCGAGGTCGTCGGGGTCGGACAGCAGCTGCAGAGTCGAGCTTCCGTGCTCGAAGGTGCCCTCACGAGTGACGTGCAGCAGCGCAACGGCCCAGGCGCCGTCGGCCTCGCCCAGCACCTCGACGACCTCCTGCGGGCTCCACGCGTAGAAGCGTCCCTCGACGCCGTCGGTGTCGGCGTCGAGCGCTGACGCGAAGCCGCCCTCAGGCGTGCGCAGCTCATCGAGCATGAACAGCGCGGTCTCGCGCACGATTCGCAGCGCGAGCTCCGAACCGGTGAGCCGGTGCCAGTGGAGGTACGCACGCAGCAGGAGCGCGTTGTCGTAGAGCATCTTCTCGAAGTGCGGCACGGTCCATGACGGGTCGACGGAGTACCGGGCGAACCCTCCGCCGAGCTGGTCGTACATGCCGCCGCGTGCCATGGCCTCCAGGGTGCGCTCGGCCATGTGCAGGGCCAGGGCATCACCCGTGCGGGCCGCCTCGCGCAGCAGGAACTCCAGGACCATCGACGGCGGGAACTTCGGGGCAGGGCCGAAGCCGCCCCTGGCCTCGTCGAAGTCGGACTGCAGGCTGGCCACCGCAGCAGACAGCACCGCCGCCGTCGGCAGGTCGCCGAGCTCTGCAGTCGCCCGCTGCTGCAGCGCCTCGACCACCCGGCCGGCCACGCGCTCGACGTCGTCGCGACGCTCACGCCAGGTCTGGCTCAGGGCCGCCAGCACGTCCATGAAGCCCGGCATGCCGCCACGGGCCATCTTCGGGAAGTAGGTGCCCGCGTAGAACGGCTGCCCGTCGTGATCGAGGAACACGCTCATCGGCCAGCCACCGCTGCCGGTCAGCGCGATCGTCGCCTGCATGTACACCGAGTCGATGTCCGGGCGCTCCTCGCGGTCGAGCTTGATGGCGACGAAGCGCTCGTTGATCAGTGCGGCGACCTCGTCGTCCTCGAAGGACTCGTGCGCCATGACATGGCACCAGTGGCAGGCCGAGTAGCCGACCGACAGGAAGATCGGCACGTCGCGCCGCCGCGCCTCGGCGAAGGCCTCATCAGACCACTCCTGCCAGTCGACCGGGTTGTCCGCGTGCTGCAGGAGGTACGGCGAGGTCGACGCGGCCAGACGATTGGGCATGCGCCCATCATCCCCGACCTGCAGCGGCGGCGCACCGGGCGCTGCTGCGCCTCCCAGTACCTCCCGCGCACCGCGACCCAGACCTCAGCCGGCTCGCAGCAGCAGGAGGAACTGCCCGCCCCCGGGCTCGATGTGCGTCGTGACGGCGAGATCGGGTGCGAACCTCGACAGCCGATCGACGAGCCATGCCGCTGCCTCGTCGGCATCCGAGCGACTCGGGCACCGGGCGACCACCTCCTGGCCACCCTTGCGGCCCAGGCGGTCGACGGTCGCCACGATCGGCGCGGGGTCGACGACGAAGAGGTCAGGCGACCACGGCACCACCGGGGCGATCTTGCCCTTGCGCGTGTTGCACGCGCGGTGCGCAAGGCGCTCGACCCCGGCTCCACCCTTCTTGCCCTTGGGCACCGGGCCGCTGTCGACGCTCGGGCCCCGATCGGCGTTCACGGATGCATCAGGGTCCACCGGCTCATCGCACAGCCAGCATCGCCAGCCGTCGCGGTCGCCGACCTCAGTCAGGTCACTCATCCCGTGAGGCTACGGTTCGGGCATGCCGGTCGTGCTCGCAGGGCTGCTCGCGAGCCTCGCACTCATCATCGCGATCGGCGCCCAGAATGCCTTCGTGCTGCGCCAGGGGCTCGCGCGCAACCACATCGGGCTCGTCATCGCCATCTGCGCCGGCTCCGATGCGCTGCTCATCGCGATCGGCGTCAGCGGCCTCGCCGGCGCGATCAGGACCTACCCACAGGTGCTCGACGTGCTCACGTGGGTCGGCGTGATCTACCTGACCGGTTTCGCCCTGCACTCGTTCTGGAAGGCCCGCCGGCCCACCGCACTCGTCGCCTCGGGCGAGCTGCCGCGCTCTGCCGCCGCCGTTGCGCTCATGGCCCTCGGCTTCACCTACCTCAACCCGCACGTGTACCTCGACACCGTGCTCATGCTCGGCACCATCGCCAACCAGTACGGGTCCGACCGATGGCTCTTCGCCCTGGGCGCGGCGGCCGCGAGCATCCTGTGGTTCACGATCCTGGGTCTCGGGGCGCGCTTCAGCTCGCGCTGGATGTCCCGTCCCGCCACGTGGCGAATCCTCGACATCCTGATCGGGATCGTGATGCTGGCGATCGCGGTGAAGCTGCTGCGCTCAGGACTGTGACGTCGCCGTCCCAAGCCCGGTGCGCGTGCCCACGGCGGTCCAGAACACGTCATCGGAGAACGTGATCCCCTCGAGTCCTGCTGCCGTCATCATCGCCCGGATCTGATCGCGAGAGAATCGCTGCTCGAGCTGCGTGCCGAAGCGGTCGCGAGCATCGGTGCGCATCACGTAGAAGCTCAGCCGGCGGTAGTACGACAGGGGCATGGACGAGACATCGGCGCCCAGGCGCTCGACCAGTGCGCTGAGTCGCGCGAGCGGCCAGTAGACGACCACCGCGATCACGCTCGAGATCGCATTGCGCACCGGGTAGGGCGAGCGGCTCACGGCCCGGCGCAGGAGATCGCTCGCCTTCCACAGGCCTCGGAACCAGATCGGGCGGTTCTCGAACGAGTAGTACAGGTAGAGCAGCAGTGGGGCACCCGGCTTGAGCGTCTGCGCACAGCTCGCGATGGCCGCAGCAGTGTCGGGCACGTGGTGCAGCACGCCGAGCGAGTACGCGAAGTCCATGCTCGCCGGCTCGACCGGCAGGTCTGCGACGCTCGCGACGAGCACCTCGCAGTTGGGCACGCCCGCGAGGTTCGCGCGTGCGACGTCGACAGCAGCCGCGCTCGCGTCGATGCAGATGAGCCTGCCCACGCGCGGTGCCACCTCGACGGCCCAGCGCCCGCTGCCGCACCCGATGTCGATCCCGACGGCATCGGCCGGAAGGTCCGACCACGGGAAGATCGCGAAGTACTGCTCGAACAGGGCGCGTCGCTCAGCAGCATCCATGCGCGACTGGTCGTAGCGCGACCATTCATCCCCGAAGGCGTCGACGACCGAGTCGTCCTGGTTCATGGCACTGCCTCAGCTGCGCAGCTCGGCGCGCCCGTGCTTGACGACGGTGACACCGTTGGAGGTGGCCTCGAAGGCCACGAGACGCCGACCGTCGGCCGACGTCCCCGCATCGAACAGCGCGACCTCGAGCTGCTGGCGGGGGAACACCGGAGATGAGAAGCGGCCGGCCAGGCGCGTGAGGTTGCCCGGGTCGCCATCGGCCACCAGCTTGACCACCGCGCCGCTGCACATCGCGAACGTGCACAGGCCCTGGATGATCTTGCTCGGGAAGCCCTCGGCGCGAGCGATGTCGTCGTTGATGGCATGACCGTTGCGGTCGCCCGAGGCGCCGCCGTAGCGGAAGGCCTGGTCAGGCGAGATGTCGAACACGTGGCTGCCGATCGGGCGTTCGCGCGCAGCATCGGGGAAGAGATGGTCGGGCAGGTCCTCACCCCGCTCGAAGTCGACAGTGCCGCCGACGTTCATACCGGTCCAGTAGTGCTTGAGCAGCAGCGTGCCGTCGAGGTCCTGCACGCTGAGCTCATTGGAGACCACGACGCCCGCCGGAGTCTGCTTCACGCCGTGGTGGCGGCCCGTGATGCGCACCTTGGTGCCGGGAATGACCGGCGCGAAGTAGTGCACGTCATGCATCCCGTGCACTGACGCCCGCGTGCCGGTGATCGCTCCCTCCGGCACCGCCGTGCTCATGGTGTCCGTGAAGGCCTTGACCACGAGTGTCGAGGTGAACAGCGGGGACGCCACTGCGCCGGATCGGCACAGCTCATTGGGGTCCTCGGTGGCCAATGCATAGGCAAGCACGGCATCGGCGTCGACATAGGCCTGGTAGTCGCTCGGCAGCGGCTGGGTTCTCGTCACAGGCTGCACGTTAGCCAATGCACTGCGACCTATGGTTGGCCCATGCCTGCTCCCCTCGCGGATCTCGTCCATCCGACGTGGCTGCCGGCGCTTGCCGGCGAGGAGGGGACCCTCGCGCGCATGGGCGAGTTCCTGCGCGAGGAGACCGCTGCGGGTCATGCGTGGTTCCCGGCGGGCACTGCCATCCTGCGGGCCTTCGAGCAGCCGATGCCCGATGTGCGCGTGCTCATCATGGGCCAGGACCCCTACCCCACTGCGGGCCATGCCGTGGGCCTGTCCTTCAGTGTCGCTGCCGACGTGCGCCCGATCCCCCGCAGCCTGGCGAACATCTACCGCGAGCTCACCGCGGATCTCGGCGTGCCGAAACCGCGCACCGGCGACCTGTCGCCGTGGGCGCAGCAGGGGGTCCTCCTGCTCAATCGGGTGCTGACGGTGCGATCCGGCGAGTCGGGCAGCCATCGCGGCAAGGGCTGGGAGCAGTTCACCGAGGCTGCCATCCGCGGCCTCGTGCAACGACCAGAGCCGTTCGTCGCCATCCTCTGGGGCCGCGACGCGCAGACGATCGCACCGCTCCTGCCCGACGTGCCGATCATCGCGAGTGCGCACCCGAGCCCGATGTCCGCGGACCGCGGCTTCTTCGGCTCACGGCCGTTCAGCCGGGCCAATGCCCTGCTGGCAGGCGCCGGACTGGACCCGATCGACTGGGCCCTGCCTAGCTGATGGCGGTCGGGGCTGCCCGGCGCGCGAGGTCCTTGTGCACCGAGCGCTCGGCGACGAACGACATGAACGGGATCGTGCCTGCGAGCAGGATCAGCACGGTGCGACCGATCGAGTAGCGCAGGCGGAAGGCCAGGTCGACACCGGTGATGAGGTAGAGGAAATACGCCCAGCCGTGCACGAGCCACAGCACGCCGTAGGCCGTGGGCTTCTGGTCCGCCGAGCTGAAGAAGTCCGCGAGCGAGTGGCCGTCGACCATCCACTGGATGATGAGCACGACCATCCAGGTGAAGGCAGTCGCCAGGACGACACCGGTGATGTACGCCATGATGCGGTAGCGCAATGCTGCGCCGGGGATCCCCTTCATGGGCCTCAGGCTAACGAGTCTCGAGCTCGGCCGTGAACGGCGGCTGTGCACCCGCACGCTGGCACGTCAGCGCGGCGACCCTGATGCCGAACTGGGCGGCCTGCACCACGGCATCCAGGACCTGCAGGTCAGATCGCGCGCGGCCGCTCGCCTGCCACTGCGCCAGGAAGCCGCCGCTGAACGCGTCACCTGCCCCGACCGTGTCGACGACCGCCACGCGCGGCACGGCGAGCTCGGCAGCGCCCGTGCGCGTCAGCACATGCACGGATGCTGCACCGTCGGTGAACAGCACCGCGGCCCCGGACGTGCGCTGGAGCTCGCGCGCGGCCTCGAGCGGCTCGCGATCGGGCCACAGGTAGGCAAGGTCATCGCCGCTGACCTTGACGACATCGGCCCGTTCGAGCACTGCCGCCCAGGCCGGAGCGAAAGTGCTCGACCCCTCCAGGATCGACGGCCTGCAGTTGGGGTCGACCATCACCACGCACTCGGCCCCGGCCGCGCGCACGACAGCCGTCGTGGCCTGGGCCAGCGGCTGGAGCACCAGTCCGAGCGTGCCCAC
>JAQTXL010000049.1:8968-12939 GCA_028688835.1 Candidatus Nanopelagicales bacterium | reverse complement strand
TGGCCACCTCGCTCCTGTGGCCCGCTGTTGCGCAGAGCTACATCGACATGGGCACGAGCCTGGTCGAGCAGTCGCTCAAGTCAGTCGCGTGATGGCGGCCGCTCCCAGCCCAGCACTCGACTACTCGCACCTGCTCGCGCTCTCCACGCCCGTCGGCGTCTACGAGCACGCGCTCGGTGTCGTCCCCCGCGTCGAGCACGGCTACTGCGTCGACGATGTCGCCCGCGCGCTCGTCGTCACGGTGCGCGAGGCATCCCCCTCGACCGAAGTCGCAGCACTCGCGCATACCTGCCTGGACTTCATCCTGGCGGCGCTGCGGCCGTCGGGGCTCATGCACAACCGCCGCGATGCCGAGGGCAGGTGGACGGACGGCCCTTCCACCGACGACCACTGGGGCCGGGCCATCTGGGCCCTGGGCACCGCAGCCGCGGAGTCGTCTGACCTGCTCATCAGCTCCCGGGCGTTCATCGGCGCGAGCACCGCGATGCAGCAGCGCTCGCCGTGGCCTCGATCGATGGCGTATGCAGTCCTGGGCGCCGCGCGCATGCTCGTGGTCGATCGTGAGCATGCACCGTCACTGGCCCTCCTGCGCGATGCCCAGCACCGAACCATCGCGCCCCGCAATGACACCTTCTGGCCCTGGCCCGAGGACCGGCTGACGTATGCGAACGCCGTCATCCCAGAGGCGATGATCGCCACCGCCGACGCCCTCGACGATCCGGAGCTTCTGCGCCACGGCCTGCAGCTGCTCAACTGGCTCGTCGGCGAGCAGATGCATGACGGCCACCTCTCGGTCGTGTCCTCGCAGGGTCGTGCACGCGGTGCAGCCAAGCCCGCTTTCGCCCAGCAGCCGATCGAGGTCGCCTGCCTGGCCGAGGCCTGCCGCCAGGCCTTCGTCGCCACCCACAACCAGCACTGGCTCGCGGTGATCGACCGATGCCTGGCCTGGTTCGAGGGCAGCAACGACCTCGGGCTCCCGATGCACGATCCAGCGTCCGGCGGCGGCTGCGACGGCCTTGAGGCTGACGGTGTCAGCATCAACCAGGGTGCCGAGTCGACGCTGGCCTGGCTGGCCACATGGCAGATCTCCCGCATGCCCTCGCTGATCGCCGCACGATGAGCGCCGTGCACGACCCGTCGTGGGTCCAGCGCACCGAGCATGTGCTCAGGCCCGACAGCGATCGCGTCATCAGCCGGATCTTCCTGCCCGGGCAGGAGGTCGCCCAGAAGGGTGAATCCCGTGCCACGGCGATCCTCGAGCGCGTGCTCGTACTGGACGAGGCCGAGGTCTCGCACCAGCTGACTGCCCTCCGGGCACGCTTCGACTCCCGGCACCGTGACCTGCCGGCCACCTGGCAGGCCCACTTCGCGATGATGGAGCACCGCATCGCCGGGGCGGGGCGCCTCTCTGTCGACCAGCGCGATCTCATCGGCGCCTACTTCACGCAGGAGTTCTCGATCGAGAGCGCCGCCCTGTTCAACCCGTCGATGGTCGAGCACCCTGACCAGAGTGGACTGCCGGCAGACTCGACCAGGTTCCTCATGACCCTGCGTGCCGTCGGCGAGGGCCATATCTCCAGCATCGAATTCCGCACCGGCGTCATCAGCGGAGCGAACATGATCACCTTCGACCCGCTGCCGGAGTTCTCGGTCCTGCCCGAGGCGTCGACGGTCACCTACTCCCGTGTCTCCTTCGAGCAGCAGCTCAATGAGATCGGCGGGGACCAGACCAACTCGGACTTCGTGCTCGATGCACTTCCGGAGCAGTTCAGCCGACGTGATCTCGACCGGGCCCTCGATGAGCTGCGCGAGCAGCGACTCACACGTGGATCGGCCGTGCGCACGATCGAGCGCTTCGAGTGGATCGCGGCCTGCTCGTACGCGATCGAGTTCGCTGCCGCGACGCCGCTGCAGGAGCGCGTCATCATGCCGAGGAGCCCTGATGAGACTCATGGCATCGAGGACGTGCGACTCGTGCGCTTCGAGATGGAGGATGAGAGCTCGTGCTACCTCGGCACCTACACGGCCTACAACGGCCGCAACATCGCCTCGCACCTCCTGGCCACCACAGACTTCGCGCGCTTCACCGTGACCCAGATGACCGGCCCCGGATCGCTCAACAAGGGGATGGCACTGTTCCCCCGGCGCATCGGCGACACCTACTTCGCGCTCTCGCGCGCTGACCGCGAGAGCAACGGGATCACCTGCTCCGACGACCTGCACCACTGGGATGAGCCGGTGCTGATCCAGACGCCGCTCGAGTCGTGGGAGATCGTGCAGCTGGGCAACTGCGGATCGCCGATCGAGACTGCGGCAGGGTGGCTCGTGCTGACGCACGGCGTCGGCCCGATGCGGCAGTACAGCATCGGGGCGCTCCTGCTCGACCTGGAGAACCCCAACCTCGTCATCGGCCAGTTGACGACGCCCATCCTGACGCCGAGTCCCGACGAGCGGTCCGGATACGTGCCCAATGTCGTCTACACCTGCGGCGGCATGCTGCACGGGCGCCAGCTCGTGCTGCCCTACGGCTGCAGTGACACCGTCACCCGGATCGCGCTCATCGACCTCGATCAGCTGCTGCATGCGCTGCTCGCCGAACCCACCAAGGAGGCATCATGAGCATCACCCAGGAATCCGCAGCGCAGATCACGGTCTCGGCAACCATCGAGAAGCCCTGGGGGCACGAGCGGATCTTTGCCTCGGGCGAGCACGGCTATGTCGGGAAGATGCTGGCCATCGATGCCGGTGAGGCGCTGAGCCTGCAGTACCACGAGCACAAGGACGAGACCATCATGGTGGCGTCCGGGGCGATCGTGATCGATGTCGGCCCGAGCGTCGACGCACTCATCCAGCGCACGATGGGCCCGGGCGAGACGATCCACATCCCGGCGCGCACCCTGCATCGCATCGCTGCTGTCAGCGCGAGCCTGCTGGTCGAGGCCTCGACGGCGGCGCACGGGTGGCAGACCGACGTGATCCGCGTCGAGGACCGCTACGGCCGTGCCGGAACGAGCGTCGCAGGCTGACGGGAATCCGGCGGCGCAGCGACCGGCGCGTCACTGGCCCGGGGAAGCCTCGATGGTCGGTCCACGGAGGTACACCATCACCCCGTAGACGGCTGCCGCGATCGGTACGCCGATCAGGGCGCCGATGATCCCGAAGTACGCAGCACCGATAGCCGTGACGAGCACGATGGCCACCGGGTGGAGGTTGACGGACCGCCCGAGGATCAGGGGCTGCAGGACATTGCCCTCGAGCTGCCCGATCGCGAAGATCAGCACGACGACGAGCGCCCCCGCCAGGACTCCGTTGGTCACCAGCGCTACGAAGGCCGCCAGGAGCATCGCGATCGGCGCGCCGATGTACGGGATGAACGCGCCGAAGAAGACGATCACGCCCAGCGGCACTGCAAGGGGCACCCCCATGATGAGCAGCAGGACTGTCACCATGGCCGCGTTCGTGATCGCCACCAGGACCACGCCGCGCGAGTACTGCGAGAATGCGTTCCAGGCGATCAGTCCCGAGGTGCCGATGACCTCGCGGTTGCGGGCTGGCAGCCACCCGGTGAGCCACGCGTACATCTTCAGCGGCTGGATGAGGATGAACACGAGCACGAAGAGCCCGGCCGCGAAGGCCGTCGCGATGCCGACGACACTGCCGAGCCCGCCGAGGACACCGAGGGCGATGTCTCCGCCTGAGGACTTGATGAAGGCGACTGCGCTGGTGTAGTAGCCCAGGATGTCGGCGTCAGAGAGCCCCAGCGGACCCTGCCGGAGCCACACGTTCAAGTCCGTGACGCCACCTTCGATCGCCTTCCAGATGCCATCCCACTGGCTTGCGGTTGACAGGCCGATGAAGGCGAAGACCGCGAGCACGAAGAGCGCGAAGATCACGATGGAGATCACTGCCGACAGCCAGCGCGGCATCCAGCGTGCCAGCACGTTGGTCAGCGGCATCAGCCACGCGGCAAC
>JAQTXL010000049.1:0-8868 GCA_028688835.1 Candidatus Nanopelagicales bacterium | reverse complement strand
CTGGACGTCGTCCGGCTTGAGGTCGGTGCGGCTCCACATGCGCTTGGCCGCCATCCACGGTGACGAGTGGGTCATCTCGCGCACCAGGCTGAAGTCGGCTTCGGCCGTGGTGCCGTTCGCCCACGCATTGAAGAAGACGGGCTTGTGCTTGAGGTCGCGCGCCCGCTCCTCGGTCGTGAAGATGATGGCGCTCGACGAGTCGATCGGGTAGTCGCAGTCCAGCAGGTGCAACGGCTTGAAGATGTAGCGGGAGTTGAGGTAGTCGTCCATGGTCAGCTCGTCGTGGAAGAACGACTCCGTGGGGTTCTTCACCGCGAACTTGCGCTGAGCGATGGCCATCGCACCGAAGTCCTCCTCGGTCGACCCGTACTTCGCCATGTGCCGCTGCATGTAGAAGGCCGCCCATGACGGGCCGCCGACCCCGTAGGGCGTCGCGAACTGCGCACCATCGGGGATTCCGGCGTTGGCATCGACCATGTCGAGGGTCGGCATCGCCGCCCCGCGCTTCTGGATGGTGCGGATCGTCAGCACCGTCTCGGCCGAGCCGGACGCGATGGCTGCGATGGCATGCATGGCGGCCACGCTGTAGGCAGCACCATCGACCGACGACGAGTAGAAGGCAAGGTCGGGGATGCCCAGCAGTGCCGCCGTGCGGGTGGCGCCGACGTACTGGTGCGGCGCACTGTGCGAGACCACGCCGTCGATGTCCTGCATCGTCAGCCCGGCGTCGGCGATGGCGGCCTTGCAGGCCTGTGCAGTGAGCTCGTCGAGCGACAGGCCGGTGTTGCGGCCGACGGTCGAGTAGCCGTAGCCGACGATCGCGACTCGTGGTTGGACAGCCATGGGGTGCTCCTCGATGAGTTGCGCCCCTGTGCGCGGCGCCTGCTGACGGTGATCGGGGGTGGGATCGCATCGTCCCACCCCCGACCCCTGCTAGTCAGGCAGTTCGACCCGATACACGCGCGCTGCGTTGTCCTGGACCAGCTTGCGTCGCACCTCGGGCGTGAGGTTGCGCGTCACGTCGGCGAAGTGATCCCGGGAGTTCGGGTACAGGCACGTCGGGTGCGGGATGTCGGTCTCGATCATGACGTTGTCGACGCCGACGTCGTCGAGGATCTTCATCGCGGACCGCTCGAACCAGCTCATGACATAGACGTTGCTCCGGAAGTACTCGGTCGGCCGGCGCTTCTGCAGGCTTCGCTCCTCCTTGGTGGTCACCATCTCGTCGAGCTGGTACTCGCAGGCCTCGAGCATGAACGGCACCCATCCGATGCCGCTCTCCGCCGAGACCACCTTGACGTTCGGGTAGCGCTCGAACATGTCGCTCATGATGAGGTTGGTGATGATGCGGGCATTCGACATGTAGAACTGCGTCGCCAGGATCGCGAGGCGGCGCTGGGGACCGAAGGACTGCCAGAAGATGTCCGACATCGGGGAGTCGGTGATGCCCTGCCCCTCGCCCAGCGGCACCACGCTGCTGCCGATATGGAAGTTCAGGACCGTGCCCATGTCATTGGCCAGCGACCACAGCGGCGCGAAGTACGGCTGGTCGAGGTCGGGCAGGCCGATGAGGTGGGGCTTGTCGGTGATCGTGAACCCGCGGATCCCCGCCTCATGCAGGCGGGTCATCTCCTTGAGCGTGAGGTCCATGTCCCAGACCGGCAGGATCGCCTGGGGCAGCAGCCGCCCGCCGGACTCGTTCTGGGCGTCCAGCATCCCGTCGTTGTACACACGGCTGACCACGTTGCGGAACTCGACGTCGTCGATGGACATGACCGCATTCGAGGCGAAGCCGATCGAGTTGGGGAACAGCACCTCGGCGTACACGCCCTGCTGGTCCATGATGTTCAGCCGGCCCTTGACGGTCCACGCGTCATCCGCGATGTCCTCGACCGGAAGGCTCAGCGTGCCCAGCACCTTCTCCATGTTCTTGTTGATGGTGCTGCCGCCGATGCCGCACCAGAACTTGCCGTCGATGGTCCAGACGGTCTGGCCGTTGACGCGCTCCCACTTGGGCATGCGGTCCCGGTACGAGGCCGGCGCCCGTGAGGTCCACAGGTCGGCGGGCTCGGAGAAATGACTGTCGCCGTCGATGATGCGCAGATCACCCATGATCGCGTCTGTGTCGAGAACCTTCTCTGCCATGTGCTCCCACTCCTTCTTGCTCGATGAGGTCGATGTCGGTTGCCACGTGCGCACGTGCACGGCACGGCCGCTCACCGAGTTCGGGCAGAGGGCCGGGGTGTCGCTGCCGCGAACGTAGCAACGGGCGCGGGCGCGCGGATCGACTCGGCGAAGTCTCCGCAGATCGCACGTTCGTCCGGTTCTGCGGCGATTGCCCGGGTTGTCACCGGGCGTCGGAGTGCCGATCCTGCTGCGCCGAGGCGGACCAAGCTCGCCAATCGGCCCCCAGTGCACCCGGTCAGGGCCTAGCCTGCTCCCACCACACCTTCTGCAGACCTGGGAGCGCCCGTGTCCGATCAGCTCGAGTCCGTCGAGGACTTCCGCCTCCGTGCCCGCACCTGGCTTGCCGACAACATGCCCAAGCTCGGCGAGATGCCCCGCGAGGGCACCGAGGATCCCGAGGAGCAGGTCTGGGTCAACGCCCGCATCCTGCAGAAGAAGCTCTTCGCCGGCGGCTTCGCGGGCATCTGCTTCCCCACCGAGTACGGCGGCCAGGGCCTGACCCCCGCGCACCAGGCGGCCTTCACCGACGAGTCGGTCCCCTATGACATGCCCCTCATGCTCAACGTGCCGTCGCTGGCCATCTGCTCGGCGATGCTCGTCGACATGGGCACCGAGGAGCAGAAGCAGAAGTTCGTGCGCGGGGCCATCAGCGGCGAGCTGATCCTGTGCCAGTTCCTGTCCGAGCCCAGCGGCGGCTCCGACCTCGCCGGCCTGCTCACGCGAGCCCAGCGCGATGGCGACACCTACATCATCAACGGCCAGAAGTGCTGGAGCACCAACGCCTTCGCCGCCGACTACGCCACCTGCCTCGTGCGCACCGACTGGGATGCCCCCAAGCACCGCGGCCTGTCGATGGTCATCGTCCCGGTCAAGGACCCGGCCACCCACATGCAGCGCGTCTCGATGGCCAATGGCTCGCGCGAGTTCTGCGAGGAGTTCTTCAGCGACCTCGTCATCCCCGCCTCCTACCTCGTCGGTGCCGAGAACGACGGCTGGACCGTCGGACAGCGACAGCTGTTCTACGAGCGCCAGGCTGTCGGCGGTGGCTCGCCGTACACCAGCGGTCGCATGGTGGAGACCGGCCGTCGCGCGGCCCTGTCGCCGTCCGATGTGGCGCGACAGGTCGGCAAGGCCGATGACCCCGCCGTGCGCGAGCTCGTGGGCTGGGCGCATGCGCAGGACGTGGTCAACGAGCAGCTCATCAAGCGCGTCACCGTCGGCATGACCTCGGGCGAGTACCCCGCCATGGCGAGCTCGATCATGCGCCTCGCGCACGCCGAGATCCCACAGACCAAGCAGGACATGGTGCTCGAGATCG
The DNA here is from genome assembly GCA_028688835.1 of Candidatus Nanopelagicales bacterium. Classification (GTDB taxonomy): domain Bacteria; phylum Actinomycetota; class Actinomycetes; order S36-B12; family S36-B12; genus UBA11398. The sequence goes on along the minus strand of JAQTXL010000049.1, from coordinate 5,363 downwards.
CGGGCGACACTGCCGTCACCGGGCTCCCTGAGGGCCCCGGCTACGTCAAGGCGATCGGCGAGTCCTACCTCATGCGCCAGGGCGCGAGCCTTGGTGGCGGATCCTCGGAGATGAGCCGCAACATGATCTCCGAGCGCGTGCTCATGATGCCCCGCGAGTTCGCCGCCGATCGCGACATGCCCTTCCGCGACGTGCGCCGAGGCCGCTGACCCGCACGGCGCGGCGCAGCGCACCGGCCACCGGTGTGATGCGTCAGGATCTCCCCCATGGCAGGACTCAGCAGGCGCGCCTTCATGGCGACCGTCGCCGGCCTGTCGGCTGCCTGGGCCCTGCCGCGCGCAGCACTCGGTGAGGCGCTCGCACGCCCCATGGTCCCGGGTGCAGGGACGAGCACGCTGAACCAGGCGATCGCCCTGGGGCCCACCGTGAATCGCGGCTACCGCACGCTCGTCGTTCGCGCCGGGGAGCCGCACCTTCCCCGCCTCGATCTGCTCGGTCGCGAGCCCGACCCCAATCGCGACCAGCGCCGCAGGTCGCTGCTGTACCTCGGGCACCTGTCCGACATGCACCTCATGGATGCGCAGAGCCCTGCGCGGCTGGAGCCCATGATCGCCCAGGATCACGCGAGCTGGGCGAGCGCGTTCCATCCGCACGAGACCCTCACCACGCATGTCGCGTCGGCGATGGTGACCTCGGTGACCGACCTGCGCATCTCGCAGGTCACCGGCGCTCCGCTCAGCGCCGCCTTCGTCACCGGCGACACCGCCGACATGCTCTCCCACCACGAGACCCGCTGGTACATCGACCTGCTCGACGGCCAGCCGATCACGCCCAACTCCGGCGCCGTCGGCACCTATGAGGGCGTGCAGGCCTGGAGCGAGGCCGAGTACGCCTGGCACCCCGATGATCCGTCGGGCGACTGGTTCGGCGCCTACGGATTCCCAGCCGTCCCCGGACTGCTCGATGCCGCGGTGTCGCAGCAGGTGGAGTCCGTGGGCCTGCCGGTGCCCTGGTACGGCGTCTACGGCAACCACGACACCCTGTGGCTGGGCACCCTTGCCGTGCCGGCATCCCTGCGGGCCATGGCGCAGGGCGAGCGCAAGTACTGGGACTGGAAGGCGCTGACGGCCGGCTACCTCAAGGACTGGCAGGCCGAGAGCTCAGGCCTTGGCCGCATGCTCCATGCGGTGACCACCCAGCTGGGCCTGCAGGTCGGCTCGCGCAGCGTGACCGCCGACCCCGACCGCCGGATGCTGCAGCGCCAGGAGTTCATGGAGGCGCACTTCCGGACGACACCGAATCCGGGACCGGTCGGGCACGGGTTCACCCAGGCCAATCTCGACAGCGGCCGCACCTACTGGAGCGCCGACATCGGCCCGTTCACGCGCGCCTTCGGCCTCGACACATGCAACCAGGTCGCCGGTCCCGACGGCGCACTGCCCGAGTCGCAGTTCCAGTGGCTGCAGGCCGGACTCGCGCACGCACAGGCCGAGGGCAAGCTCGCACTGGTGTTCAGCCACCACAACTCCGCGACCCTGGAGAACGACGCGACGCTGCCGACGGAGCCGGAGCGCCTCGTGCACGCGGAGGAGTTCATCGCGATGCTCCTGAAGTTCCCGAACGCGATCGCCTGGGTCAATGGGCACACGCACATCAACACGATCACCGCGCACCGCAATGCTGAAGGCACTGGTGGCTTCTGGGAGATCACCACTGCCTCGTGCATCGACTACCCGCAGCAGCAGCAGGTGATCGAGGTCGTCGACAACCGCGACGGCTCGCTGAGCCTGTTCACGACCGCGATCGACCACGCGTCGCCCGCCGCCTGGAACGGCGCACTGGACCCGATCAGCCTGGCCAGCCTGTCGCGCGAGCTCGCAGCCAACGACTGGATCGAGAATCCCGCGCTGCGCATCGGGTCACCGCTCGACCGCAACTGCGAGCTGCTCATGCCGGCGCCGTTCGACCTCAGCAGCATCAGCGACGCGGCGCTCGAGGCCGCCCAGGCAGCCGCGCGCGCACGTCTGCTCTCCTACGAGCAGGGCTGGCAGGCGACATGAGGCGGCTGCTGCTCATCATCGCCCCGCTGCTCGTGATCACGGGCTGCGCCTCTCAGGTGGCCGCCCTTGCGCCAGTCGGCGGCGATGACATCACGGCGGTGCGGTTCGCCGCGATCGATGTGCTGCTCGCCAAGGGCGTGGCCATCATGCAGGCCCCGGTCTGCACCGAGGTCGCTGCCCGCTACACCTGCTCGGGCACCACCACTGACGGTGCCGCGATCACCGTCACCGCACCTACCTCGCTGCCGCTGACGATGAAGGTCGCCGTGGGATCGTCTGTGATCCACACCGGTTCCGTGCAGGATGTGCTCGACTCGGCTGCGGCGGCGACCTCGTGACCACCTACCGCGTCTCCGCACTCGCGTTCGGCTTCCTGCGCATGTGGCGCGCCTGGACCATCGTCGTGCCGGTCGTCATCGTGAACGCAGCGGTGCAGGCCCTGCTCATCTGGCCCGATCCGACCCCCACCCTCAACACGCTCGCGATCATCATCGCAGTGCTCAGCGGCCTGGCGTTCGTGCTCTCGTACGGGCTCGTGGCCTCCGCCTCACTCCACGTGGCCGATGGGCGCACCGACTGGCACGCGGCACTGCGCACCCTGCGCGCCCACGGGCTGCGCTTCCTCATCTGGGGCGCCCTGCTCGCCATCGTGGTCATCATCGGACTTGCGGCCTACACCCTGCCAGGCCTCGTGATCGTGGCGCTCACGCCCTTCGTGCTGCTCGCAGCGCTCGACGGGCGGCGCAATCCGCTGGGCACCAACCTGCACGTCATCGGCCGCCACTTCTGGCGCTGGCTGGTCACCACGCTCATCACTGGCGCGATCCTCCTGCTCGCACCGGTCGCCGGGGATCTCACCAGCTTCTTCGTGCGCGGCTCCCTGGCCGCCTTCGGCATCTGGCTGGTCACGGGCGCCGTGATCTCCTGGTTCACCGTGACCTGGGCCCTGATCTACCGCAGTGCGCTCGCACCCGAGTCGACGGCACCTGCGGCATGACCACGCCCGATCCCGTCGAGGTGGATGCCTCCGAATCGGGCCTTCCCAAGGACCGCCCGCACGGCATCCTGCGCCGCATGCTCTCCGGCTTCCTGTCGTACGGCGTCGTGATCATCGCCCTGTGGTTCCTGTTCAACAAGCTCACGGAGTCCGCCGGACTGCCGACCGCCATCTCCCTCATCACCTGGCCGCAGGTCGTCGTCATCTGCATCCTCGGCGTCGTGAACCTCGCCACCAACCTGCCCCCGCTGGTCATCTGCCTGCCGGGTCTTCGCCTGCGCGAGGCAGCAGTGACGAACACCGCCTCGGCCGCGCTGTCGAACACGGTGCCCGAGGGCGGAGCAGTGGCCACTGGGCTCAATTTCGCGATGCTGCGCTCGTGGGGCTTCGCACTCGACGACATCACCTCTGAGGTCATCGTCACCGGCGTGTGGTCGCAGATGACCAAGTACCTGCTGCTCGCCTTGGCACTCGTCGTGGTCTCCATCACGGGTCCGTCGCCCAGCGGCACCATCTGGTTCGCGCTCATCGTCACCGTGCTCTGGTTGCTCGCTGCAGTCGTGCTCGGCCTGATCCTGCGCAGCACGCGATTCGCCCGGCGCCTGGGCATCTGGCTCGACGCGCTGGTGCGGGGCGCCACGCACGTGTTCAAGAAGCTGAGCATCGCCTCGATGGAGCAGCAGGTGCCGAAGTTCCGTACGCAGATGGTGAGTCTGCTCCGCCAGTGCTGGGGGCGACTGTCCATCGCGATGCTCGTGTCCCAGCTCACCGCGTGCTTCGTGCTCGGCGTCGCCTGCCGCATGCAGGGGCTGGGCCTGGCCACGATCTCCTGGGCGACCATCATCCTGGCCTACAGCCTCATGACCCTGGCCTCACTGCTGATCCCGACCCCAGGCGGCCTGGGCGTCGCCGAGGTCGTGCTCGTGGCCGTGCTCGGCTACGGACTGCCGGAGTCCGATCAGGCCGCAGTCCTGGCCGCCGTGCTGCTCTACCGGCTCGCGACCTTCCTGGTGCCCATCCCCATCGGCCTGGTCACGTACCTGTACTGGCGCAAGTCCAAGCGCTGGCGTCGGCCTGTCGACTCCATGCGCGTGTCCTTCGCCCAGCACTGACCTGAGAGGGGCCCATGACCACGGTCATCGTGCTGCTGCGCGGCATCAACGTCGGCGGGAACAACCGCATCCGCATGGCGGAGTTGCGCGCGGCCCTCGCCGCACACGGCTTCGTCGATGTCCGCACGTACATCCAGTCGGGCAATGTCGTCGCCGAGCACCGCTCGCGGTCGACGGCCGTGGTGGCACGCCAGGTGGAGTCGATCATCGAGGCGAGCTTCTCGCTGCAGGTCCCCGCAATCGTGCGCACCCGTGCGCAGCTGCTCGGCGTGGTTCGCAACAACCCCTACCCGCACGAGGCTGACCCGAAGCGCCTCCATGCGATCTTCCTTCCCGAGCCGCACTCGCAGGAGGCGATCGCGGGCATCGCGCAGCTGCAGGAGTCGCTGTGGGCCAAGGGCAGCAACGACTCGGTCGGGTTCGCCGGTGATGTGCTCTACCTGCACACGCCGGACGGATTCGGCACCAGCGACCTCGCCAAGGCACTGACGACGCGCTCGGGCCGGCTCATCGAAGGGGGCACAGCACGCAACTGGGCCACCGTGCTCGCGCTCGTCGACCTGAGTGCGTGACCTGTCGACGAGCTGCCGCCCCTGCCACCGTGCGCTGTGCGGGCCTCCCGCGCAGCCGAAGGCGCAGGTACGCTCCGAGGATGCAGATCCGTCGCGCCACCGTGCTCCTGGCCGCGGTCACCTGCCTGTCGCTGTCGGCCTGTGGCGGGTCCACCGCCAAGTCCGCCGGGATCAATGCCTGCATCGGCATGCGCATGGTGAGTTCACTGCTGTCATCGGGATCGACCGGCATCGCCGAGGGCGTCACCAATGCTCGCACCAGCGCAGCCACGGCGGCCGAACGTGACACGGAGGCCTACGGGCAGCTCAACGTCCTGATTCAGCAGTTCCCGACCACCGTCAACGCGATCGATGCGGCCGCAGCCGAGTCGAAGATGCGGGCGATCGCCGCCGAGTGCATGGCCACCGGCTACGTCTGGTCCTGAAGCTCCGCGTTCCGGGGCCCAGGTGCGCCGCCCGGCCACCAGAAGCGATCGCCAGTGAGCATCGCCAGTGCCGGCACGATCACGGTCCGCACGAGCAGGGTGTCGAGCAGGACGCCGAGGCACACGATCACGCCGATCTGGGCCAGCGCGATGAGCGGCAGCACACCGAGCACGGCGAAGACCGCAGCGAGCAGCAC
>JAQTXL010000189.1 GCA_028688835.1 Candidatus Nanopelagicales bacterium | reverse complement strand
CGCATGCGCGCCTGCATCAGCGCTGCCTCGTCGGCCGGGTTGGGTGCCACCTTGCCGAGCCCGGCCCAGCCGACCGGGTCAGCCCAGGACTGGCGCACCGAGCCATCGCGCTCGTAGCGCGGGCCGGCCGGGCCCCGCTCGCCGCCGAGGCGATCGCGGGTGTCATGGCCCCAGAGCCCTCGGTAGTCACGCACCCACGGGGTGTCGTCGTCGATGACCACCGCCGTCCACGGGAGCCGCTCGCCCGGCCCGCACGCGGGCCCGTCGCCGCGTGCGTAGTCGATGTACGGGATGCCCAGGCCTGCGCCCTGCGCGCTGCGCGTCCAGGGCGTGAGGATCTTGGACATCCGTCGCACGAAGGGCACGAGGCCGCCGACTGCGGGGGGCTCGATGGTGATGAGGTAGTCGCCAGGCAGGTAGGCGCCCGAGTGCGAGCCCGCGCCCGCGAAGACGACGGGGTGGCGCCCGTCGACCAGGGAGAGATCAGGGTCGTCCCAGCGACGCCGCAGGTCGTCGCCGGTCTCGTCATGCGCCGAGAACACGACCCAGCGCGGCACCGGCAGGCCCTCGTCGTCGAGCGGCCCGACGCCGTCGAGGTAGACGGTGACCTGCTCCCAGTCGCCCTCGTGCTCATTGACCCCCGAGAACGCCGAGCGCCAGTTATTGAAGCTGTAGAAGTACCAGTACTGGCACACGATGTAGCCGGCGTCGCGGATGACGCGCGCGTGATACGTGGGCCGGTTCGGGTGCAGGTGCTCGAGCTGCAGGTCCAGGGACTGGGCAGCGCTGCCTCCCGGCACCGCTCCGCGCATGAGCAGCGAGAGCCGCGACACGGTGTCGATGACGCGTCCGAGCAGGCCGACCTCAGCGAGGCGATGCCCGGGCTTGAAGGGCGGTCGGGCTGCGTGGTGCGAGCCGCGGAAGCGCGCCCACCACGAGGTCGACACACTGACGCCGCTGAGCGAGAGTCCCGGTCCGTCGCTGGACTGCGTGCGCTGGGCGAGCGAGTCGAGGTCGAGCTCTCCGGGACCGGCCAGCCTCAGCGGATCGCCACCTGGCGTCTGCTGCCACAGCGTGGCATTGCGGACGTAGGCCTCGACGCCGACCGGCATGAAGAACTCGCCCTGCGTCAGCCGCACCACGGGCTCGAAGGCCCGCAGCAGGCGCAGGTCGTCGAGCGCGAAGCCGATATCGGCCGCCGGCGTGTCAGTCACTGGTCGTCGACGTCGCATTCAGGGTGGCGACGAGCTTCTTGCTCTGCTCCGGCGTCCAGCCCGGCGGATTCGTCACGGCGATCCAGCCCAGTGCATTGGCCTGCTTGGAGTACATGTGCCCGAACCCGTCGGGCACATTGCCAGCGCCTGGGAGGTCGAGGGCCACCTGCCACATCGTCACCAGTGGGAACCAGCCCATCTGCGGTGCGACGTCGGGCGCCCTCGGGGTCTCGGCGAGCCAGTCGGGCGCACCCCAGGCCAGCGACGGCGAGAAGAACACGACGGGGTCGGAGCCATGCTGCAGGTACACCACGCGCGTCGAGCCCCACGTGCCTGCGGTGACGGCGAAGCCCTCCTCGTTCATGAACCGCACCGTGGTGCCGTTCTGGTACACCGGCAGCCACTCCGGCGAGCTCGGCTCGCGGCCGGTCTCGACGATCGTGTGCAGGTCATTGACGAAGGGTGGCCCCGACATGAAGGCCCCGTCGATCGGCGCGTTGATGATGCTGATCGAGTTGAGCACGCTCTCGACGCCGTAGGAGCCCAGCGAGAGGCCGTAGAGGTAGAACTTCGGTCGCGAGGCCTCGGGCAGGGTGGACCAGTAGCCGTGGACGGTCTCGAACACGACGCGCGAGGTCTCCTTGACGGCGTCCTGATCGGCGAGCAGCGAGATCCAGCTCGGGAGGTAGGAGTACTGCACGCCCGCGATCGCGTCGTCGCCATTGAAGATGTAGTCGACCGGGTTGACGCCGTTGGGATCGAGGAACCCGGTGCCCGTGGTGGTGGTGAGCACGAGTGCCTTGCGATCGAAGGCGCCGGTGCGCTTGAGCTCAGCCAGCAGCAGGTCGGCGCGCTCCTGGAGCGTCGCTGCCGACTTCAGGCCGACATAGGCGCGGATCGGCTCCATCGCCCCGCCGCCACTGAACGCGTCGAGCTGGGCGACGGTCGGGCCGCTGGCGACGAAGCTGCGGCCCTGGCGGCCGAGCTCATCCCACTTGACCAGCGACTCGGGGCTGCCCGAGCGCGCGGCTGATGTCGGCTGCTCGATGCCGGGGCTGGTGGCGCCGTCGCGGCTGGAGAACATGGTGTTCGCCACCGCGAAGAAGCCGTTGACGAGCAGGCCGGTGATGAGCAGCCAGATGAGCAGGAGCAGTGCACCGGCGCCGAGCACCTGGGCGAGCCGACGGGGCAGCAGGCGGTCGAGCCACGCGAACACCGCGCGGAAGAGCTTCCGCAGGGAGCGGGCCACGATGAGGATGAGCACACTGACGCCGAGCGCGACGCCGATGATCACTGGCCAGACGGTGAACGTGATCGATTCCATGCCGAAGGTCGTGCGGATCTCGTTCTGCCAGCCGACCTGGCGCCATGCGGAGAAGAGCACACCCCACGCGATGAGCGCGATGATGACGCCGACGATGACCGTGCGCCACCGGCCCTTGAGCGTCGGGATGCCGAGGTAGTTCCAGAGCGACTGCGCACCCGCACCGATGCCGTAGCCGATCATCATGGTGATGCCGGAGGCCAGGCCCTGCACGTAGCCCGCACGCGGGAGCAGCGAGGGCTGCAGCGAGATCCCAAGGAAGAGCGCAGCGACCACCAGGCCGGGGCCGGAGAAGGACAGCGCGAAGATGCGCGGCTTCGGGCGCGGTGCCGCGGTATCCGCGGGCAGGCCGCCCGGTGCAGCCGTGTCGATGTCAACGCTCATGCGTTCCTCCCATCACTGGCGCAGAATCTAGGCCATGGCGGCTGGTAGCGTCGCGACGGCTCGTCGGCACGGATCGTGTGTCGGCCTCGGCATCGATCGCGCACCGGAGGGGGACTCGTGCCTCAGCTCGACGTGCAGCTCGCGATGCGACCCGGCGCTGGAGATGCCGCCACCATCCTGCTCATGCGCTGCCTGCGCACCAGCTCGTACGTGCTCTTCGCCGGCGGCGCACTGGTCGCCTGGCTCACCGACCGGTTCGA
>JAQTXL010000048.1:4412-13172 GCA_028688835.1 Candidatus Nanopelagicales bacterium | reverse complement strand
CAGCCGGCATCACGGGCGTCCGCACCGGGCCGATGCGCTACACCTCGGCACGGGGACTGCGATCGATCGTGGAGCACCAGGCCACCGGCCTGCGACCCGGCGGTGTGCGCAGCGCCACGCACGTGAATGCCGTGGGCATCGACGCCTCTGGGGTGACGGTCGATGGCGAGCCCTTCGGTGCTGTTGCACTGTGCCTGCCGGATCCGCAGGCGGGCATGCTGCTCGATCCCTCCTCGCCTGCGGGTGCCCGCGTGCTCGAGGTGCTGCAGCAGGTCAGCTGGGAGCCGGTGATCGCGGTGATGGCCGTCTTCGCACCCGACGTGCTGCCGCGGTTCGACGGCATCTTCATCAACGACAGCGACGTGCTCACCTGGGCGGCGCACGACGGCCATCGTCGCGGCGATGACGCACCTGTGGTGATCGCCCATGTGCACCCGGCCCTCGCGGCGCAGCACCTCGCTGATCCGGCGGCAGTCATCGAGCTGGCGATCGCGGCGCTGCTGCCCGTGCTCGGCATCGACGAGCGCCCGCTGTGGACCGGTGCGATGCGCTGGACCTACGCCAAGCCGACCTCCGGTCGCAGCGACGACTGCTGGTTCGATGCGCAGCTGGGCGTCGGCCTCGCCGGTGACTCGTGGGCGCACGGACCCAAGGTCGAGGCGGCCTGGCTTTCGGGTCACGCGCTCGGCGCAGCCATTTCCGAATGGTGGCGCAGCAACTAGCCTCACCGCATGCCACTCGTCGCCGGTGTCGACTCGTCCACGCAGTCCGTCAAGGTCGTCGTCCGCGACGCAGGCTCCGGCGCACTGGTGCGCGAGGCGCGAGCGACGCATCCTGACGGCACCGAGATCGATCCTGCCCTCTGGTGGGAGGCGCTGAGCCGGACCCTCGACGGCATGCTCGATGACGTCGCCGCGATCTCGGTTGCCGGCCAGCAGCACGGCATGGTCGTGCTCGATGACGCCGACGCGGTGATCCGCCCCGCGCTGCTGTGGAACGACACACGGTCGGCGCCCGACGCCAGCGACCTCGTCGCAGAGCTTGGCGGCCCGCAGGCATGGGCCGATGCCGTGGGCAGCGTGCCCGTCGCCTCGTTCACCGTCTCCAAGATCCGGTGGCTGGCGCGCATGGAGCCCGAGCATGCGGCACGCGTCGCGACGCTGCTGCTGCCGCACGACTACCTCACCTGGCGCCTGACCGGCGCGGCACTGCCCGCGTGCACCGATCGCGGCGACGCGTCCGGCACCGGCTACTGGTCGCCTGGCGCGGGGGAGTACCGCACCGACCTCGTCGCGCGAGCGCTCGGCCATGTCCCGGCGCTGCCGACCGTGCATGGGCCCGCAGATCCTGCAGGCACCACGCCCGGCGGCATCCTCGTGGGGCCCGGCACCGGCGACAACATGGCAGCCGCGCTCGGGCTCGATCTGTGCCCCGGCGATGTCGTGGTCTCCCTGGGCACATCCGGCACTGCCTTCGCGCACTGCGCAGTCCCCACGCACGACGGCAGTGGCCTGGTCGCCGGCTTCGCCGATGCGACCGGCGCCTTCCTGCCGCTGGTGTGCACCCTCAATGCAGCGCGCGTGATGTCGGCCGCGGCACTGCTGATCGGCATCGACCTCGATGAGCTCGGTGTGCTCGCGCTCAGCGCGTCGCCCGGGGCGCAGGGCCTGGTGCTGCTGCCGTACCTCGACGGTGAGCGCACCCCGAACCTGCCTGAGGCGCGCGGCTCACTGCACGGAATGACGCGCGCCAACATGACGCCGGCCAACCTCGCGCGCAGTGCGATCGAGGGGATGCTGTGCGGGCTGGCCGATGCCGTCGATGCGCTCGCGGATGTCGGCGTGCAGCCGCAGCGCGTGCTGCTCATCGGCGGCGGGGCCGTGAATCCGGCGGTCGCGAGCATCGCGGCGACGCTGTTCCCGGTGCCGGTGGTCGTGCCACCGCCCGGTGAGTACGTGGCCGATGGTGCAGCGCGGCAGGCTGCGTGGACGCTGGCCGGCGGCGCACATGCGCCCCAGTGGACCCAGCAGTCACTGCTGCCATCGCGCGAGCTCGCGCCGCAGCCGGTGCCGGTGGTGCGGGCGCAGTATGGCGACGCCCGAGCCGCTTTGCACCACTTGTCCGGTTCCTAGCCCGGGATTTGGCGTGGCACACAACAAATTCCAAGAAAGTTGGCGCAAACCCTTGTCGTGACTCGTGGGCAGCCATATGTTGTGCGCGACAACATATATCCGTTCCCCGGACGTGAGGAGGCGCCGTGATCGACGAGCTCGAGCCGAAGCCGGAGCACAAGTTCGCCTTCGGCCTGTGGACCATCGGGCACTCGGGGCGCGATCCCTTCGGTGACGCCACGCGTCCGCCGATCGATCCCGTCGACTTCATCCGCGGCCTGGCAGACATCGGCGCCTGGGGCGTCTCCTTCCACGACGACGACCTCATGACCTTCGATGCGCCCGAGCAGCAGCGGCGAGCCGAGCTCGATCGCTTCAAGCGGGGGCTCGACGAGACAGGCATCGTCTGCTCGATGGCGACGACCAACCTGTTCCTGCATCCGATGTTCAAGGACGGCGCCTTCACCTCCAACGACCGATCGGTGCGCAGGTTCGCGATCCAGAAGACGCTGCGCAACATCGATGTCGCAGCTGAGCTCGGGGCCCCGACCTACGTGTTCTGGGGTGGCCGCGAGGGCGTGGAGACCGCGGCCAGCAAGGAGCCTGCCGATGCCCTCAACCGCTACAAGGAGGCCCTGGACTTCCTGTGCGGCTACGTCAAGGAGCAGGGCTACGACCTGAGGTTCGCGATCGAGCCCAAGCCCAATGAGCCCCGCGGCGACACCTTCCTGCCGACGATCGGGCACGCCATGGCCTTCATCCAGACCCTCGAGCATGCGGAGATGGTGGGCCTCAATCCCGAGGTCGCGCACGAGACCATGGCCGGCCTCAGCTTCTACCAGGGCGTGGCCCAGGCCATCTGGCAGGGCAAGCTCTTCCACATCGACCTCAACGACCAGAAGATCGGTCGCTACGACCAGGACTTCAGGTTCGGCTCCGAGGGCATCAAGGACGACTTCTTCCTGGTGCGGCTCCTCGAGTCGACCGGCTACAGCGGACCCAAGCACTTCGACTGCCGCCCCTACCGCAACACCTCAGGGGAGGGCATCTGGGAGTTCGCACGAGGGTGCATGCGCACCTATCTCGCACTCGCGGCCAAGGCCCGCGAGTTCGACAACGATCCCCGCGTCAAGGAAGCACAGGTCTTCGCCGGTGTGACCGACCTCGCGGTGCCGACAGTCGGCTCGTACACACGCGAGGCGACTGACCGGTTGCTGGCCGAGAAGTTCGACCTTGCCGCGCTTGCCTCGCGCAACTACGGCAATGACGAGCTCGACCAGCTGGTCATTGAGCGGATCCTCGGCATCTGAGGGCCGGCCACTGACGCCAGCATGCAACGAAAGGTTCCCAACCCAACAGCGCAAGGCACCTTGCGAGGAAAGGACAGCACACATGTCCAGGAAGCTCTATGGAGCAGTGGTCGGCCTTGCAGCCGCGTCACTGTTCATGGCTGCTTGCAGTAGCAGCAGCGACACCGCGACACCGTCGACCTCGGCGCCTGTCGCAAACGCGGATGCCATGGTCGGCGTCATCCTCCCGGATGCCGCCTCGTCAGACCGCTGGGAGACCGCTGACCGGAAGTTCCTCGAGGAGGCCTTCAACAGCGCTGGCGTCAAGTACGACATCCAGAACGCGAACGGCGACAAGGCGAAGTTCGCCACCATCGCCGACCAGATGCTGGCCTCCGGCGTCACGACCCTCATGATCGTCAACCTCGACAGCCCCTCGGGCGCCGCGGTGATCAAGAAGGCCGCGGCACAGGGCGTCCCGGTCATCGACTACGACCGCCTGACCCTGGGCGGCGGCGCTGACTACTACGTGTCCTTCGACAACGTGGCGGTCGGCACCAAGATCGGCGAGGGCCTGCTGCAGTGCATGCAGGACAACGGCGATGCCAGCGGCCCGGTGGCCCTGCTCAACGGCTCACCGACCGACAACAACGCCACGCTGTTCAAGGAGGGCTACGAGACGGCCATCAAGGACGCCGGCTACACGATCGCAGCCGATCAGTCCGTGCCCGACTGGGACAACACCAAGGCCGGCACGATCTTCGAGCAGATGTACACGAAGGCCAAGGGTGACTTCGTCGGTGTCGCAGCGGCCAACGATGGCCTCGGCGGCGCAGCGATCTCGGTGCTCCAGCGCAACGGTCAGGCCGGGAAGATCCCCGTCACCGGCCAGGACGCCACGGATGCCGGCCTGCAGCGCGTGCTGCTCGGCACCCAGTGCATGACGGTCTACAAGGCCATCAAGAAGGAGGCCACCTCGGCCGCTGAGCTCGCCGTCGCACTGAGCAACGGTGACACCGCAGCAGCGAGCGCGATGGCCACCGGCTCGACCGCCGATGCGACTGCCGGCACCACCGTGCCGTCGGTGCTCCTGGTCCCGCAGGCCATCTTCCCGGAGAACGTGAAGGAGGTCGTCGCTGACGGCTTCACCACGGCCGCGAAGATCTGCACGACTGCGAAGCTGAAGGAAGCCTGCACGAAGTACGGTGTGAGCTAGGCATCACGATGACGATGGGGGCGGGTCTCGTGCCCGCCCCCATCGCCTCTCCCGGCTGGTGATCGCCGAGCGCGATCGCAGCATCCAAGGAAAGGAAGGCAATGTCCTCCACGGCTCCGATACTCGAGCTGCGCGGTGTGAACAAGAGCTTCGGCCCCGTGCAGGTGCTCAAGGATGTGGACCTCTCGGTGTACTCAGGCCAGGTGACGGCCCTCGTCGGTGACAACGGCGCAGGCAAGAGCACCCTGGTCAAGGGTGTCGCGGGGATCTACCCGTTCGACTCTGGCGAGTACCTCTTCGACGGCAAGCCCGTGCACATCTCAGAGCCGCGCGCGGCCAACGCCCTCGGCATCGAGGTCGTCTACCAGGACCTCGCGCTGTGCGACAACCTCGATGTCGTGCACAACCTCTTCCTCGGCCGCGAGCAGTCCAAGGGCGTGATCCTCGACGAGATCACCATGGAGCGCCGCGCCAAGGAGACCCTGGCCGGCCTGTCCGTGCGCACCCTGAAGTCGGTGCGCCAGCAGGTCTCGAGCCTGTCGGGCGGCCAGCGGCAGACCGTCGCCATCGCCCGCGCGGTCCTGTGGAACTCCAAGGTGGTCATCCTCGACGAGCCGACCGCGGCCCTCGGCGTCGCGCAGACCGAGCAGGTGCTCAACCTCGTGCGCCGCCTGGCCGACAGCGGCCTGGCCGTCATCATCATCTCCCACAACATGAACGACGTCATGCGCGTCTCCGACCAGGTCGCCTGCCTGTACCTGGGCAACATGGCCGCGCAGGTCAGATCCGATCAGCTCAACCACAGCCAGATCGTGGAGCTGATCACCACCGGGCGCAGCGGCGAGCTGGGGCTGCACCCCGAGACAGTGGCGGGGTGACGCGATGAGCATCCAGACGACCGACACCGACATCCCGGAGGCGGGCGACACGGCCGGCATCGGCCAGGCGCTGCGCGACTACTGGGGCCGGGTCAAGGGCGGCGAGGTCGGCTCCATGCCGGCCGTGCTCGGCCTGATCGCCCTCGTGGTCCTGTTCAGCGTGCTGCAGGGCAACATCTTCTTCACCGCCCTCAACTTCGCCAACCTGCTCAACCAGGGCACGGCGATCATCGTGCTGGCCATGGGCCTGGTCTTCGTGCTCCTGCTCGGCGAGATCGACCTGTCGGCCGGCTTCGCCGCCGGCACCTGCGCTGCCGTGCTCGGCGTCACCCTCACCAACCAGGGCTGGCCGTGGCCGCTTGCGCTCGCGGCGGCACTGGCCACCGGCCTGGTCATCGGCCTGGTGCTCGGCGTGCTGGTGGCGCGGCTCGGCATCCCGTCGTTCGTCGTGACCCTCGCGGCCTTCCTCGGCCTGCAGGGCGTCATGCTGCTCATCATCGGCGAGGGCGGCACGATCCCGATCCAGAACGAGTTCCTGCTGGCGATCATGAACAACAACATGCCGGTATGGGCGGGCTGGCTGCTGTGGCTGGTCATCGTGCTCGGCTATGCGGGCACGAGCATGCGCGCCATCCAGAACCGCCGGAAGTTCGGCCTCGCCTCGTCGGCCACCTCCGTGTGGGCAGCCAAGGTCGGCGCCCTTGCGGTCCTGCTGGGCATCGGCGTCTACGTCCTGAACATGGAGCGCCAGATCGTACGTGTGGGTCGCGAGGCGTGCGTCGTCGTCGGCCCGCCCAATGAGCCCGTCGGCTGCGTGCCCGTCATCCAGGGCGTGCCGTGGGCGGTGCTGGTCGTGCTGGTCCTGCTGGTGGTGCTGACCTTCGTGCTCGGCCGCACCTCGTACGGCCGCCACATCTACGCCGTCGGCGGCAACACCGAGGCTGCGCGCCGCGCAGGCATCGGCGTCTCCGGCATCAAGATCAGCTGCTTCATGGTCTGCTCGTTCATGGCGGCCATCGCCGGCGTGCTGCTCGCCTCGCGCGACAACTCCGTGTCACCGACCACTGGTGGCGCGCAGACGCTGCTGTTCGCGGTGGGTGCGGCCGTCATCGGCGGCACGTCGCTGTTCGGCGGACGCGGTCGAGTCATCGACGCGGTCATCGGCGGGCTCGTGGTCGCGGTCATCGCCAACGGCCTGCCGCTGGTCACCCAGCAGTCGGGCATCCAGTACGTCGTCACCGGCGGAGTGCTGCTGGTCGCTGCGAGTGTCGATGCGATCTCGCGCAAGCGGACGTCGGCCGGTTAGCCTGCGACGGCTATGAGGGCCATGACCGCCGCTTCGCAGGACGAGGTTCGACGCAACAACCTTGCGCTCGTCCTGCGCCACCTGCACTTCGACGGGCCGGTGAGCCGGTCCGAACTGGTGGCCTACACCGGGCTCAACCGCAGCACGGTCGGCGACCTCGTCACCGAGCTGGCTGACGAGGGCCTGGTCGTGGAGCAGCCGGGAGCCTCGGGCTCGGTCGGGCGACCCTCGCTGGTGGTCGCGCCACGCGCAGAGTCCGCCGTGACCCTGGCCTTCGACTTCAGGGTCGAGCGCGTGGTCGGGGCGATCGTGGGCATCGGCGGCGAGATCATCGCCCGGGTGGATGCGCCCAACACCCGCACCGACGTCGATCCCCAGGCGGCCATCGAGCAGCTGCTCGACATGTCGCATGAGCTGCTCGATGCCGTGCCCGATGACGCGCTCTGGGTCGGCACCGGTGTCGGCGTTCCCGGCATCGTCGACGCGAGCAACGGCATGGTGAAGCAGGCTCCCAACCTCAACTGGATCGATGTGCCGCTCGGCGAGATGCTTGCCCGCGGCTTCCGCGAGGTCTTCGGCGATGTGCCGGCGACGTTCATCGGCAATGACGCCGACCTCGGCGCGTGGGCCGAGCACATCCGCGGTGCCGGCGCTGCCGTGCGCAATGTCATCTACATCTCCGGTGAGGTCGGCGTCGGCGGCGGTGTCGTGCTGAACGGGCAGCTGATGTCCGGTGCCGGAGGCTTCGGCGGCGAGATCGGCCACATGGTCGTGCAGCCCGACGGCCTGCCGTGCAGGTGCGGGTCGCGCGGCTGCTGGGAGACCGTCATCGGGCGCAATGCCGTGATCCATTGCCTTCCCGGGAACACTGACGCCACGGACATCGCGCAGGTCATCGACGCCCTGCATGCAGGCAATCCGCGCGTGCGCGCCGGCATGCACGAGGTCGGCAACTGGCTGGGCATCGGCCTGGGCAACCTCGTCAACATCTTCAATCCCGATGTCATCGTGCTCGGCGGCCACCTCAGTGCCCTGCTCCCTGAGCTCAAGGACGAGATCGACGCTATGGTCGGCCGGTCGATCCGTGCCGCGCGCGAGCAGGTGCACATCGTCGTGCCGGCGCTCGGGCGCGACAGCACCCTCGTCGGTGCTGCGGAGTCCGCCTTCGCTCCACTGCTCGAGCGGCCGATCGAGGCCCTGCGGCAGTCGAGCACGCTCGTCGCCCTGTGATGCAGGCCGGCATCCTCGAGCTGGCGGCCGGCGACCTCGCCGTGCGGCTCGATCTGGCCAGTGGCGGACGTGCGACGTCGTGGACGGTCAGCGGCGAGGAGCTGCTCGGCGGGCGGTCCGACGACCCGGTCGAGCACGGGATGTACCCGATGGCGCCCTGGGCCGGTCGGCTCGACGGCAACACCCTCATCGACCGTCAGGCGTCGGTGCGCTTCCCGGCGACCTACGGCCCCTGGGCCCTGCACGGGCTCGTGCTCGACCGGCCCTGGCAGCTGCTCCAGTTCGAGCAGTCGCCGATGGAGGCGACGGCCACGATCACGTGCGAGCTCGCTGCGCCCTGGCCCTGGCCGGCAGCCGTGCTCGCCACCTGGCACCTGACCACCGATGCGCTCGTGACCACGCTGGAGGTGTCGACGCAGGGCGCGGCCTTCCCGGCCGTCCTCGGCCTGCATCCGTGGTTCCGCCGCAGCACGGCCTTCGGCGAGGCCGCGTGGAGCCTCGACGAGCCGCTGCTGGCGCAGCGCGACGCCGACTACCGCCTCACCGGTGCGCTGGCGCCGATCGGCGACGAGCGCGGCTGCTTCGATGACGCGTTCCTGGTCGAGCGCGGATCAGGCGCGATCGGCTGGGGCACCGGGCTGCGCATCGACATCAGCACCTCGCACCCGTGGTTCGTCGTCTACGACCAGGATCCCGGCCATGTGTGCATCGAGCCGCAGACCGGGCCGCC
>JAQTXL010000048.1:0-4312 GCA_028688835.1 Candidatus Nanopelagicales bacterium | reverse complement strand
GCACCGGGCCCAGCAGCTCGAGGGCCTGGTCGACCAGGTGGGCCCCGAAGTCGAGCAGCACGCCGCCGAGCTGCTCAGGCGCGGCTGACTCGCGCCAGTTGCCCTTGGGCTCGACGCGCAGGCGCTCGAAGCGCGACTCGAGGCGGTGCAGCGTCCCGAGCTGGCCGGAGCGCGCCACCTCCTGCAGGCCCAGGAAGTCCGCATCCCAGCGCCGGTTCTGGAAGGTGTGCACCTGCACTCCGGCGGCCTGCGCGGCGATCGCGATCTCCTGCGCCTGGGCGAGCGAACCCGCCAGGGGCTTGTCGACCACCACGTGCAGGCCGGCGCCGATGGCGCGCAGCGCGTCGGCGGCGTGCGCCTGGTTGGCGTTGGCCACCACGACGAGGTCGATGCCGGCGAGGTCGTCGAAGGCCTCTGCGGAGGAGGCATGGAGGCGCACTCCGGGGGTGTCGTCGAGCGCCTGTGCGCGGCGCTCGGGGTCCGACGTGACGACCGACCGGAGCTCGAGCCCGTCGCAGGCGCCGATGAGGGGCGCATGGAAGACGCGCCCGGCGAGGCCGTAGCCCAGCAGGAGCACGCCCAGTCGCCGGCTCATCCCGCTAGTCAATCACTGCGCGCGAATAGGGGGAATGCCGTGACTCCGGTAGCCTCTCTGCCCGTGCCAGCGATCATTCTGCTCGGATCCCAGTGGGGCGACGAGGGTAAAGGAAAGGCCACCGACCTGCTCGGCGGCCGAGTCGACTATGTCGTGCGCTACCAGGGCGGCAACAACGCCGGCCACACGGTGGTCATCGGCGACCAGAAGTTCGCCCTGCACCTGCTGCCCAGCGGCATCCTGACCCCCGAGGTCGTCCCCGTGATCGGCAACGGCGTGGTCATCGACCCGGCAGTGCTGCTCGACGAGATGCGCGGCCTCAACGAGCGCGGCGTCGACACGTCCAAGCTCCTCATCAGCGCCAATGCCCACCTCATCACGCCGTACCACGTCACCCTCGACAAGGTGTCCGAGCGCTTCCTCGGCAACGCGAAGATCGGCACGACCGGTCGCGGCATCGGCCCGACCTACGCCGACAAGATCTCGCGCATCGGCATCCGCGTGCAGGACCTCTTCGACCCCTCGATCCTGCGCCAGAAGGTGGAGGGCGCGCTGCTGGGCAAGAACCAGGTGCTCGTCAAGGTCTACAACCGTCGCGCACTCGAGGTCGATGCCGTGGTCGAGGCGCTCCTGGCCTACGCCGAGCCGCTGCGGCCCTATGTCGTCGACACCGCGCTGCTGCTCAACCGCGCCCTCGACGACGACAAGGTCGTGCTCCTCGAGGGCGGGCAGGGCACCCTGCTCGACGTCGACCACGGCACCTACCCCTTCGTCACATCGAGCAACCCGACCGCCGGCGGCGCGTGCACCGGCAGCGGCATCGGGCCGACGCGCATCTCGCGCACGATCGGCATCCTCAAGGCCTACACGACCCGCGTCGGCTCCGGGCCCTTCCCGACCGAGCTCTTCGACGCCGACGGCGAGCGCCTGCGCTCGGTCGGCGGCGAGGTCGGCACCACCACCGGGCGCGCCCGTCGCTGCGGCTGGTTCGACGCGCCGATCGCGCGCTTCGCCACCCGCATCAACGGCCTCACCGACACCTTCCTCACCAAGCTCGACGTGCTCACCGGCTTCGACCGCATCCCGGTCTGCGTGGCCTACGACGTCGACGGCACCCGCACCGACGAGCTGCCGATGACCCAGACCGGCTTCCATCACGCCAAGCCGATCTACGAGTCGCTGCCGGGCTGGAGCGAGGACATCTCCGGCGCGCGCACCATCGACGACCTGCCCGCGAACGCACGCGCCTACGTGCAGTTCCTCGAGGATGTCTCGGGCACCCGCATCAGCGCCATCGGCGTCGGCCAGGATCGCGATGCGACGATCTCGCTCCACGACCTGATCGCGTAATCGCGCACCACCGGCACCTGGGGAGCCTGATCATGGATGTGAATCCCGACGAGGGCAGGCGGGTCCACGACCTCGATCGCGCGCACGTCTTCCACTCCTGGAGCGCCCAGGCGGCGCTCGACCCGATGGTCATCGCCGGGGCCGAGGGCTCCTGGGTCTGGGACTACGACGGCAACCGCTTCCTCGACATCTCCTCGCAGCTGGTCAACGTCAACATCGGCCACCAGCACCCCAGGGTCGTGCAGGCGATCCAGGAGCAGGCAGCCGTGCTCGCCACCATCAGCCCCAACCACGCCAACGCCGCCCGAGGCGAGGCGGCCTCGCGCATCGTGTCCCTCGCGCCCGACCACATGAACAAGGTCTTCTTCACCAACGGCGGGGCCGACGCCGTCGAGAACGCCATCCGCATGGCGCGCCTGCACACAGGCCGGCGCAAGGTGCTCTCCGCCTACCGCTCGTACCACGGCAACACCGGCGCGGCCATCGTCTCCACTGGCGATCCGCGACGCTGGCCCAATGAGTACGCCGATGCGCATGTGCACTTCTTCGGCCCGTACCTGTACCGCTCGAGCTTCTGGGCCACGACGCCCGAGCAGGAGTGCGAGCGCGCGCTGCAGCACCTCGAGCAGGTCATCCAGTTCGAGGGCCCGGGGACCATCGCGGCGCTGCTGCTCGAGTCCGTCGTCGGCACGGCGGGCATCCTCGTGCCGCCGCCGGGCTACCTCGAGGGCGTGCGCGCCCTGTGCGACCGCTACGGCATCGTCTGGATCGCCGACGAGGTGATGTGCGGCTTCGGGCGCACCGGCGCGTGGTTCGCCTTCCAGCACTCCGGCGCCGAGCCCGACCTCATCACCTTCGCCAAGGGCGTGAACTCCGGCTACGTGCCCGTCGGCGGCGTCATCATCAGCGACGCCATCGCCGCCAGCTTCGACACGCAGGTCTTCCCGGGCGGACTCACCTACTCCGGGCACCCGCTCGCAGCCGCCTCGATCGTCGCCACCCTCGATGCCATGCGCGACGAGGGCATCGTCGAGCATGCCCGGCAGATCGGCACCGACGTGCTCGGCCCCGGGCTGCTCGCGCTGCAGGAGCGCCACCCGGTGATCGGCGAGGTGCGCGGCCTGGGCGTCTTCTGGGCGCTCGAGCTCGTGACCGATCGCGCGACCCGCGAGCCGCTGGCTCCCTACGGCGGGTCTTCGCCGGCGATGAACGCCTTCGTCGCAGCCTGCAAGGCCCAGGGGCTGCTGCCGTTCACGAACTACAACCGGCTGCACGTCGTGCCGCCGTGCACCATCACGGCCGATGAGACTGCCGAGGCGCTGGCGCGGCTCGACGCGGCCCTGAGTGCGATCAGCGAGCACTACGTCGGCTCCTAGGCGGTCGTGACGCGGACGACGTCTCGTCTGCGGTCGATAGGGTCGTCGCCATGCGCGTCCTCGTCATCGGCTCAGGTGCCCGTGAGCACGCACTCGTCACCGCATTGAGTGCCGACCCCTCCGTCACGTCCATCATCTGCGCACCCGGCAACGCCGGCATCGCCGGCGACGTCGAGGTGCATCCGGTCGATGCCGGCGACCCGGCAGCGGTGGCCGACCTGGCCGTCGCCGTGAACGCCGACCTGGTCGTCGTGGGCCCCGAAGGCCCGCTTGTCGCAGGTGCGGCCGACGCCGTGCGTGCGCGGGGCATCGCCTGCTTCGGGCCCTCGGCGCAGGCGGCCCAGCTCGAGGGCAGCAAGGCCTTCGCCAAGGCCGTGATGGCCGAGGCCGGGGTCGACACCGCGCAGGCGCGGGTGTGCCCCAGCCTCGACGAGGTCGCCGAGGCCCTCGACGAGTTCGGCGCCCCCTATGTCGTCAAGGACGACGGGCTCGCTGCCGGCAAGGGCGTGGTCGTCACCGACGACCGCGACGAGGCCCTCGAGCATGCCCAGGCCTGCTTCGCCAAGGGTGCGCCCAGCGTGCTCATCGAGGAGTTCCTCGACGGCCCCGAGGTCTCGCTCTTCGGCATCACCGACGGCTCGAGCATCATCGCGCTGCAGCCGGCGCAGGACTTCAAGCGCGCCCTCGACCACGACCTGGGCCCGAACACCGGCGGCATGGGCGCCTACTCGCCGCTGCCCTGGGCGCCCGCTTCGCTCGTCGCCGATGTCACGGCACAGGTGCTGCAGCCGATGGTCGATGCCATGCGCCGGCGCGGCACGCCCTTCATCGGGCTGCTCTACGCCGGCCTGGCCCTGACCTCGCGCGGGGTGCGGATCATCGAGTTCAACGCCCGCTTCGGCGATCCCGAGACCCAGGTCGTGCTCGCCCGGCTCGAGTCGCCCCTGGGCCAGGTGCTGCTCGCGGCCGCCACCGGGCACCTGGCCGCCCT
>JAQTXL010000188.1 GCA_028688835.1 Candidatus Nanopelagicales bacterium | reverse complement strand
GTCGTAGTCGACGCGGGCGGTCTCGGCGTGCCCGGTGCGGCCGGTGCACACCTCCTCGTACGAGGGCGACGGGTACAGCCCGCCCATGTAGCCCACGCTTGTGGCGGTCACGCCCGGCGTGAGCCAGTAGATCTCCTCAGCGCCCCAGAAGCAGCCCATCGCCAGGTAGATGCGCTCGATGCCGGAGCCGGTCGGTGTCGTGGTCATGGCAGCAGGGTACGCGGGCGCGCAAGCCTCACTGCGCCATCGCAGCCTGCGTGGGCCTCGTGCGGTTGAGCGTCTCGGGCATGAGCCAGACGGCCACGAGTGCGACGAGCGACAGCACGGCTCCCACGCCGAAGGCCCAGTCGAAGTCGAGCAGGTCGACCAGGGCCCCGGCCGCCAGCGGCCCGAGGATCATGCCCAGATCCGAGGTCATCTGGAAGGTCGCGATCACGATGCCACCGCGACGGCCGCCCACGATGTCGCCGACCACCGCGGCGGGCGCCGAGCCCAGGAAGGCGGCTGACACGCCCTGGATGGCCATCGAGAGGAAGAACAGCGCGGGGCCGATGATCGACGCCGTGCCGAAGCCGTGGTTGAGGATGTCGGCGAGGGTGAGGACGACCATGCCGACGGTCAGGCCGATGCTGCCGATGCGCAGGGCCTTGCGACGGCCCTGGGTGTCCGCGACGCGGCCTGCGGGCATGAGCAGGATCGCCTGCACCACCGCAGCGAGCAGGAAGCCGAAGCCCGCGAGGGAGGCACCGCGCTGCAGGCCCTCGGTGATGAACAGCGGCACGATCGAGATGCGCATGCCGAAGGACACGAAGCCGGAGACGAAGTTGACGATGAGCGAGGCCCGGTAGGCGCCGTCACGCATCGCGCTGCGCAGCGTCTGCTGCGCCTCGGCCTCGCCTTCGGAGACGAGCGTCTCGCGCTCGCGCAGGTGGGCCTTCGACAGGAACACCATGCTCACGACGGAGGCGACCGCGAGGCTGCCCGCGTAGATGAAGAACGGCGCGCGGATCGACCACGCGACGATCAGGCCGCCGAAGGCAGGTCCGGCGACGCCGCCGAGCAGGAACCCCCCTTGGAAGGCGCTGGCAGCCCGGCCGCGCTGGTCGGGGAGGGAGACGCGCAGCAGCAGGGCCATTGCCGACACCGTGAACATCGACGAGCCGATGCCGGTGATGCCGCGCCAGAACAGCAGCTGGAGGTAGGTCTGGCTCAGGCCGGCCGCCAGGCTCGTGACTGCGACCAGGATCAGGCCAGTCGACAGGATGATGCGCTCGCCCCAGCGGTTGGCCAGCATGCCCGAGAGGGGCGACATCAGGAACCGGGTCAGGGCCATGCCGGAGATCACGGCGCTGGCCTCGAGCGCAGTGACGCCGAAGGAACGGGCGAACACCGGGATCGCCGGAGCCAGGATGCCGAAGCCGATGGCGACGAAGAACGAGATGACCGAGAGGACCGCGACCTCGACGGGAAGGTCTCGGAACAGCGGTGAACGCTGCACGAGGTGGTGTGGCCGCCAGGAGGTCATGTGCGGTGACCCTATCCTCGGGTCATGGCGGTGCGTGGGCGTTCGGGCAGGATTGATGCCGACCGCGCGACGGTCTACTCGGTCGAGGACGCCTGGTCGCATGCCCTCGATCGCGGCGGTCCGATGGACTTCTTCGGATCGACCATCGAGGTTCCTGCGCAACGGGTTCTGGGCAGCCTGGGCGCGATGCAGGCGCTCGCTGACGCGTGGGTCGCCAGTTCCGCGATCTGCCGCGACTACCCGGATGCGGGTGCTGTCGTGGTGCGCGCGCGTCGGGGCCAGAGCCGAGCGCACTATGAGCCTGGCGGTGTCATCGCGATCCCGCTCGAGCAGCCCTGGGCCTGCCGTGAGGCGGTGCTCCTGCACGAGGTGGCCCATCACTGCAGCGAGGGCCAGTGCGTGACCGCGCATGACGGCCACTTCAGGCTGGCGATGGTGCGGCTGGCCGAGGTGGCCTTCGGGCCCGAGGCGGCGCTGCTGCTGCGCGCCTCGTACGACGCTGCGGGACTGGCGGTCGCCCATGCCGCTTGAGCGCATCAGTGCCCTGCTGGCCAAGGCCGAGCGCACCGACAACGAGCATGAGGCCGAGGCCTACCTGCTCAAGGCGCAGTCGCTGGCGACCGCCGCGAGCATCGACCTGGCGCTCGCGCAGGCCCACCTCGCGCAGCGTGAGGAGCGCACGCGACCGGAGATGCGCACGGTCACGATCGGCGAGAAGGGCCGGCGCGCCAACCAGCACCTCATCGCCCTGTTCGTCGCCACTGCCCATGCCAATGACGTCAGTGTCGACGTCGCATCGAACTCGACCTTCGTCATCGCCTACGGGATGCCGACCGACCTCGACGTCGTCGAGGCGCTGTTCACCTCGCTCGCAGTCCAGATGGTCAATGCCGGGCACCGCTGGGTGCGTCAGGGCGACTGGCGCGGGGACACGTACGTGGCGGTCTCCACGGTGCGCGGACGCAGGGTGCGCACGATCCGCGAGCACACGGCGCACACCGTGCGCGTCGCGTTCTACCAGGCCTATGTCGCACGCATCGGCGAGCGGCTGATGTCGGCGCGTGCCCAGGTCGTGCACCAGCCGGCACGAGGCGGCGAGGAGCGCGCGCTCGTGCTGCGCAACAAGGCCAAGGAGGTCTCCGACTTCCATCGCTCCGAGAGCAGCGCGCGGGGCAGCTGGCGCGGGTACTCCGGGCAGATGCGCGGGGATCGCGGTCGTGCGACCCAGGCTGGGCGCTCTGCTGCGGACTCCGCTCGCCTGTCGCAGCAGCGTGAGCTGCCTGAGCAGCGCTCGATCAGGGGCTAGTGCGCGTACGCCGCCACGCTGCGGATCTCGACGGACATCTCCTTGCCGTTGGCCAGCGCGTACGTGGCGGTGTCGCCCACGCGCTTGCCGAGCACAGCAGCGCCGAGGGGGGATGTCGGCGAGTAGACCTCGACTGAGGCGTGCGCCGCCTCCTCGCGGGAGCCGAGCAGGAAGGTCTCCTCGTCGCCGAAGGCCGTGAACAGGATCGTGATCACCTTGCCGGGCGCCACCTCGTCGTCCTCGGACTCAGGGGCGCCGATCTGCGCGTGCTCGAGCAGCTGCTTGAGCTGGCGCACGCGCGCCTCGTTCTTGCCCTGCTCCTCGCGAGCTGCGTGATAGCCGCCGTTCTCCTTGAGGTCGCCCTCCTCGCGGGCCAGCTCGATGCGCTTGG
>JAQTXL010000187.1 GCA_028688835.1 Candidatus Nanopelagicales bacterium | reverse complement strand
GGTCGAGGCCGGCGCACACCTGTGGGCCAGCGCGCCTGACCTAGAGCACCTGCGCCGTGAGCCCACTGCACTGCCTGCCGGCTGCGCGCCGATCGGCTACGCCGACTTCCTCGAGCGCACCGCGCACACCAGTACCTGTGCCGGTGAACGCTTTCGCTGCACGCGCAGGAGCCACGACGCAGTGGCCCGCCTGCTGCACGCGCGACCGACAGCTCACGAGTGTGCAATCAGATGCCGGTCGCTACCGGTTCGATACTGAGCGCCTGCCACTGGACGACGGGCACCTGGTCCTTGCCGCATGACTCGGCGCGCCAGGTGGGTCGTCGCGTGCGTTGCACCTGCACCTGCCACTGGCGGCCATCGGTGTGCGTGACGGAAATACGTGCGCGATCACCGGCAGGTGCACCCACCTGCGGTTCCGTTGGGTGCGCGTCATCCTCGGTGGCGGTGGTCAGGGCATCGAGGTCGTGGATTCCCGCGCTCTCGCGGACGGCGATGTCTGCGGCCTGCTCTGGTTCGCGCAGCCTGCTCAGGCCGCGCAGCCCAGGCAGCGACACGTGACCTGCGGCGGCTTGCTCGCGCATCTCGAGCAATTGACGTGCATTCAGCCGGCCGTACACCAGGCCGGCGGGCAGGGCCAGCGCGGTCGGGGCAAAGCGGTGTCCGCCCAGGTGGCTGACCTCCCAAACACTGGACCGTTCATGTGCAGGCAATTCGCCGAGCACCTGCTCGTAGGTCGAGCGTCCCAGCACTGCGCAGCAGGCGTCACGGGATCCATGGGTGCACACGAACGTCATGGGCTGGCCGTGCTCGTGCGCCGATGCTGTGGGGTCGACGCGGGTGGCGCCGAAGTCCCAGTCCAGGAGTGCAGATGGGTCGGTGATGGTGGCGTGCTGGATGTGTCGCCGTTGGGGTCGGCAGTCGGCCAGCCACACGTGGCGCTCGGGCAGATCAGCTCGCTCGAGGCGATCTGGATGTCTGGCGGCCAGCACCTTGACCCGCGCCTGCGCTGCCCGCTCGAGGACCTGCCTCCCCAGGTCGCGCGGGAAGTGACTGTCGAGCAGTGCCTCGCGCCCCCACGGGCCGGGCTGCTCAATGATGAGGTAGCGCGATGCGCGCGGCGCGGTGCCGGCAGTGGACTCGCCGGCCTCGAGCGACTGCACTGTGCAGGCAATGCTCATGCTGGCACCTGGGTGGCCACTTGGGCTCCGGCCGATGCGTCGGCGCCTGCAGTGCCGCGGGGCGTCCCGGCCACGCGCTCGACGCGCTCCCCGACTCGGTCGTCTCCGAGCAATGGCTGGATGCGCCACGAAGACCTGCGCGG
Organism: Candidatus Nanopelagicales bacterium; assembly: GCA_028688835.1. Lineage (GTDB taxonomy): Bacteria > Actinomycetota > Actinomycetes > S36-B12 > S36-B12 > UBA11398. Next base: position 1,922 of record JAQTXL010000187.1, on the reverse strand, counting down.
TCGTGTCATGTGCGTGCCGATGCTCGCTCAGATGGATCCTGCGCGTGCTGGTCGGCGCTCGCACTGGCACATGGGCTGCACGCAGCGTCGGCGGCGTCCTGGGCTATGGACAGTTTCGCAGCCACGCGGGTCACCGCCGCGATGTCGTCCTCGTCCAGGCCCGACAGGATGCGCGACTGCACCCAGGCGGTGCTCGCGCCCATCGCTCGCATCGCCAGATCTCGGCCAGCGTCGGTCAATTCCACGGTGACGCCGCGAGCGTCGTCCGGGCAGGTGCCCCGTTGGATGAGGCCGCGATGGGCCATCCGCTTCATCAGGTGTGAGAGCCGGGCCCGATCCCACTGGAGTTCATGGACCAGGTCTCGTACGCGCATGTCCGTGTCAGGGGCTGGGACCAGCAGCCGCAGCACCTGAAGCTCTGCGCTGGATGCCCCCTGGTGGCCCAAGGTGCGCTCAAGTTCGGTCGACAGCGTCCGGATGATGCGCAGCCACACGTCCCACTGCTGTTCGCCAGAGGGTTGGCCAGCACCTGCGTCCACGAATGCCACCTTCTTGTTGACATGACAACAACCAGCGTTATGCTGACGCGTCAACATACATGGAGCCCTGTGCTGCGCGCAATGACGAGTACGTGCCGAGCCGGCAACTACCGGCCACAGGCCGCTCACGCGCTCTACGAACAGCACACGCGGGGCTCGACGAAAGGGTGGTACCGACATGCACGTGTTCCTGTGGATCCTGACCGGCATTGTGGCGGCGGCGTTCCTGGCCGCCGGCGCGATGAAGCTGCTGCGCCCACGGGCCAGCCTCATCAACGCCGGGATGGGCTGGGTGGAAGACTTCCCACAGCCTGGTGTGCGGGCCATCGGCGCAGCCGAAGTGCTCGGCGCGATTGGCCTGGTGCTGCCAGGCCTGGTCGGCACTGCCCCGCAGCTGGTGCCCATCGCCGCCACCTGCCTTGGCATTGTCATGCTGGGTGCGGTCGTCGTTCACCTGCGCCGGCACGAGTCCTTCCTGGCTCCCGCGGTCCTGCTGGTCGCGTGCGCCGTCATCGCCTGGGGACGCTTTGGGCCCTACGCGCTGACCAACTAGACGCCATCCAGGCTGTCGCGAGTGCCACGCGCATGCGCCCATCCATTCGATGGCTCTGACCTGTCCATGACCGACGAGGGGCCGTCGTCACCGCCCAAGGCCGCCTAGCGTGGACGTGAGCGCTCGGCACCTGCAATCAGCGGCACCGTGCTCGCGCTGTCCTCGGGGGAGGTGTGCAGATGCCGGATGGGCTGTCGCCGTGGGTGTGGGTTGGGCTGGCGATCGCACCCGCCTTCCCACTGCTGGGCCTGCTGATCGGCGAGATCATGCCGGCGCAGCGACACCCAGGTGCTCCTCGACGCCGGTCCCCCATGACCCTGGCGGTGAGGTCGTTGTGGGCGGTGTGGATCATGACGGGCCTGATCGGCATCGGCACCGTGATGATCATCGAAACCCACGGCTAGAGCATCACCAGCTTTCCACCTGAGCTCGAAGCGGGCTGCCGAGAGCGGTCGAGCAGGCGGCGTGCTCAGGCGCCGGGGCAGCCCTGGGCCGACTGGGCCTGATCGCAGTTGTCATCGACCAAGCGCCCGATGAGTGCACGCAGCACCTCGCGCTCCTGAGAGCTGAAGGCCGCCAGGAGCTGCGCCTCGTGGGCATCTCGGCCGGCGACGACATTGCGCTGCACCACCACGCCGGCCGCCGTGATCGCTGGGACGCGCGCGCGTCGATCGCCGGCGATGGTGAGCCGGCGCATCAGGCGCTTGGCCTCGAGGCGGTCCAGGAGTGCGGTGAGCGTGGTCTTGTCCAGTCCCAAGCTGGTGCAAAGTTCGGCCTGCGTGCGGCCCGGGCCCTGGATCAGTGCCGTCAGCACGACCCAGTCGCGCGCA
>JAQTXL010000047.1 GCA_028688835.1 Candidatus Nanopelagicales bacterium | reverse complement strand
AGCGACTGCACGACGATCGACTCGGCATCGACGAGGAAGTGGCGCCGCAGGGCGCCGCGCGTGTCGGACATGCCCCACCCGTCGGTGCCGAGCGAGACGAAGGGCTGGTCGACCCACTCGCGGATCTGGTCCTGCACCGAGCGCATCCAGTCGGACACGGCGATGACCGGGCCGGGCCGGCCCGCCAGGCGCTGCGTGACGTAGGCGACCCGCTGCTCGGACTCGGGGTTGAGCAGGTTGAAGCGGTCGGCCTCGAGGCCGTCGCGCCGCAGCTCGTTCCAGGAGGTGACCGACCAGACGTCGGCCTGCACACCCCACTCGTCGTTGAGCATGGCCTGCGCGCGCAGGGCCCAGGGGACGGACACACCACTGGCGAGCAGTTGCACGCGCGGGCCCTCGCCGCTGGCCTCGCTGACGAGGTGCATCCCGCGCAGGATGCCCTCGACGTCGACGCCCTCGGGCTCGGCCGGCTGCTGGTACGGCTCGTTGTAGACCGTCAGGTAGTAGTAGATGTTCTCCGGGTCCTCGCCGTACATGCGCCGCAGGCCGTCCTTGACGATGTGCGCGATCTCGTACGAGTACGCCGGGTCGTAGGCGACCACGCCGGGGTTGGTGCTGGCGAGCAGCAGTGAGTGCCCGTCCTGGTGCTGCAGCCCCTCGCCGTTGAGCGTCGTGCGCCCGGCGGTGGCGCCGAGCACGAAGCCACGCGCCATCTGGTCCATGGCTGCCCAGAAGCCGTCGCCGGTGCGCTGGAAGCCGAACATGGAGTAGAAGATGTAGATCGGGATCATCGGCTGGCCGTGCGTGGCGTACGACGAGCCGACTGCGGTGAACGACGCGGTCGAGCCGGCCTCGTTGATGCCCTCGTGCAGGATCTGCCCGGTCTCGGACTCCTTGTACGACAGGATCAGCTCGCGGTCGACCGAGATGTACTGCTGACCGTGCGGGGAGTAGATCTTGGCGGTCGGGAACAGTGAGTCCATGCCGAAGGTGCGCGCCTCGTCGGGGATGATCGGCACGATCCGGTGGCCGATGCCGGGATCCTTCATGAGGTCCTTGAGCATGCGCACGAACGCCATCGTCGTGGCGACCTCCTGCTTGCCCGAGCCCCGCAGCGCGACCTCGTAGCTCTCGGCCGGTGGCAGCTGCAGCGGCTCGTTGACCACGCGACGCGAGGGCACGCCGCCGCCCAGGCGCTTGCGCGCATGGTGCATGTACTGCACGGCCTCGTCGTCGGGACCGGGGTGGTAGTACGGCGGCAGGTACGGATCCATCGCGCTGTCCGGGATCGGGATGCTGAGCCGGTCGCGGAAGCCCTTGAGGTCGTCGAGGGTCAGCTTCTTCATCTGGTGGGTGGAGTTGCGGCCCTCGAAGTGCGACCCGAGGGTCCAGCCCTTGACGGTCTTGGCGAGGATGACGGTGGGCTGGCCCTTGACCTGCGACGCGGCCTCGTAGGCGGCGTACATCTTGCGGTAGTCATGCCCACCGCGGCGCAGTCCCCAGATCTCGTCGTCGGTCCACGACTCGACGAGCTTGGCAGTGCGCGGATCGCGTCCGAAGAAGTGCTCGCGCACGAAGGCGCCGTCCTCGGCCTTGAAGGTCTGGAAGTCGCCGTCGACGGTCTTGTTCATGAGGTTGACGAGCGCGCCGTCGCGATCGGCCGCGAGCAGGTCGTCCCACTTGCGTCCCCACACGACCTTGAGCACGTTCCAGCCGGCGCCGCGGAACAGGCTCTCGAGCTCCTGGATGATCTTGCCGTTGCCGCGCACCGGGCCGTCGAGCCGCTGCAGGTTGCAGTTGACGACGAAGACGAGGTTGTCGAGCTCCTCGCGGGCGGCCAGGGACAGGGCGCCCACGGCGTCGACCTCGTCCATCTCGCCGTCACCGAGGAAGGCCCAGACCTTCTGGTCGGAGGTGTCCTTGATGCCGCGATGCCCGAGGTACTTGTTGAAGCGCGCCTGGTAGATGGCATTGAGCGGCCCGATGCCCATCGACACGGTCGGGAACTGCCAGAAGTGGGGGAGCAGCCGCGGGTGCGGATAGGACGGCAGGCCGTGGCCGTTGGTCTCCTGGCGGAAGCCGTCGAGCTGCTTCTCCGTGAGGCGGCCCTCGAGGAAGGCTCGGGCGTAGATGCCCGGCGATGCGTGACCCTGGAAGAAGATCTGGTCGCCACCGCCGGCGTGGTCCTGCCCGCGGAAGAAGTGGTTGAAGCCGACCTCATAGAGCGTCGCGCTCGACGCGTAGCTGGAGATGTGCCCGCCGACGCCGACGCCTGGGCGCTGCGCGCGGTGGACCATGATCGCTGCGTTCCAGCGGATGATCTGGCGGATGCGGTGCTCCAGCGCCTCGTCACCGGGGAAGCGAGGCTCGCTCTCGGGCGGGATCGTGTTGATGTAGTCGGTGCTGCGCAGGCTGGGCACGCCCACATTGCGCTCGGCGGCGCGGCGCAGCAGCGACAGCATGATGTAGCGCGCGCGGTTGTTGCCCCCATTGATGACCAGGTTGTCGAAGGAGTCGATCCACTCGCCGGTCTCATCGGGGTCGATGTCGACGTACTGGGTGGGAAGTCCGCCTGCCAGCAGTGCTTCGCGGTCACGTTCGGGCGCCATTGGTCTCTGACCCTTCGCTTGGTCGACTTCCGGGATCGCCGGGACTGTCGAGTGACGGTGGTGTGCCGTGCCCCATCTTTGCGTACCTGCGCGGGCGTGGCGGCGGATGGGGTGAATGCGCGTCACTTCGGCGCTGTCACTTGCCAATCGGCCCCGCGTCCGGTGGACTAGCGCCGCACGGGTCGCCCTGGCCCGCGCACGAGGGATGGAGAGCCTGGTGGCCGCCGCAGCGGATCAGGACGACGCGCGCCAGCGTGCGGGTCGTCTGGGGATTGAGGCTGGCATGACGGTCCAGGAGATCGGGTACGACGACGACGTCGACCAGTCCCTGAGGGCCAGCATCGAGGCGGTCATCGACGAGGAGCTCGTCGATGAGGACTTCGATGACGTCGTCGACGTCGTGCTCATGTGGTGGCGTGACGAGGACGGCGACCTCGTCGACGGCCTCGTGGATGTCATCCACCAGCTCGCCGACCACGGTGTCGTGTGGCTGATGACGCCGAAGCCGGGGCGCGACGGCCATATCGAGCCGGAGGACATCGCCGATGCCGCCCCCACCGCGGGCCTGCAGCAGACGAGCACCGTGAGCGCCGGCTCGAACTGGCAGGGCACGCGCCTCGTGGCGCCTCGCGCCAAGCGCTGACGACGGCGAGCGCATGCCCCAGCCGCAGACGATCGGCGCTCGGATCGGCCAGCAGGCCCCCGACTTCAGGCTCCCTGACCACCGCGGGGGCACGGTGCAGCTGTCGGCACTTCGCGGCGTCGCTCCGGTCCTGCTCCATTTCTTCCCGTTCGCCTTCACCGGCGTGTGCGCGGGGGAGTGGGCGGCCCTGCGCGCCCTCGACAATGATCTGGCCCGCACCGGCACGGTGCTGCTGGGCATCTCCTGCGACTCGCCCCATGCGCTGGCCGCCTTCGCCGAGCGGGAGGCCATCGGCCACGACCTGCTCAGCGACTTCTGGCCGCACGGGGCCGCCAGCACCGCCTACGGGCTGTTCCTCGAGGACAAGGGCTTCGCCCTGCGCGGCACCTTCCTGGTCGATGTCGCCGGCATCGTGCGCTGGTCGCTGGTGACCGGTCCTGCCCAGGCACGTGACGTCGACGAGATCCGCGTGGGACTGAAGTTGCTGGAGTGACGCACGGTGTGTTTGTGCGCAATGTGCCCCCGTGTGGCTAAAATCCACCAGTGACCGCTGCGCCTGGAGATGCTCCAGCATCCGACGTGCCTGATCAGCCCACCTCGATCCGCTGCCTCATCGTCATCGGCACGCGGCCCGAGGCCATCAAGCTAGTCCCCGTCGTGCTCGCGCTCAGGGCCTCGCGCGGCATCATCCCCTTCGTCGTCACGACCGGGCAGCACGAGCACCTCGTCGACCCGATCCTGCGCCTGGCGGGCATCACCGCTGATGCCAGCTTCGACATCGGCCGCCCGGGGATGACCATCAACGAGATCGCGCGCTCGGTGATGGCCAATGTCGAGAACCTGCTCGACGAGCTGCGCAGCGGCCCAGAGCGCCGCACGAGGCCGCGCCTGACCTCGCCGTTCGCCAAGGGGGAGGCGCGCTTCCCCGGATTCGCGCTCGTGCACGGCGACACCACCTCAGCGCTGGCCGCGGGCCTGGCCGCCTCCTACGCGCGCCTGCCCGTCTTCCACCTCGAGGCAGGCCTGCGCACCGGCGACCGCAACTCGCCGTTCCCCGAGGAGCTCAATCGCACGCTGCTCGCCGGCATCGCGTCCTTCCACCTGTCGCCGACGCACACGAACAAGGAGACCCTCATCCACGAGGGCGTCACGCCCAGCACGGTCATGGTCACCGGCAACACGGGCATCGACGCCCTGCAGTGGGCAGCCTCCCTTGAGGTGCCCTGGACCGATCCGCGCCTGGCCGCACTCGAGGACGGGCGCCAGATCATCGTCGTCACGGCCCACCGTCGCGAGAACTGGGGCCTGGGCATCGCGGGCATCGTCGAGGGGGTCGCCCGCATCGCGCACGCGCGCCCCGACGTCACCATCGTCGTCCCGATGCACCCGAACCCGATCGTGCGCACGCCGATCGAGGCGGGCCTGAGCGGCTTCGACAACATCGTGCTCACCGATGCCATCGACTACGTCGAGTTCGCCCGGCTGCTGAAGATGGCGACGATCGCGATCACCGACTCCGGCGGCATCCAGGAGGAGGGCCCGAGCGTCGGCACGCCCGTGCTGGTCACCCGCAACACCACCGAGCGTCCCGAGGGCGTGCTCGCGGGCACCCTCAAGCTCGTCGGCACCGACCCCACGCTCATCGCCGAGACCGCGCTGGCGCTGCTCGATGACTCGCTCGAGTACCAGCAGATGAAGCAGGCGACCAACCCGTTCGGCGACGGCCACGCGGCCGAGCGCATCGTGCAGGCCTTCGAGCACCTGGCCTACGACACGCCGCCACCGGTGCAGTTCGGCCCAGGCTTCAGCCGCGAGTCCGTGCTTGCGGACGCTGGCTACGAGCGCTTCGACGAGCTCGTGACGGAGCTCGCCCCGACTGAGGATGTGATCCGCTAGTGCGCAGAGCAGTTGCAGCAGCCCTTGCCGTTCTCGTGAGCGCGCTGGTCACGCTCACGAGCGGACTGGCCGGCCCGGTTGCGGCCGAGACCGTCACCCTGCCCCAGCCGACCAGCACCACGGCCATCGGCGCCCTCAAGCTCCCCTATGACCTGCGCATCCTGGGCGCCGGCGGCGATGCGAGCACCACTGCGACGCTCGTGGCGGGAGCCACGCCGGAGCTGTTCACCGCAACAGTGAAGAGCACCTTCACGATGGTGGGCACGCTCGTGGTCACGATCAACGGCCGCCGGGTCGCCGACCTGCCAGCGCGCACCGGCGGGCTCGTGACCGCCCGGCTCACCCCGAGTGATGTCGACAAGGGCCTGATCATCATCGGCATGTACATCATCCTCGGGCCCCAGCTTGACTGCTTCAGCGACAGCACCTCCACCGCGACCCTGAGCAAGGGTGTCCTGTACTACCGCTACCCGATCACGCCGCCGCAGAGCATCGGCACCTTCATCTCGCCAGGTCTCTCGCAGCTGACGGTTCAGGTGCCGAAGGCGGCCAGCGACGCCGAGCAGCAGGCCGGCCTGGACGCCGTCGCCGCCCTGGCGCATCGTTTCGCTGCGCCGACGCTGGTGACGCTCGTGGCCTCCGATGCGGCGCCACGCAATGACTTCCTGCATCGCACAGTGCTCGTGCGCGAGAGTGCCACCCGGACTCCTGCGTCAAGGACGAGCCCGTCGCCAGCGGCGACGGCGGCGGCGACATCAACCTCAACGGCTACGGCGACAGCCAAGGCTGGCGCGACTGCGTCGGCAACTGCGACGTCGACCGTGACCGCAATGGCCACGGCCACGGCAGCCACGAAGGCCGAGGCGCAGGCGCGCGCCAAGGCCGCGGCGTCGGCCAAGGCAAAGGCCCTGGGGGCGCAGGCGGATGGCACCCCGCCGCCCACAGGCGCAGGTGCCGGCCAGGCCGCGTCAGGCGGCATACTGCAGGTGCAGTCCGATGGATCGCTGCTGCTCTCTGGACCGGCCGACGCCCTTGCCTCGACTGCTGTGGCCCTCGCCGATCCAGCGCTGTCGCTGTTCGATGGCAAGACCCTCAGGAACGTCGTCGGCACGCCTGACTGGAGCCCTGCTCCTGCCAAGGCCACGCTGGCCAGTCTCGGCGCCACTGCGATCTCGATGAGCGGCGTCGGTCGCATGGAGACGGCTGTCGGGATCAACCAGCCAGCCTTCGGCAAGTCACTGGAATCCCTCGAGATCGAACTCGTGGGCACCATCACCCCGCTCCCTGAGGGGGGCACGGGTCGTGTCGACTTCATCTGGAACGGCCTGCTCATCGACTCGGTCAACATGAGCAGCGACACCGCACTGGCCGCTCAGCTGAAGATCGGCTCGGATCAGCTCAACCGCGAGAACGCCCTGTCGATCGCGTTCTCGTATGTGCCACCTACGGGCAAGTGCACGCCCCCGCCGCTGGCCGCGCGCCTGGACATCGACACCAAGCGCAGCATCGTGAAGTCCAAGGGCGGAGAGTCCGTGCCTCCGGGCTTCGCCCGCTTCCCGCAGGCCTTCGGGCCGCAGGTGCAGATCGCACTTGGCGAGGCAGGCTCCTTCGCCAGCAAGGTCCAGCAGGCGGGCAACCTCCTGGAAGCCCTGCAGTCGCTGACGCCGGAGCAGCTCACCGTGGCCCTCATCACCCAGGACGACCTCGAGTCCAGCGGCAGCCCGGCGATCCTCACCGGCGCCGGCACTGACGTCACCGAGGATCTCGGTGCGCCGCTGACCATCAGCAACCTCGTGCAGGTGCGCGACCCGGCACCGCGATTCACCGCCGCCATCCCGGGACCACTGGCACTGGCGCAGGCTTTCGAGAACACGACGCGGCAGGGTGCGCGCGACCTGATGATCCTGGGCCCGATTCCCGCTGATGCCACGAAGCCGAACTACGCCGCGGCCTTGGCGATCACTGACGAGTTCGCGGCCAAGATCGCCAAGTCGCCCAATCGCTGGGCGGCGATGACGGGGCAGGTCATGACCCTGGGGACGACAGGCCAGCTGCGGGAGATCCCGCTGCCCAAGACGACCCCGCCCCTGTCGACGCTCGAGGTGGTCATCATCATCACGGTCGTGTCCATGATCGCGCTCGTGGCCGGCCTGTTCCTGTGGAGCCGCACCAAGCCACGGGGCCCGGTGCCGTCACTGCCGGGAACCTCGTCCACGAAGTAGCGATTGACGCATGCAACTGTTCATCTGGCTCATGTGGCTGGGCTACTACCTCGCGCTCATGGCGGTGCTGTTCGGCGGCGGGTGGACCTTCGTCCTCTACGGAGCCGGCAACAGGTATGTGCGCGAGCTGGCGCAGCGTCCGCCGGGTCGGCCTGATGACTTCCTGTGGGTCTTCTTCGTGCCCGCGCTCAACGAGGCGGTGACCATTGCCGACAGCGTGAATCGCCTGCGGGCGGTCAAGGCGAAGAACCTGGTCGTGATCGTGATCAATGACGGCTCCGATGACGGCACGGGCGAGGTGCTCGCCAACATCGGCTGGAAGCCGCTCATCGTGCTCACCCGGGTGCTGCCCAATGCGCGCAAGGGCAAGGCCGAGGCGCTCGACGACGCCTTCTCCTTCCTGCTCAACGACGTGCTCCAGCGCAAGAAGTACCGCAAATGGCAGCCCGACCAGGTGATCGTGGGCATCGTCGACGCCGACGGCCGTCTCGACGCCAATGCGCCTGCCGGCATCTCCCGCCACTTCGCGCTCCCGCGCGTCGGCGGCGTGCAGGTCAATGTGCAGATCTACAACCAGACGAGCTACCTCACGCGCATGCAGGGTCTGGAGTTCAAGGTCTTCGGCGGGCTCTACCAGAACGGCCGCTCGCATTGGGGCGCGGCCTTCATGGGCGGCAATGGCCAGTTCAACCGGCTGTCGGCCCTGCAGTCCATCGCCACGGAGCAGGGTCCCTGGTCGAACTACCTCACTGAGGACCAGGAGCTCGGGCTGCGCCTGCTGGCTCGCGGCTGGCTCGGCGAGCAGTGCCCCAACACCTTCGTCGACCAGCAGGGGTTGAACAACCTGCGTCGCCTGTTCCGACAGCCAGCCCGGTGGATGCAGGGCAACCTGCAGGTGGTCCGCCACCCCGACCGCCTGCACGCGCATCACCTCGTGGGCATCCGCCGCGTCGATGCGCTGCTCACGCTGTTCCTGCCGATCATGACGCTGATCGTCAGCACGGCCGTCGTCGTGGCCCTGTTCCTGTGGATCTTCCTGCACATCCCGTTCCTGCCGCTCAGTCAGCCACTGCTCATGGTCGTGCTGATCCTGCTCGCGGTCGGACCCGTAAGCGCAAGCGTCATGGTGCTGGCACGGGGCAAGGGCTTCCGCGGCCTGCTCATCGCCCTGCGCAACATGCCGCCGTACGTCGCGTACACGTTCCTGATGTGGCCGGTGGCCTTCCGGGGGCTGTTCAACCTCATGCGCGGCAAGCAGGGCTGGGCCAAGACTGCACGCGAGGCGATCGTGCCCGCCCCTGCGAAGTGAGCCCAGCCGCTCAGCGCCTGTTCGGCGCCGTTGGTCCGCTACTCTCGGCCCGCCGACTGCCGCCGGGCAGTCGCAGGACAAGGGCTGGAGATGACACGCATGTACAAGCACCTCGTCGCCGTCGGAGTGCTCGGGTTCTCGGTTGCTGCGGCAGCCGCTCCCGTGATCGCGGCGACCAATCCGCTGGCACCGCCCAGCGGCTCGACCACCCTGCAGGCTCCAGAGACGCTCCAGGGCGTGCAGTATGCGCGCTACTCGAGTGCCTCCATGACGCCGCAGCAGGTGGTGTCCTTCTACACCTCGCAGCTGCAGGCGAGCGGCTACCAGACCGTCAATGAAGGAGGCGGCGGCTCGGGCTGGAGTTCGGGCTGGGGCGGCGGTGGCGGCGGCGTGACGGCCATCAACAACGGCACCTACGTGTCCGTGAACGCCGGCGGTGGAGGCAAGCCCACCTACTTCGAGGTGTGCTCAGGCAAGAACAGCCAGATCGTGAACAACTGCCAGAACCTGAGCCAGCAGGCGCAGACCCCGACAACCTCAGGAGGCTCATGATGAGCAGGATCATCAACACCAGCGGTGCAGCACTTGCGGCTGGCACTGCGGCTGTCATCCTGGCCGTGCCGGCCATCGCGGCCCCGACGCCCTCGGGTCCTCCGTCAGGTTCCCAGAAGCTGCAGACGAAGGCGCTGGCCGGCGGGGTCAACTACGCCCGCTACTCCAATGCGAAGATGACGCCGACGCAGATCGTGAACTACTACCAGTCCCAGCTGCGCTCGCAGGGCTGGAAGACCGTCAATGAGGGCGGCGGCGGCTCGGGCTGGAGCTCGGGCTGGGGCGGTGGCGGAGGTGGCCTCACCGCCATCAAGACCGGCACGTACTTCTCGGTCAATGCAGGTGGCGACGGCACGCCGACGTACTTCGAGGTCTGCTCTGGGCCGAACAGCCAGATCGTCGACAACTGCCAGAATGTGAGTCAGAACGCGAGCAACACCAGCGGGTCCTAGCGCGGGCGACTAGACCTGCACCACCGAGCCGTCGAGCGTGACCACCACGCCGGCGGCTCGGTGCTTGCGCAGCAGCGGCACGCCGACGGCAGGACCGGCCAGCAGCAGAGTCTTGACCAGCATCTCCGCCTCCCACCCGGTGGGCGCGATGACCGTGGCGGCCGCGATCTCGACGGCCATGGGCGCGTGCGTCGACGGGTTGAGCAGGTGGTGCGCTCGCGAGCCGTCAGCGTTGGCCCAGTTGCGCTTGAGGGGAGTGCTCGTCGCGACTGCGCCATCAGTCAGCCGGATGAACTGGTCGAGGGTCCCCGCCGGATCGAGCGGGTTCTCGATCGTGACCTCCCAGCCTCCGTCGGGATGGTCACCGCGGCATCGCAGGTCGCCCCCGAGGTTGACGAGCGCCCCACGAGCTCCCTCGTCGACGATCGTGCGCGACACCAGGTCGGCGCCTAGGCCCTTGCCCAAGCCGCCAGGGTCGAAGTCCACGCCCACTGGCAGTCGGGCGGTCCGGCTGTCGAGATCGATGGCGAAGGTGGAGTAGTCGGAGACGGCCGCTGTGCTGACGCGATCACCGGTGCCGCGCAGGGTGTAACTGCGGGTACCAGGCGCCTGGGCTGCGATGCCCAGAATCTGCTCGAAGTCGCGGTCGTAGCCCAGAGCAGCCAGGTCCCTGCCCAGGAAGGGATCGAACCAGCCTGCGGTGAGGCGATGGGCACGCAGAGCCCGGCACAGCAGGATCAGCGTGTCGCCGCTCACGCGCCTTGGACCTCCGGCCGCGGCATTGAGCACGCTGATCTCGCTGTCCGCGCGGAACCGGCTCCAGAGCGATTCAAGGCGCCGCACGGCAGCCTCCGCACGTTCGAGCGCCTGTGCATCGCCATCGAGGATGATGACGTGGCATTGCGAACCCATGGCGCGAAAGCGGATGTCCTGCAGCCGCGCGGAGGGTGGATTCGACGTCACGGTGTCCTCTGCTCCAGTCACGACACGGCCGGGTCCTCAGGGCCTGGATCGGTGGGCGATGAGGGACTCGAACCCCCGACTTGCTCCTTGTAAGGGAGCCACTCTAGCCAACTGAGTTAATCGCCCGCGGTGGTGAACCCTACTGGGAGCAGCCGATCCGGGGCCCTCGCGGTGAGCGGTAGCCTTCGACCATGTCCGCGACCGTTGCCCAGGTGAACGCGGCGCTCGAGCGGCGCTACGCACCGGATCTCGCTGCTGACTGGGACGCAGTGGGGCTCGTGTGCGGCGACCCGACTGCCGTGGTCGAGCGCGTGCTCCTCGCCGTCGATCCCGTGCAGGTGGTCGTCGACGAGGCGATCATCGGCGGCTACGACATGGTGATCACGCACCATCCGCTCTTCCTGCACGGCGTCAGCAGCGTCGCCGCCACCGATGCCAAGGGCAAGGTCGTGCATGCGCTGATCGCCAACGGCATCGCCCTCGCGTGTGCCCACACCAATGCCGACCATGCGAATCCGGGTGTCTCGGATGCCCTGGGTCGCGCGCTCGGCGTGCGTGACCTGCAGCCCCTCGATGTGCTGCGCGGCGACACCGGCACCGGCCGCGTCGGCGAGCTGCTCGAGCCGGTGACCCTCGGCGAGTTCGCCGATGCCGTCGCTGCGCTGCTGCCTGCGACCCATCACGGCGTGCGAGTCGCGGGCGACCTTGCCCAGGTGGTCCGGCGGGTTGCGGTGTGCGGTGGCTCAGGCGACTCGCTGCTGGCTCTGGCTGCCGCGGCGGCCGATGTCTACGTGACATCCGACCTTCGGCACCATCGGGCGCAGGACCACCGAGCAGACGGCGGCTGTGCACTGGTCGATGTCGCGCACTGGGCCAGCGAGTGGCCCTGGCTCGAGGTCGCCGCGGCGACGCTGGTCGACGATCTGGCTGGCGCAGGCCTGGCCATCAGCGCCGACTGCTCCTCAACGCCCACTGATCCATGGACGGCCCATCGTCCGAGCGCCACACTAGGGAGATTCCTCGATGAAGGCTGATGCCTCCGCCCAGCAGCTGCTGCTCGACCTGCAGAAGCTCGACACGACCGCAGCGCAGCTCGACCACCGCGAGCGGACTCTCGTCGAGCAGCAGGAGCTGCTCGCCCTGCGCACCCGCATCCAGCGCATCCACGACGAGCACGTCGCCGCAGTGGTGATCGCAGCCGATCTGGCCAGGGACCAGGCGCGAGCCGACGCCGACGTGGAGCAGGTGCGCGAGCGCTCGCGCAAGGATCAGCACCTGCTCGACTCGGGCACGATCGGCGACCCCAAGCAGCTGCAGAATCTCCAGCATGAGCTCCAGTCGCTCGCGCGACGCCAGTCCGACCTCGAGGACGTCGAGCTGGAGATCATGGAGCGGGTCGATGGCGCGCAGGCAGCAGTCGCCCTGCTTGCCGAGCAGCATGCCGAGGCCACTGCGCAGGAGGAGTCGCTGGCGGCGCAGGTCGATGCGCTCGTCGCCGAGATCGACGCGCAGCGCCAGGTGACGATCATCGACCGCAGTGAGCTCGCATCCCGCGTGCCGGCGGACCTGCTCGCGCTGTACGAGAAGGTCCGGGCCGATCACGATGGCGTCGGTGCTGCGCACCTGCACCGCGGCCAGTGCGGCGGATGCCGCCTGCAGCTGCCGCCCAATGAGATCGAACGGCTGCGCGCCATCGAGCCCGACGAGGTCGTGCGATGTGAGGAGTGCCGCCGGATCCTGGTCCGCACCGCCGAATCCGGGCTGTGATGGCACGGCAGTTCATCGTCGAGGCTGATGGTGGATCGCGCGGCAATCCTGGGCCGGCCGCCTACGGCACCGTGGTGCGCGATGCCGCCACGGGCGCGGTGCTCGCCGAGCTCGCCGAGTACATCGGCATCGCGACCAACAACGTCGCCGAGTACCGCGGCGCCCTTGCCGGGCTCACGCATGTGCGCGCGCTGGATCCCGAGGCGGTCGTCGAGGTGCGCCTGGACTCCAAGCTCGTCGTCGAGCAGATGAGCGGCCGCTGGAAGATCAAGCACCCCGACATGCGCGATCTCGCGCTCCAGGCGCGCGCGGTGCTCGCACCCGGTCGCGTGACCTACACCTGGGTGCCTCGGGCCGCGAATGCCGCGGCCGATGCACTCGTGAACGAGATCCTCGACCAGGCGGGCAGGGGCGACCGCACGGCGATCGCCAGGCTCACGGAGGCCCCACCATCCGTGACGAGCTCGCAGGACGTCGTCGGCGAGGCCGAGGAGGCCTTCGCGCATGGCGCGGTCCGCGAGGCGCCCAACCGGCTCATCGGCTGGCAGGACGTCGGGCAGCCGACCACCACAGTGCTCGTTCGCCATGGCGCCACTGCGTTCAGCCTCGAGAAGCGGTTCAGCGGGCGCGGCGGCCAGGATCTCGGCCTCTCAGCGCTCGGGCTCGCGCAGGCCGAGGCGGCGGCAGAGGAGCTCGTGCACCGTGGCCCGCTCGACGCAGTCATCGCCTCGCCGCTCCTGCGCTCACGTGAGACGGCCGCGTGCATCGCGGGCAGGTTCGGCCTGGAGGTCGAGGTCATCGACGACCTCGCCGAGTGCTCCTTCGGCGAGTGGGACGGCCACACGTTCGCCGACGTCCAGGGCCAGTGGCCCGAGGCGATGCAGCGCTGGCTCGACTCGGTCGAGGTGGCACCGCCCGGGGGCGAGTCCTTCGCTCAGGTGCGCGAGCGCGTCGACCGAGGCCTGCGCACCGTGATCACCCG
>JAQTXL010000186.1 GCA_028688835.1 Candidatus Nanopelagicales bacterium | reverse complement strand
ACTAGGACTCCGCCACGGCGGTATTGGGCGAGCTCAGGGCACCCGATCGCGCGTACCGCGGGAGCACCAGGCCCACCAGGATCGCCAGCCCGATGAGGGAGCAGACAGCGCCCACGGCGAAGACCGACCGGTAGCCGCCGAAGGCGGCGGCCAGGCCCACCACGAGGCCGCCCAGGCCCTGGGCGATGTCGAAGAACATGGTGAAGGTGGAGATGGCCGACGGACGCGTGCGGTCATCGACGTCGCTGAGCACGAGCGCCATGAGGCCCGGGTACTGCAGGGCGATCCCGATGGCCAGCGGCACGATCGCCAGGTAGATCCCCTGCCACGATGGCGTGATCGCGAAGAGCGCCAGGCCGATGACGATGGCGACGGTGGCCGAGATCCCGGCCCTGCGCGGCCCGATGCGGTCGGGGATGCGCCGGCCGAACAGCCGCACCGACAGCACGACTGCGGAGTAGAAGAAGAACATCCACTGCACCTGCGTCGTGCCCAAGGTCGGGGCGTAGAGCGGCAGGAAGGCGTTCATGCCCACCATGCCGACGATGCCGAGCGCGAGCACCGTGCCGGGCAGCAGCGCGGGCAGGTAGAAGGCCGGCGGCCTGTCGGCACCGGTGAGGCGATCCGCAGCCGCGACCTTGATGTCGGACTTGCGCAGGGTCACCACCGGCACTGCACCCGCCACCGCGATGATGCCTGCCACCAGGAAGGCGGCCTCGTAGTGGCCACCGCCGTTGGACACGAAGATCAGCTGGCCCACGACGGGGCCGATGGCCAGGCCGATGTATGGCGCGACGGAGAAGACACTCGTGGCCTCGGCTCGACGCCACTCGCTGACCCACGACATGACGGCCGAGAGCATCGCCACCATCATCGCCGCCTGGGCCCCGCCGAGGACCAGTCGCAGCACGATGAGGGTGATCACATTGGGCGAGAGCGGCATGAGCGCGATGCTGAGTCCGCCGAACGCTGCAGCCCACACGATGATCGGCACTGCGCCGAAGCGCACGACGCGCGGGTTGATCCACGGACGGACTGCGATGGCGGAGAGCGCCTGCACCGCCACGACGATGCCGATCGCGACGCTCGATCCACCGAGCTCGTCCTTGACGAAGACGGGCATGATCGGCAGCGTCATGCCGACGCCGACGAAGAACGTGAAGGCGGCGACGAGCACCAGGAAGAACTTCAGGGTGACCAGCGGCTCCACCGCGGGGGTGGCCGTTGATCGAGTGCGGATCCGCACAGCATGACTCCAGCGACTAGAGGGTGACGGTCGTGCCTTCGGACTTCCGGCGTGCTGCCTCGTAGCGCGGGACGACGATCGCCAGCATGACCATGAGCCCGATGAAGGCGGCCACAGCGGAGGCACCGAAGACGGCGCGGTAGCCCGCCACTCCGGCGATCACGCCGACCACCAGGCCGCCGAAGCCCTGGGAGAGGTCGAAGAACAGCGTGAAAGTCGAGATCGCCACTGGGCGATCGCGCTCGGAGATGCCGTCGAGGGTGAGCTTGAGGAGCCCGGGGTACTGCATCGCCTGGCCGATCGCGAAGGGCACGATCGCCAGGTAGGCCCACCAGCCCACCATCGCGGTCGCCAGGCCCGTCATGCCGATGATGAGCGCAGTGGTGGCGTAGATGCCCGTGCGCTTGGGGCCCAGGACATCGGGGATGCGCCCGCCCGCGGTGCGCATGAGCAGCACGACGCCAGCGAGGATGAAGAAGGCGACCTGCACCTCAAGGCCCGGGATCGTCGGGGCGTACAGCGGCATGAAGGCGCCGAAGGACAGCATCCCGACGATGCCGAGCGCGATGACCACGCCCGGCCAGATCGCCGGGCTGTAGATGCGCTTGAGGACGAGCTCCTCCTCCTCCGCGATCACCGCCTCGTCGATAGGGAGCGGCTTGTAGAACAGCAACGGGATGACGCCCACGAGCGCGACGACGCCAGCGACCACGAAGGAGGTGATGTAGCCGTAGGCGTTGAACACCGCGACGCCGATGATCGGCCCGATGCCCATGCTCAGGTACGGGGCGACGGAGAAGAGGCTGATCGCCTCACCGGACCGCGCAGGTGACACGAGCGAGGTGACCGCGGTGAGGCAGCCGATGAACAGCGCCGCCATACCTGCGCCGAAGATGAGGCGCAGCACGATGAGCGCCGGGATGTTGGGGGCGAAGCCCGTGAGCGCGAAGGAGACGCCACTGGCCACGATCGAGCCGATGATGATCGGCTTCACTCCCCACAGGTTGAACTTCGGCGTCAGCCAAGGACGCACGGCGATGGCGGAGATCGCCTGCACCGCGACGACGACGCCGACGGCGACGTCACCGCCGCCGAGGCCCTCCGGCGGCGCGGCCTTCACGAACAGCGGCAGCACCGGCGTGATGAGGCCATTGGCCAGGAACACCCCGAAGGCGGACGCCAGCAGCAGCACGAAGCGAGGCGTAAGCAGGCGCTCCTTGGGGACCGCGGTCATGGGTTCACCTACGCGACAACTCCCGCAGCACGCAGTGCGGCAATGCGGTCGGCGTCCAGGCCGGCGACATCGCGCAGGACCTCATCGGTGTGCTGCCCGAAGTCGGGCGCCGGGTTGCACGGTCCTGCATCCTCGTTGAACATCACCGGCGGCATGACGATGGGCTGGACCTCCTTGGCGTCGGGCACCATGCGGATCATCCGATTGGCCTGTGCCTGGGGGTCGTCGTACATCTCCGCGACGGTCTGCACGGGAGCCCACACGCCCTTCGAGGGCAGCAGGATCTGCTTCCACTCGGCCAGCGTCCTCGTCGCGAACGTGTCGTCGAGCATGTGCATGAGGTCGAGGGTGTTCGCGGCACGCTCGACATTGGTCGTGAAACGCGGGTCCTCGGTGAGCTCCTGGCGGCCCATGAGGGTGCACAGGTCGATGAACTCATCCTGGTGATCACCGAGGAAGGCGAACAGGATGTAGCGGTCATCGGACGTGCGGTAGTACGCACCGGTCCAGTGACCCTTGTCGCGAGGGATGTACGTGCCCAGCATCGCGCGATCGGGACCGAGCCCCGCGCCGATGATCGCGGGGGCGTTGAACCAGGCGGCAGTGCCCATGAGCGACGAGTCGACGACGACGGCCTCGCCGGTGCGCTCACGAGTGAACAGCGCCGCGCAGATGCCGCCCGCGAACACCAGGCCGGACATGCCGTCGCCGTGGCCGACCATGCTCGGCGGCTCGTTGGTCCGCGTGACGACCATGGCCGACGACGCGAGCGAGCCACGCG
>JAQTXL010000046.1 GCA_028688835.1 Candidatus Nanopelagicales bacterium | reverse complement strand
CGCCCGCGCGCAGCGTTCCGCGCTGCACCAGCACCGTGGCCACCGGACCGCGTCCGCGGTCGAGGTGGGCCTCGATGGCCACACCCTGGGCATCCTGATGCGGGTTGGCACGCAGGTCGAGGGAGGCATCAGCGGTGAGCAGCACGGCGTCGAGCAGCTCGCTGATGCCGACGCCGGTCAGCGCCGACACGTCGATGAACATCGTGTCGCCGCCGTACTCCTCCGCAACCAGGCCGTACTCGGTGAGCTGCCCGCGGACCTTGGTCGGATCGGCGCCCTCCTTGTCGATCTTGTTGACCGCGACCACGATTGGCACGCCAGCGGCCTGCACGTGGTTCAGGGCCTCGATGGTCTGCGGCTTGACGCCGTCGTCGGCAGCGACCACGAGGATCGCGATGTCGGTGACCTGGGCGCCACGGGCACGCATGGCAGTGAAGGCCTCGTGACCCGGGGTGTCGATGAAGGTGATCTTGCGATCGCCCTCGGCAGTGTGCGCCGTGACCTGGTAGGCACCGATGTGCTGGGTGATGCCGCCCGCCTCGCCGCCGATGACGTTCGTCTTGCGGATCGAGTCGAGCAGGCGCGTCTTGCCGTGGTCGACGTGGCCCATGACCGTGACGACCGGAGGCCGGGCGATCATGTCGGCGTTCTCGCCCTCGTCCTCGCCGAACTCGAGGTCGTAGGACTCGAGCAGCTCGCGGTCCTCGTCCTCAGGCGAGACGACCTCGACCACGTAGTTGAGCTCCTCGCCCAGCAGGCGCAGCGTGTCGTCGTCGATCGACTGGGTGGCCGTGACCATCTCACCGAGCTCGATGAGCACCTTGACGAGGTCTGCGGGCATCGCATTGATGCGATCGGCGAAGTCGGTCAGGCTCGAGCCGCGGGCCAGTCGCACCGTCTCACCACTGCCGCGCGTGATGCGCACGCCGGTGAGCGAGGGGGCCTGCATGTTGTCGAACTCCTGGCGCTTGGCGCGCTTGGACTTGCGACCGCGTGAGGGTCGGCCGCCGGGACGACCGAAGGCGCCCGCTGTCGTGCCGCGACCACCGGCACCGGGACGGCCGGGGAAGCCGCCGGGGCCACCGGGACCGCCCGTGCCACCGGGACCTGCCGGACGGCCGGCGAAGCCCGGACGTGCACCCGCGGCGCCGGGGCCACCGGGACCGCGGCCCTGGAAGCCGCCGGGACCTGCCGGACGCGCACCGGGAGCGCCCGGACGTGCACCAGGGCCGCCAGGACGAGCGCCGGGACCGCCGGGACGGGCGCCGGGCGCTGCGGGCCGTGGGGCGCGCATCGCCGGCATCATGCCGGGGTTGGGACGGGGGGCGCCGGGCACGGACGGTGCGCTGGGAGGGGTGGGGCGGGCCATGCCGGTCGACCCGCCGAACGGGTTGTTGCCCGGACGCGGCGCTGCCGGCCGGCCCATGCCGGTGGAGCCGCCGAAGGGGTTGTTGCCCGGACGCGGACCTGTGGGACGCGGGGCATCGGGACGCGGGGGTGCCGGGGCCTCTGCGGCGGGGGCTACGGGAGCGACGGGTGCCGCTGGTGCAGCCGTCGCGGCAGGAGCCTGTGCGGCGGGGGCCACGGGGGCTGCTGGTGCCGCTGGCGCTGCAGGTGCAGCCGGCGCGGGCGCGGGAGCCTCGGCGACGATGGGAGCCGACGGTGCCGGGGTGACCGGCGCAGGAGCAGCTGCTGCTGCAGGTGCAGCCTCGGCCGGTGCTGCGGCGGCGGGCGCCTTCGCGGCGGCCTTCTTGGGCGCCGCAGGCGCTGCGGCCGGCATGGCCTCCCGCAGCTTGCGCACGACCGGCGGCTCGACCGTCGAGGAGGCAGACTTCACGAACTCACCCAGCTCTGCGAGCTTGGCGAGCACGTCCTTGCTGGTGACCCCTAGCTCTTTGGCGAGCTCATGGACCCGGACCTTTGACACGTTTCTCCTGTCTTCGGCCCGGGTTGTCCAACCCGTGCCGTCAGTGCGAACGACGCATGACTAACCCTGCGCGTTCATCGGGTGGATGTCCTCATGAAGGCTCCCGACGTTGAGGCGGATGGATCTGGTGCTGGTGCACACAGCGGGGACAACTATACCGCGGACCCGGGACCCTCGAGACCGGCCACCAGTGCGCGGACCGCGGTCGTGTCGGGCGCCGAGTCCAGCCGCAGGGCCCGGGCCCACGCGTGGCGACGCTCGGCGAGGTCGAGACAGGCCTGCGCGGGGTGCACCCAGGCGCCGCGACCGGGAGCCGTGCGCCCGACCATCAGGACCCCGCCTGCGCTCACGCAGCGCAGCAGCGCACTGGCGTGGGCCCGCGCCCGGCACCCGACGCAGGTGCGTTCGGGCGTCACCGCTCGTGCAACTCGGCACCCGGCTCAGGCTCGGGCGCGGTGTCGGGGCGGATGTCGATGCGCCAGCCGGTGAGCCGAGCAGCCAGCCGGGCGTTCTGGCCCTCCTTGCCGATGGCCAGCGACAGCTGGTAGTCCGGGACGGTCACACGCGCTGCGCGCGCCACGGGATCGACGATGACCACCGAGGTGACCTGTGCCGGCGAGAGTGCATGCGCGATGAGCTCGGCGGGATCGTCGCTGAAGTCGACGATGTCGATCTTCTCCCCGTGCAGCTCGGCCATGACCGCGCGCACGCGCTGGCCCATGGGCCCGATGCAGGCGCCCTTGGCATTGACGCCCGGCACTGTGGATCGCACCGCGAGCTTGGTGCGATGCCCCGCCTCACGGGACATCCCGCCGATCTCGACGGTGCCGTCGGCGATCTCGGGGACCTCGAGCGCGAACAGCGCCTTCACCAGGTTCGGATGGGACCGGGAGACCGTGACGATCGGGCCCTTGAAGCCCTTGCGCACGCCCACGACGATGCACTTGAGGCGGGTGCCGTGGGTGTAGTCCTCGCCGGGGACCTGCTCCTCGGGCGGCAGGTTCGCCTCGAGCTTGCCGATGTCGACGCGGATCATGCGGGGATTCGAGGTCTGCTGGACCAGGCCGGAGACGAGATCGCCCTCGCGCCCGCTGAACTCGATGAGCGTGGCGTCGCCCTCGGCCTCGCGCAGGCGGCCCAGGAGCACCTGGCGGGCAGTCGTGGCCGCGATGCGCCCGAAGCCGTCAGGCGTGTCCTCGTACTCGCGCACCACCAGGCCGTCCTCACCGACCTCGGATGCGTACACGACCACATGCCCGGTGCGGCGGTCGAGCTCGACGCGGGCACGCTCGGTCGAGCCCGGTGTGCGGTGGTAGGCCACGAGCATCGCCTGCTCGATGGAGTCGACCACGAGATCCAGCGACAGGCCCTTCTCGCGCACCAGGGCCTTGAGTGCGCCTACATCAATGTCCATCGTCGGCTCCTTCGTCATCAGTGGTCAGGAGCTCGGGGAGGTCGGCACCCGGCGCCACGCGGTTGAACTCGACCTGCACCAGGCCGCGCACTAGGTCGGCGTGGGCGACGGTGCGCCGCTCGTGCACCTTGCCCGACACGACCTCGAGCACGACGTGATCGGCGTCGACGGACACGATGCGCCCGGTGACGCTGGTGCCGTCGGCAAGTGTGGCCTCGACGAGCCGGTCGATCGCGCGCCGCCAGTGCTTGACGTCGGTGAGTGGACGGTCGACCCCCGGCGAGGTCACCTCGAGCACGAAGGTTCCGGCGAACTGGCTGTTGAGCGGCTCGGCGTCGAGCACTGCTGAGATCGCCCGGCTCACGTCGGACACGAGGTCGAGGTCGACGCCGCCATCGCGGTCGACCACCACGCGCACGATCTCGCGGCGTCCGGCGGCCTGGATCTGGAGATCGTCGAGCTCGGCTCCCGCCGCGATCACCAGGGGCTCGATGCCGGCGCGGATGTCGCCTGCTGACGCGGCCATGGTGCCTCCCAAGCGATTCAGTTGTCGTGGAGCCTTCGTGTCGGATCCTACCCGGCCCATGCCAAGGTTGGCCCGTGCCCTTCCACGACGCCGGACTCCCCCGCACGCGCGCACTGACCGCAGGCCTGGCCCTGGCTGCGACTGCCCTCCTGGCCGGCTGCGGCGCTGCGGGCACGGCGTCGGACCCGGATCCCAGCCCCAGTGCCTCGGTGTCGAGCGCCTCCGCGATCGCCGAGCTCGACGCCGCGATCGCCGGCATCGATGCCGCCGTCTATGCGTACGGCGTCATCGGCGCCAACCTGCGCGGCAGCGACCAGCGACAGGCGAAATCGGCGATCGCGACCCTGGAGCGCCAGCGCGCCGCCTTCGCCCTGGCCACGGGCGGGGTGGTCGACGAGGCCGCGGTCGCGTACGAGCTGCCCGGTCCCGTGCCGGACGCTGCTGCGGCGCGAGCCCTGGCCGAGCTCATCGAGATGAAGCTCATCCCCTACTTCGATGCCGTCGCCGCAGCAGACCAGGGGCCTGCCGGCTCGGTGGCGGCGAGCGCCTCGGCCAAGGCGGCCGCGCGGGCGCAGCACTGGGCCGGGTCGGCCCCGGCCGGGAACCGTGCGACTCCAGCGCCCTCGGCCTCCTAGGAGCGGCAGATCGCGGTCAGCGTCGCCACGGCATCGGCGAGCGCGACGTCCTGGCGCTCGCCCGAGCGCCGGTCCTTGACCTCGATGAAGCCGTCGGCAAGTCGCTTGCCGACGATGACGATGGTCGGGATGCCGATGAGCTCCGAGTCGTTGAACTTCACGCCCGGTGACACGGTGGTGCGGTCGTCGTAGAGCACGCGCAGGCCGATGCCCTCGAGCTCCAGCGCCAGCGCCAGCGCCGCGTCGAAGTTGGCGGTGTCCTTGCCCGCGGCGATCAGGTGCACATCGGCCGGGGCGATCTCCCTGGGCCAGATGAGTCCCTTGTCGTCATGGGACTGCTCGGCGACCGCAGCGACGGCTCGGGATACGCCGATGCCGTAGGACCCCATCGTCACCGTGATGAGCTCGCCGTGCTCCCCCTGCACCTTGAGCCCGACCGCCTCGGCGTACTTGCGGCCCAGCTGGAAGATGTGCCCGATCTCGATGCCCCGCTCGATCTCGAGCGGACTGCCGCAGCGCTCGCAGGCATCGCCTGGACGCACGTCGGCGACATCGATGACTCCGTCGGCGGTGAAGTCGCGCCCGGCCACGAAGTCGTAGTAGTGGCGCGCTGCCTCGTTGGCGCCGGTGATCCAGCGGCTGCCCTCGACCACGCGCGGATCGACGAGGTAGCGGATGCCGGACGCCGACTGCGCACCGAGCGCCGACGGCCCGATGTAGCCCTTGACCAGGGACGGATAGCGCGCGAAGTCAGCCTCCTCGAACGGCTCCGCGGTGCTCGGGTGCAGGAGCGCCTCGAGCCGCTTGGGGTCGATCTCGCGGTCACCGGGGACGCCGATCGCCAGTGCGGTGCGCTCGCCGTCAGGCGCGGTGACTGCGAAGAGGACGTTCTTGAGCGTGTCGCCACCGGACCATGGCCGGTCGGCACGGGCGAAGTCGCGGTTGGAGTAGGAGACCAGGGCCTCGATGGTGCCCGATGCCGGCGTCTGCTCGACATGGGCTGCCGGAGTGGCCGAGGCATCGACCGCCGGCGGGGCGACCGTGGCGACGGCCTCGACGTTGGCGGCGAAGCCGCAGGCCGCGCACCGCACGAAGGAGTCCTCGCCCACCGGCGTCGGCGCCAGGAACTCCTCGCTCGCGGATCCGCCCATCGCGCCCGACATGGCCGACACGATCACGAACTCCAGCCCGAGCCGCGTGAACGTGGCCACGTAGGCGGCCCGGTGCTTGTCGTAGGACAGCTGCAGCCCGGCATCGTCGATGTCGAACGAGTACGAGTCCTTCATGACGAACTCGCGACCGCGCAGGATCCCGGCACGGGGACGCGCCTCGTCGCGGAACTTCGACTGGATCTGGTAGAGCGACACCGGGAGGTCCTTGTACGACGAGTACTCGCCCTTGACGAGCAGCGTGAACATCTCCTCGTGGGTGGGGCCCAGCAGGTAGTCGGCGCCCTTGCGATCCTGGAGGCGGAACAGCGTGTCGCCGTACTCGGTCCAGCGGTTGGTGAGCTCGTACGGCTCGCGCGGCAGCAGGGCCGGGAAGTGCACCTCCTGGAAGCCGGCAGCGTTCATCTCGGCCCGCACGACGCTCTCGACCCTGCGGTAGACCTCGTAGCCCAGCGGCAGCCACGTGAACACGCCCGGTGCGACCCGGCGGATGTAGCCCGCGCGCACGAGCAGGCGGTGACTGGGCACCTCGGCGTCAGCCGGGTCCTCGCGGAGCGTACGGAGGAAGAGCGTCGACATCCTGAGCATTGGCGCAGCCTAGCGAGCCGCCGTGCAGGCCACCGCCGCTAGAACAGCACCGTCGCGAAGGTGCCGACCTCGTCGAAGCCCACGGCACGGTAGGCCTTGCGTGCGGGCGTGTTGAAGCTGTTGACGTACAGCGACACAGTCGGCGCGAAGTGGTGCCGCGCGAACTCGACGACTGCCGCCATCGCGGGGATCGACAGCCCCTGGCCCCGCAGGTGCCGGGCCACCCAGACGCCCTGCACCTGGCAGACGAACGGGGCGACCGACCCGACCTCGGCCTTGAACTCGACCGACCCCTCGTGCATGCGTCCCAGCGCCCGGCCCACGCGGATGGTGTCGGCCACCCGCGCCCGGTAGGGCAGCACATTGCCGCCGGCCACCGGTGAGACACCGATCTCCTCGGTGAACATGTCGATCGCTGCAGGAAGGTAGGCATCGAGCTCGTCGATCACGATGCGCCGCACGCCAGGGTCGGGCTCGACGATCGGGTCGCCGCTGATGGCCATGAGCGGCTGCTGGTCGCGGATGGCCCGGGCGCGGCCCCAGGCCGGCTCGAGGAAGCGCCACAGGTCGAGCACCTCGTCGGCGCGGCCGAGGATGGACGAGGCCCGGCGCACGCGAGGGCGCAGGTAGTCGGCGAATGCGGAGCGGGCCGCCGGGGTGGTCTCGATCGGCACGAGGTTGGCGCCGGCGAACAGCGCCGAGACGAGCTCGCCGTCCGAGAAGTAGCCGAGCACCTCGCCGCCCAGCTGCCACGGATCGACGCCGCCCGCCTGCACGCGCGACTCGACGAAGCAGTGCGCGACAGGATCGCGGGCGAACAGCCGCAGCAGCGGCTCGAGGTCCTGAGCCTGCAGGACGGCGACGTCACGCACGACGCACCCGGACTGCGCGCATGATCAGTGGGCGGTGATCTCGGGCGAGCCGGTCGCGGTCATCTCCGCGGCCAGCTTGAGCGCCTCCTCGATGAGCGTCTCGACGATCTGGGCCTCGGGAACGGTCTTGATGACCTCGCCCTTGACGAAGATCTGGCCCTTGCCGTTGCCCGATGCGACGCCGAGATCGGCCTCGCGCGCCTCGCCTGGGCCATTCACGACACAGCCCATGACCGCGACCCGCAGCGGGACGTCGAGCCCCTCGAGCCCGGCGGTCACCTGCTCGGCCAGCGTGTAGACGTCGACCTGGGCACGCCCGCATGACGGGCAGCTCACGATCTCCAGGCCGCGCTGGCGCAGGTTCAGGGACTCCAGGATCGCGTTGCCGACCTTGATCTCCTCGACTGGCGGCGCCGACAGCGACACGCGGATGGTGTCACCGATGCCCCGGCTCAGCAGGGCGCCGAAGGCGACGGCTGACTTCACCGTGCCCTGGAAGGCCGGTCCGGCCTCGGTGACCCCCAGGTGCAGCGGGTAGTCGCACTGCTCCGCGAGCTGCAGGTAGGCCTCCACCATGATCACCGGGTCGTGGTGCTTGACCGAGATCTTGATGTCACGGAATCCGTGCTCCTCGAACAGCGACGCCTCCCACAGCGCGGACTCGACCAGGGCCTCGGGGGTCGCCTTGCCGTACTTCTGCAGCAGGCGCGGATCGAGGGAGCCGGCATTGACGCCGATGCGGATGGGGGTCGCGGTCTCGCGGGCGGCCTGCGAGATGGCGGCGATCTGATCGTCGAACTTCTTGATGTTGCCGGGGTTCACGCGCACGCCGGCGCACCCGGCCTCGATGGCCGCGAAGACGTACTTGGGTTGGAAGTGGATGTCGGCGATCACCGGGATGCCCGCGTGGCTGGCGATCTGCGGGAGTGCGTCGGCATCGTCCTGGCTCGGGCAGGCGACGCGCACGACCTGGCAGCCGGCGGCGGTGAGCTCGGCGATCTGCTGCAGCGTCGCATTGACGTCGGAGGTGAGCGTGGTGCACATCGACTGCACGCTGATGGGTGCGTCACCGCCGACGAGCACCGGGTGCGTGGGGTGCTTGAGGAGCAGCTGCCGCGACCTGCGCCGTGGTGCGATGACTCGTGGTACTGCCGGCATGCCCAATTCGATGCTCACCGGGCCATTATCGTCCGTCGCGTCAGCCGAGCGAGATGGGCTTGACCAAGTCGGCCCAGATGACCACCACGCCCATGCCCACGAGCACGATCGCGGTGAGGTAGGCGATCGGCAGGAGCCGCGCCACATCGACCGGCCCCGGGTCAGGCCGCCCGCGCATGCGGGCCAGCGACCTGCGCAGCGCCTCGTAGAGCGCGCCTGCCACGTGACCGCCATCCAGGGGCGGGATGGGCAGCAGGTTGAACAGTGCCAGGAACAGGTTGAGCGAGGCGGCCAGGCCCAGGAAGGTTGCGATCTTGCCCTTGAGCGGCTCGTCCATCGCTGCGACCTGCCCGCCGATGCGGCTCACGCCGACCACGCTGACCGGGCCGTCGATGGCCCGCTCCTCACCGCCGATGAGGGTCTGGGCGACGAGCTCGTACAGGCGCACCGGCATGCTCACGAGCGCCTGCGCCGTTGCACTGGTGAGGCTCCACATGTAGGCCGGCACCTCGGTCCAGCCCTGCTGCACGTACTCGACACCTGGACTCACCCCGACGAAGCCGCTGGCCACCGTGGCACCGGTCGGCTGCCCCAGCTCGTCGTACTCGGGTCGGTCGACGCTGGCCACCAGCATCGGCACCGTGATGGCCGAGCCGTCCCTGGTGATGCCGAGCGTGACGGACTGGCCGCCTGAGGCGCGCAGCTGCCGGCTGACGTCGTCCCAGGCGGTCACCGCTGTGCCGTTGACCGAGGTGATGACGTCGTCGCGCTGGAGGCCCGCCGCGACCGCCGGTGTCGACTGCGTGCCGGTCGGGCAGTTGCCCGACGGCAGGGCGGCACCTGTGGGGTGCTCGGCACTGGGCGTGCACGCGACCACCGCGCCGACCGTCAGCGAGGGCTGCGGCAGCCCGATGCCCACGAGCACGATGGAGAAGAGCACCGTGGCCAGGATGAGGTTCATGGTGATGCCGCCGAGCATGATCACGACACGGCGGTGCACCGGCAGGCGGTAGAAGACGCGGTCGGCATCATCGGGGCCGACCTCGGCCAGCGACTGCTCGCGGGCGTCCTCGATCATCGTCGCGAACCGGCCGCGCGCGGCCGCTGCCTCAGGCGTGGTGTCGACCGCCGCAGGCGGGATCATGCCGATCATGCGGACGTAGCCGCCCAGCGGCACCGCCTTGAGCCCGTAGCGGGTCTCCCCCTTGACGCGGGTCCACAGCGCGGGCCCGAAGCCGATCATGAACTCGGTGACCTTGACGCCGTAGTGCTTGGCGGGCAGGAAGTGCCCCAGCTCGTGCAGGCCGATCGACAGCGCGATGAGCAGGACCAGGATGAGGATGCCGACGATCTCCAGGATCATCGCACTCCCTCCGCCAGGCTGGTCGCGACCTCGAGGGCGCGCGCACGAGCCCAGGTGTCTGCCGCTTGGACGTCGTCGAGTGTGACGGCGTTCCCGGGCACCCACGCCGATCCCGGCCGGTCATCGCCGCCGCTCAGGTGCAGGTCGAGCACGGCCTCGACCGTGCGCACGATGTGCGGGAAGGCGATGGTCCGGTCGAGGAAGGCCGCGACGCAGGCCTCATCGGCGGCGTTGAACACCGCTGTCGCCGTGCCGCCGGCACGTCCCGCCGTGCGCGCGATCGACACTGCGGGAAAGACCTGGTCGTCGAGCGGCAGGAAGTCCCAGCGTGTCGCCGTCGACCAGTCGCAGCCGGGGATCGCATCGGCGATGCGGTCGGGCCAGGCCAGGCCCAGCGCGATCGGCAGGCGCATGTCGGGCGGGCTGGCCTGCGCGATGGTGGAGCCGTCGGTGAACTCCACCATCGAGTGCACGATCGACTGCGGATGGACGACGACATCGATGGCGTCGAAGTCGATGCCGAAGAGCAGGTGCGCCTCGATCACCTCGAGGCCCTTGTTCATGAGCGTCGCCGAGTTGATGGTCACGAGCGGGCCCATCGTCCAGGTGGGGTGCTGCAGGGCCTGCTCCGGGGTGACGGTCTCGAGGGCGTCTGCGGACCAGCCCCGGAACGGGCCACCGGATGCGGTGAGCAGCAGGCGCCGCACCTCGCCGTGCGTGCCTGCGCGCAGGGCCTGGGCCAGCGCCGAGTGCTCGGAGTCGACTGGCACGATCTGCCCCGGTGCGGCGACGGCGCGCACGAGGTCGCCGCCGATGATCAGGGACTCCTTGTTGGCCAGGGCCAGCGTGCGGCCGGCGGTCAGCGCCGCCAGTGTCGGCGTGAGGCCGGCAGCGCCGGCGAGTCCGTTGAGCACGACCTCGCAGGGCCAGGCCGCAAGCTCGTCCTGGGCGCGCGGACCAGACAGCACGCTCACCGCGCGTGCCACGACCCCGCGGCGGGCACAGGCCTCGGCATAGTGCGAGTCGAAGGTGCGTGCTGCCGCTGCATCGGTGATGGCGACCACCTCGGCCCCGAATGCCGATGCCTGGTCGGCGACCAGGGCGACGTCGCGGCCGCCGGCACCCAGCCCCACCACGGCGAAGGCGTCTGGGTTGCGCCCGATGACGTCGAGCGCCTGCGTGCCGATGGATCCTGTGGACCCGAGGATGACGACGTGGCGCATGGGCTCAGGGTACGTCCACGCCTACAGCGCGAGATCGGTGAGCACGAGGACACGCTCGTGGGTGAAGTCCTGCATCGCCGAGCGCAGCCCCTCACGACCCGTGCCGGAGTCCTTGACGCCGCCATAGGGCATCTGGTCGGCCCGGTAGCTGGGCACGTCGCCGATGATCACGCCACCGACCTGCAGCTCGCGGTGGGCGCGGAAGGCGGCCTGGATGTCGTGCGTGAAGATGCCTGCCTGCAGGCCGAAGCGCGAGGCGTTGATGCGAGTGATCGCATCGTCGAGGCCGTCGATGACCTGCACGGACAGCACCGGGCCGAAGACCTCGTCGGTGGCGATCCGGGCGCGTTCATCGACCCCAGCCAGCAGCGTCGGGGCGATCGAGGTTCCGGTGCGGGTGCCCCCGGCGAGCACCTGCGCCCCCAGATCGACAGCCTCCTGGATCCAGGCCTCGACGCGATCGGCCGCGGCCTCGCTGATGAGGGGGCCGACCACCGTGGCCTCGTCCCACGGCGAGCCGTCGGCCAGCGCCAGCACCGCTGCGGTGAGCCTGGGGATCAGCCGTTCGGCGACGCTGCGGTCGACCATCACCTGCTGCACCGACACGCAGGACTGGCCGGCCTGGTAGTACCCGAAGGTGGCGATGCGGGTCGCCGCCCAGGCGAGGTCGGCATCCGAGGAGTAGTCGCCCAGCACGACTGCGGCCGCGTTGCCGCCCAGCTCGAGGGTGATGTGCTTGCGCGGAGCCTGGTCCTGGATGAGGTGCCCGACGACGTCGGAGCCGGTGAAGGAGATGACCGGCAGGCGCGGATCCTGCACGAGGCTGGCAGCCTGGTCGTTGGCGACGGGCAGGACCGACCACATGCCCTCGGGCAGGTCGGCCTGCGCGAGCAGCTCCCCGAGCAGCAGGGCCCCGAGCGGCGTCGCAGGCGCCGGCTTGATGATGATCGGCGCGCCCACGGCGATCGCCGGTGCGAGCTTGTGGGCGACGAGGTTGATCGGGAAGTTGAACGGGGCGATGCCCAGGACCGGACCGTGCGGGAACCTGCGGATGATCCCGGCGCGACCGGCTGCCGCGGGATCGGTGTCGAGCCGCTGGAGCTCACCCCCGAACCGGCGCGCCTCCTCCGCCGCCCAGCGGAAGGTCGAGACCGCCCGCGCGGCCTCTGCCCTGGCCCACATGAGCGGCTTGCCGTTCTCTGCGGTGATGAGCTGTGCGACCTCGTCGATGCGCGACTGCAGCTGCTGGCTGACGTGCAGCAGTGCAGCGGCCCGCTGGTGCGCCGGCGTCGCCCGTGCGGCTGCCTGAGCCGCCCACGCGCCGGCGATCGCGAGCTCGACCTGTGCGGCACTGGGCACCTGATGGGTGCCGACGACGCTGCCGTCTCCTGGATGCGTCACGACGGCCTGCTCGCCGTCGGTGACCGGCCTGCCGGCGATCCAGGAGGGCCATGACGTGGGGGCGTGGTCGCTCATGGTCCAACGCTAGACCCCGCCGGGCACTGGCTCCTCGCGCATGCCGAAGGGCTGGCCGTGCGCGGTCGCCAGCAGGTCCAGGAACGGCACGGCATCGAAGGCCTCCGGGCCCAGGACCCCGGCCCCGGCCCACGCGCCTGACTGCAGCAGTTCCAGGGCCACCACCGGGTTGAGCGCGGTCTGCCACACGACCGCCTGCACGCCGAACTCGCGCATCGTGTGCTCGTTGTCGGCGACGTGGTACAGGTACACCGCACGCGGCTGGCCATCCTTGCCCAGGCCCGTGACCCACGTGCCTGCGCAGGTCTTGCCGTGCATGAGATGGCCGATCGTGGCCGGATCGGGCAGGATCGCCGCCAGCACATCGCGGGGGCTGACCAGCGCGCCCTTCACGCTCACGGGATCGGTCCGGTCCAGGCCGACGGTGTGGAGCACCTTGAGGATGTCGATGAACTCCTGCCCGAGCCCGTACTTGAAGGTGACGCGCCGGCAGTCGATCCAGCGCGGGACCAGCACGACCTCCTCATGCTCGACATTGACGCACTCGACCGGCCCGATGCCCTCGGGGAAGTCGAACACCTCCATCTCGCTGAACGGCTCGGTCGTGTACCACCCCCGCTCGCGCTCCCAGATGAGCGGCGGGTTGAGGCACTCCTCGATGGTCGTCCAGATGCTGAAGCTCGGCGCGAATGCGTAGCCGTCGACCGTGAGGTTGGCGCCGTCGCGGATGCCGATCTCGTCGATCTCGCTGAACAGGTGATCGGCCGCGTAGCGCGCGAGCACGTCGGCCAGGCCTGGCTCGACCCCCATGCCGCACAGTGCCAGCTGGCCGCGCTCCTGCCACGCCGCTGACTGGGCGAACTGCTCATCGCCGAGCTTGACGCCGGGCTCGGTGAACGGATGCGTCGGGCTCGGGCGGGACAGGCTCATCGCGGTGTCGACATAGTGGGCGCCGGCCCTGGCACACGCGTTGAAGATCGGCATGACGAACCGGGGATCCACCACATTGAGCACGTGCGTGATGCGCTCCTGGGTGATGAGCGCGGCGAGGGCGTCGATGTCTCCGGCGTCGACTGC
>JAQTXL010000185.1 GCA_028688835.1 Candidatus Nanopelagicales bacterium | reverse complement strand
GCACCGGTGCGTCGCACGACCGTGGCCTCGGAGACCAGGATCGGCTCCCCCACGATCTCCAGTCCTGCGCGCCGCAGCGTCGTGCCGGTGGCGACGACGTCGGCCACCGCATCGGCCACGCCGAGGGCGACTGCATTCTCCACCGCGCCGTCGAGGCGGACCACCGTCGCGTCGATGCCCGTCTGTGCCAGCCATGAGCGCAGGAGACCGTCGTAGGACGTCGCGATGCGCTTGCCGGCCAGGTCGGTGACCCTGGCAGCAGACCCGATGGGGGCCGCGAGGCGG
This sequence comes from Candidatus Nanopelagicales bacterium, assembly GCA_028688835.1. Lineage (GTDB taxonomy): Bacteria > Actinomycetota > Actinomycetes > S36-B12 > S36-B12 > UBA11398. The sequence continues at coordinate 3,018 of JAQTXL010000185.1, read as the reverse complement.
AAGGTCGACGGGGCGAAGCCCAGGGGCAGGAGCTCGGAGGCCTCGGCCCCCGAGTCGAGCAGCATGTCGCGGCCGGTGATGCCCAGGTCGAGGGTGCCGGCGCCGACGTAGAGCGCGACGTCCTTGGGACGCAGGAAGAAGAACTCGACGTCGTTCTCCGGGTCCTGGACCACCAGGTCGCGCACGCCTGCGCTGCGCAGGTACCCGGCCTCCTGGAGCATCGCGCGCGCCGGCTCGGCCAGCTGGCCCTTGTTGGGGATGGCAACCTTGAGCATGGCGACTACAACCGCCGATACACGTCATCGAGCGAGACATTGCTCGCGATCATCATGACCTGGAGGTGGTACAGCAGCTGCGAGATCTCGTCGGCGGTGCGCTCAGGACCCTCGTGCTCAGCGGCCATCCACACCTCGGCCGCCTCCTCGACGACCTTCTTGCCGATCGCGTGCACACCGGAGGCCAGCAGCCGCACCGTGCCCGAGTCCTCGTCGGCATACGACGTCTTGCGCAGCAACTCCGAGTAGAGCTCGTCAAAGGTCTTCACGTGCTCCAGCCTACTGACCGGGCTCGTCAGCGCTCACCGGACAGGTCGACGACGGTCTGCCAGGTCAGCAGCGCCGCCTCTGTCGCCTCGGCGCCCTTGTCCTCGCGCGATCCGGGAAGCCCAGCGCGGTCGAGCGCCTGGGCGTCGGTGTCGCAGGTGAGCAGGCCGAAGCCCACGGGCACCATGAAGTCGAGTGCGACCTGCGCGAGTCCGTCGGTGGCCGCCGCGCACACGAAGTCGAAGTGCGGGGTGTCGCCGCGGATGACCACGCCCAGGGCGACGACGACGTCGAAGTCGTCGCTGGCAGCACAGGCCTTCGCGATGATCGGCAGCTCGAAGGAGCCGGTGACCCTGATGACGGTGGCCGTGGCACCCGCGGCCGCGCTGGCGCGCAGCGCACCGGCGACGAGCCCGTCCATCACCTCGGTGTGCCACGAGGCGGCGACGATCGCGATCCGGGCGCCTGCGGCCTGCACCGAGGAACGTGGTGCGCCCTGCCCGCTCATGCCGACTCCGGGGCGGTGAGCCCGGCTTCGCCGAGCTCATGACCCATGCGGGCGGCCTTGGTGCGCAGGTAGGCCTCGTTGTGCCGGTTCGACTGGATCTCCAGCGGCAGTCGCTCGACGATCGACAGGCCGTAGCCCTCGAGGCCGGCGAGCTTGGCCGGATTGTTGGTGAGCAGGCGCATGCTGCGCACCCCGAGGTCGGCGAGGATCTGCGCCCCGATGCCGTAGTCGCGCGCATCGGCTGGCAGGCCCAGCTCGAGATTGGCATCGACCGTGTCGCGCCCGTCATCCTGGAGCTGGTAGGCGAGCAGCTTCTGCATGAGCCCGATGCCACGACCCTCATGGCCGCGCATGTAGAGCACCACTCCCCGACCCTCCTGCGCAATGCGCAGCAGTGCCGCATCGAGCTGGGGTCCGCAGTCGCAGCGCAGCGAGCCGAACACGTCACCGGTCAGGCACTCCGAGTGCACCCGCACCACGACATCGAGGCCGTCGCCGATGTCGCCCGCCACGAGGGCCATGTGCTCGACACCGTCGATCTCGCTGCGGTAGCCCACTGCCGCGAACTCGCCATAGGCGGTGGGCAGTCGGGTCGTGGCCACGCGTGTCACCTGGCGCTCATTGCGCCGCAGGTAGCGGATGAGGTCGGCGATGGAGATCATCCGCAGGCCGTGCGCGTCAGCGAACGCGCGGCACTCGGGGGCACGCATCATCGATCCGTCGTCGTTCACGAGCTCGCACAGGGCCCCGGCAGGGGTGAACCCCGCAAGGCGCGCGAGGTCGACCGACGCCTCGGTATGGCCGGGCCGGCGCAGCACGCCGCCGACCACGGCGCGCAGCGGCATGACATGCCCGGGGCGCGTGAGGTCGAACGGCTCGGTCGCGGTGTCGCCGAGCACGCGGATCGTGTGCGCGCGGTCCTTCGCCGAGATTCCGGTGGTCTCGACATCGCGCGCATCGACGGACACGGCGTAGGCGGTGCCCTTGCGATCCTCGTTGACCGCGGTCATGGGCGGCAGGCCGAGCCGGTCGAGCAGCTCACCGGTCATGCCGACGCAGATGTACCCGGATGTGTGACGGATCATGAACCCCGTGAGCTCGGCAGTCGCGGTGCTGGCAGCGAAGATGAGGTCGCCCTCGTTCTCGCGGTCCTCGTCGTCGACGACCACGACCGCGCGCCCGTCCTGCAGGGCGGCGATGGCGTCCTCGATGGAGTCCAGCGCGACATCACCGGCAGTCGAGGCCGCGCCCTGCGTCGCCGGGCCGCGATCCGCCGAGAGCGACTGCAGCGGCGCTCCCGCCACCCGTGCCTGCTTCTCAGCGTCCTTGAACAGCTCGTCTGCGGGGATCATCGACGCGCCTCCAGCAGACGCTCGACGTACTTGGCGATGACGTCGATCTCGAGGTTGACCACGTCGCCGACCTCGCGTGCCCCGAGCGTGGTCTCGCGCAGGGTGGTCGGGATGAGCGAGACGGTGAGCGAGGCGTCATCGACGCTGACGACCGTGAGCGAGACGCCATCGATCGTGATGGAGCCCTTCTCGGCGACATAGCGCGACAGGTGCTCGGGAATCGCGATGCGGATGACGGTCCAGTGCTCCGCGGGCGAGATCGAGGCGATGTGCCCGGTGGCGTCGACATGTCCCTGGACGAGATGGCCGCCCAGGCGGCCACTGGCGAGCATGGCGCGCTCGAGGTTGACCTCGGAGCCGGCCTTGGCGGCAGCAAGCGAGGTGCGCGCCAGCGTCTCGGCCATGACGTCGGCCGTGAAGGTGTCGCCGTCGAGCCCGGCGACCGTGAGGCACACGCCGTTGACGGCGATCGAGTCGCCCAGGCCGGCGTCACTGGTGGCTAGGGGTGCGCGGATCACGAGTCGCGCCGAATCCCCGAGCGGGGCGACGGACACGACCTGACCCCGCTCTTTGACGATGCCGGTGAACACTCGTGAGTCCTAACGTTCCAGTTCGG
>JAQTXL010000184.1 GCA_028688835.1 Candidatus Nanopelagicales bacterium | reverse complement strand
CCGGCCCTGGCCGGCACCGGCGTGCTGGAGAAGCTCAAGCAGATGGGCGTCACGAAGATCGCCAACATCAACCACATCAGCACCGGCGCATCCGCTGGCGGCAATGCGACTGCTGCACTCATCCCCCTGGTGGGCGGCCTGACCCAGTCGCTGCGCATCCCGGATGAGCCGCAGGGCACGCATGATGCGACCTCGACCGCGCTGCGCATCAAGAACTCGGGTTCTGACGGCGCGATCATCGTCGGCTTCATCGACGGCGCGATCTCGATCATGCAGGCGCTGAAGCAGCAGGGTGTCTCGCTCAAGGGCGTCAGCATCGTGGGCCTGTCAGACCCGGCCGTGCTGAAGACCTCGGGCGGCGCACTTGAAGGCGCCCTGGGCACCAACTACGGCACCGTGCCGGTGGGTGTGCCCAATCGCCCGGCAGTGCGCACGTACGCGAACGGCATGAAGGCCGCCGGCCTGAACCCGTACTCGTCGGGTGCTCCGATGGGCTTCCTCGGCGCTGACCTGCTCATCAAGGGCCTCAAGGTCGCAGGCAAGTGCCCGACGCGCCAGTCGTTCATCGACAACCTGCGCCAGGTCACGAACTACGACGGCGCAGGCCTGGTGGCCGAGAAGGTCAGCTTCAAGCCGGGCCTGATGCCGAACGGCAACCCCGCGAGCTGCACCTGGTACATGCTCGCCAAGGGCACCGAGCTCGTTGCTGATGCCAAGCCCACCTGCGGTGGCAAGATCATCGACACGAGCACGGGCAAGGTCGTCTTCGGCGGCTAGCCGAGTCCGTTGCATGGCGAAGGCCCCCGGGTGACCGGGGGCCTTCCTCATGCGCTGCAGGTCGCTCGCGGCTACCAGGCGCCGCCACCGCCGCCGCCGCCGCCACCGCCGGAGAAGCCACCCGAGCCCGAGCCGCTGCCGGGGGCGGTCATCGCCGAGGTGGCCGAGGCTGCCGCTGACCCCATCATCGAGTTGAGCGCGATGATCGACACGACGTTGAAGCCGGTGGCACGCATCTCCTCCGGCGTGAGGTCGGGGAAGGCTCCGACCCATGACTCCTCGAGGTCGTACACGACGGCGTAGGGGAGCATCGTGGCCAGGATCGCATTGGCCGGCAGCCCCAGGCGCTGCGCGAGCTCGCGCCTGGCCTCGGAGGCATCGGTCGCCAGCAGCTTGCGGAATCCGAGCACCGCGGTCAGGAACCTGGCCGACTCCGCAGTCTCACGCCGGGGCGTGATGATGCGGGCGATGAGCCACCCGAGCACTGACCCGATCGTCACCGCGAAGGCGATGATCATCGTCGGCTCGTACTGCGTGACGAAGGCGAGCACGATGCCGGCGAAGCCGAGCACGGTGATGATGAGCATCCAGTTCCAGCGCCGGTCAGGTGCGCCCCCGTCGGCATTGCGCCGGCCCGAGGCCTCGCCGGTCTCGACCATGCCGTCGTAGATGTGGTTCCAGGTGGTGGTGAGAGACGCGTCATAGGCATGCAGTGACACCGTCGACTGCGCGGCGAAGAGCTCATCGAGCAGCTGCGTCTCCCATGGCGCCAGCGGCGAGGTGGCGCCGTCGACCTTGGTGACGGAGATCCGGTCGACATCCGAGATGACGACATGCCCACGGGCCGCAAGGTCGGTGAGCGCGGCGATGAGTGCGCGCGGACGCATCGCCGGCGCCTTGCCCTTCCAGGTCGCAGCCATCTCGGCCGCAGTCAGCCGGTCCGGAGGCTCGAACTGCACCGGGATGCCCTGGACAGCAACGCCCTTGTCACCGCGCCGCCAGGCGATCGCCAGCGCCATGGGAACGATGAGCAGCCCGAGGAACAGCACCCCGCCGACCACGATCGCCAGGCCGATCGGCGGCACCGGAGCGAAGACCTCGGCGGGGGTCACGGTGAAGGCGGCGGCCGGGTACACGATCGAGGTGGTCAGGTACTCGCCGTCGGCGAGCGAGGTCGGGCCCAGCGTGACCGTCGTGCCGGACGCATCGATCGCGCATGTGCTGGAGGACTCGTATGCGCCGACGAGGCAGCGTGCGGCGAGTGCAGCTGCCGGGCCGTCGACCGTGGCTCGCGCATCGGTGATGGGAACACCGAAGGTGTTCTGGATGAGGTTCCAGTAGAGCTCGACGTCGCCCGCCTGGATGCCGCTGGGGGCAGCGGGGTCGGCGACGTCCGCTGCGGTCACGACGCGCAGGGCATTGGCCATCGTGTAGGTGATGACGTACGTGTGCATGCCGGTGACCGTCGTGTCTGCGTCGCCGATCTTGACCTGGACCATGCTCCTGCCGGCGTCGGTGGTGTAGCTCGCCGGCTGCCCGTCGATGGTCACGCCCGTGATGTCGACCTCGTACTGGCGCGTGCGCCCGAGCGAGTCGTCATTGGCGATGACGATGTCGCGGAAGATGCCGTGGCGGTCCTGGGTGTCCGAGAAGTCGTACGTGATCGTCTCCGTGAAGGCGACGACGGCGTCCGGCTGCACGGTCGCCTCGACCTGGTACGAGGGGATCGACTCAGACGCGAAGGCCGGGGTCGCCAGGCCCAAGGCCGCGATGGTGAGGGCAAGCGTGCTGAGCGTCCTGATCGCCATGGGTTTCACGGGCTGATTGTGGCAGGCGTGCGTCTCAGGAGCTGGGACCATGACGGTGCCAGCGCGGCCCCGTCACCACAGTGCCGATGCGCCCTTGATCGCGAGCATCGCTCCGATCACCAGGATCACGACGGCCATGATGGTCGCGTTGTTGTGCTGCAGCCACGAGCGCACTGCGCCGAGCGGCCCGAGCACGCGGCTCCCGAGGAGCGCGTACAGCGCGACGGGCACGGCCACCGTGAGTGCCGCCACGGCAGTGAAGACGGCGATCCAGGCGACGATCGCACCCGCGGCCTCGCCGGAGGAGCCGATCGTCAGGCCGGCGCCGGCGCACAGCAGCAGGATCTTCGGGTTCGCGACTGACAGCAGCAGGGCCAGCCGGACTGCGCTGGCCGGCGTCGCCGAATCGATGGCGCGCATCCAGGCAGGGAGCTCCTCCCGGCGCCGGCGCGTGAGCCACTGGCGGGCTCCCAGCACGAGCAGGGCGATGCCCAGCAGCAGCCGGGCGGCCGAGGCCCACAGCGGCGGATGGTCGGCCACCTCGATGAACTCCGAGACCAGGGTGAAGCACGTGACCGCGAAGGCGATGCCCACGATCCACCCCAGCAGGAACGCGGCTGAGGTGGCCCGGGCTCGCTCGGTGAACAGCAGGAGGATCGCGGGGATGATCGGGAACGGCGACGCGGCGATCGCCAGCGCCAGCGGCAGGGTCTCGAGCACCCTGCACCTTCTCATGGGGCGACG
>JAQTXL010000183.1 GCA_028688835.1 Candidatus Nanopelagicales bacterium | reverse complement strand
GGCTTCATCAACTCGCTCGACGACAACTCGAACGTGCGCTTCGCCTGGCTGATGGCCTGGCTGCTGCCCGTGGTGATCCTCGCGACCGGCAGCCTCATCACCCAGCGCCGCCTGGCCGCCTGCCACGTAGAGCTCGTGGCCAACGAGCGGCACGGCAAGCCGCACCCCTGAACCAGCGGATCGTCACGTGCTGCTCGGGAAAGGATCCTGACCCCGCCTGGCGCACTGGCTGGCGGCGGCCGAGGGAACAGGTAGCGTGAGGCCATGCGTGTGGGGCTGCTCGCCTACGGGGCCATCGGCCATGAGCACAACCGTGCCGTGCAGGCGACCGACGGACTCGAGCTCACGGCAGTCTGCGACACCAATCCGGATCGCGTCGCGGCCGCTCTCGAGCTTGCCCCTGGCGCCGTCGCATTCACCGATGCGACACAGATGCTCGACTCGGGGATCATCGACCTGGTCGTGATCTCCACACCACCGAACACGCATTACGAGTGGGCCAAGGCGGCACTGGCCCGTGGCATCCACGTGGTGCTCGAGAAGCCGATGGCCCTGACGGTGGGGCAGTGCGACGAGCTCATCGGCCTGGCCGCCACGGCGGGCCTCACGCTCGTCGTCTATCAGAACCGGCGGTTCGACCGGGACTTCGTCACGTTGCGAAGGCTCATTCGCGAGGACGCCATCGGCGACGTCTTCCACTACGACAGCTTCGTCGGCGGCTACTCCCGACCATGCGACTACTGGCACTCGGATGCCACAGTGTCGGGCGGCGCCATCTTCGACTGGGGCTCGCACTTCATCGACCAGATCCTGAACATCTTCGACCTGCCCATCGCGCACGTGTCCGGGGTCAACCACAAGCGGCACTGGATGCACGCGACGAACGCCGACCACGCCACCGTCACCATCACCTTCGTCGATGGGACCCAGGCCACGTTCACCCATTCGGACCTCAGCGCTGCACGCAGGCCCAAGTACCACGTGCTGGGCACCCGGGGAGCCATCGTCGGCGACTGGGATCCGGCGGGCGAGCCTGCGGTGGCTGACCTCCCCGCGCTCGTGCGCCTCTTTGGCATCGACGGAGCGCGCAGTGACGTCTCGCTCGACTCCGTCGATGCGTACGAGTTCCACCGGGAGCTCTCCGCGCATCTGGCCACCGGTGCACCGATGCAGGTCAGCGCGCGACAGTCGCGCGACGTGGTCGCTGTGATGGAGGCGGCTGAGGAGTCGGCGCTCGACCTGGGCCGCCCCGTCGTTCCTGCTAGCAGCTACTGAGGACGGGCGATGCGCGACGTGGGCTGGGGGGTGCTCGGAGCCGGCTGGCTGGTGACGCGGGCGACCGGTGAGGCCCTGCGCAGCGCAGCCGGGGCACGTGTCGTGGCCGCGGGAGCGCGCGACCTGGACCGAGCCCGCAGCGTCGGCGCCCTTCGTGCCTACAACTCGTACCGTGCCGTCATCGAGGACCCCGACGTCGAGGCGGTCTACATTTGCCTGGCCAACGACGCCCATCTGCCCATGATCCGCATGTGCATCGAGGCGGGCAAGCACGTCCTGTGCGAGAAGCCCATGGTGCTCTCAGCCGCCGATGCCGCGTCGGTGTTCGAGCAGGCCGCCGAGGCAGGCGTGCTGCTCGTGGAGGCCACCTGGTCGCGCTGGCACCCGCGCATGCGGCGCATCGTCGAGCTCGTGGCGGACGGCGCGATCGGCGACATCCACGCGTTCCTCGGCACCTTCACCGGGGTGGGGCCGGCTCCGGACAACTACCGACACAGTCCCGACATGGGCGGCGGCGCCCTGTACGACGTCGGCGTCTACCCCCTGCAAGCATTGCTCGCCTGCCTGCCCGAGGTCGAGGAGTTCCAGACCCTCGAACTCGAGCACGTGCGCAGCGACCGTGGCATCGACCTGACGACAAAGGCCGCGCTGTCGTGGGGCGCTGGCACCCACGCCACGATCGTCGCGTCCTTCGTGATGCCAGCGTCGCAGCGTCTGGTGATCCGCGGCACCGGCGGGGAGATTCGTGTGGAGGACGACCAGGCCTTCACCTCGTGGCGCACGCCGAGCGAGCTGTGGATCGACGGGCGCATCGAGTCATTCCCAGCCGCGGACGCCTACCAGGTGATGTTCGAGGAGGTCAGTGCCAGCATCCGAGGGGAAGGCGGCTGGGTGCTGCCGGCGCGGGACTCCATCCGGGTGGCACGCGCGGTCGACGCCTTGCGCTAGCGGTCGTGCCCGCCGCAGGTTCTGGACGAACGCATGCGTCAGTTGGCTGCCCCATAGCCAGTGCAGCCGTAGCCAGGAACGGGCCCGGGCACTGCTGGCTGATTCGCGGCCTTGGGCCCAGGACCCAGCAGATTCATCAGTGCTGTGCGCTGCGGTTCAGGGAGCACGCTCATCGGGCACACAGTCTTCCCGTTCACCTGCACTGCGAAGTCGAAATCGTGTGCCGTTGGAGTTCCCGAGGTGTGACCGATGAGGCTGCCGGCCTTCACCTTGACGGCGGTTCCGGGAGTCTCCCGTTCCAGGTACCGTGCAGTCGGATTTCCACTGTCGTCGAAGCAGCTGCTGCACTGGTCGCCGAATTGGTAGGCAGCACGGATGTCGGCACGAGGGTGGGTGACGTGATTGAAGCGGAACACGTCGTTGCACCCGGCAGTCCGGAACACCAGCTGGTAGTCATCTGATGGGAAGAACTTCGTCGCCGTGAGATGTCGGATCGTGATCAGGGTGCCATCGGCGGGGGCGTAGATGGGAATCGGCGTGTAGGGACTCCGCACCCAGACATACGCAAAGCGCGGGTCGTTGGTTTCCTCACCGTTGGTGATGCGCGCAACATCAGCAGCGTCAAAGGGCGCATGGGTGAAGTGCGTGCTGGCTTGCCGTGAGCACGCTGCACCTTGTGCAGTACTCGGCGATGAGAGGTTCCGCCACACAAGCTTCCGCCCCACTTGCACACAGGTCAATGTTCCGTTGGGGATTCCCACTGTCTGACCGGCCTTGGCACACGTCCCTCCGACCTTGTTGGCAGCGGAAGCCTGCCCGATGGGGACAAGAAGACTGAGCATCGAGATGAGGAGCAGGGCCAGTGTGCGGTGCACAGAGCGCGGCGGCATGGTTCGCATCCTTCACTACGAGTTCGCCGAAGAGCCGCACCTGGCCGGCACAGACCGATGTACTCACGCCCTCGTGGATTGCTGAGAGCAGTTCGCGTGGGTTCTCTCAGGGCATCAAAGCCTTGTGGACGGCCTGGGCCGGTGCCTGGCACGCTGGAGCAAGGACCATCGGCTGGTGGGTCGCCCGGGGCTCGAACCCGGAACCTACGGATTAAAAG